>CAXTBX010000010.1:0-64185 GCA_964242205.1 uncultured Chthoniobacterales bacterium
GACCGGACGCCTTGAAGTAACTTTCCTCGATCACTCCCTCCACGAGTTGAAGCTGACGCATCCGCTCGTGTAAATCCTCCTGCTTCTGCGGCGAGACAGGAAATCTCAGCATAGTTAGGCGCGGACCGCCGATGGGCAGGGCGCATGATTGGGGCAAAGGGTTGGTAAAACCATCAATTGATTGATTGGAATGTACGTTTTTCGGCTCGGAGTGGCAACAACTTCCTGCGTCCCGTTGTGAAAACGTTTTGTCACCTGCCTATTCAGCAAAACGCCTGCCAGCGGTCGGGCCGATTTGTTGCCGTCCGCAAAAAGGTTATGTTGTGATCAATTATGGCAACCGAACTGCAAGTCGGCGACTCCGCCCCGGACTTTACCACCACCGCCCTCGGCGGCGAATACGGCACCGGTCAAACCGTCCGCCTCCAGGATTTCACCGGGAAACACATCATCCTCTATTTCTACCCAAAGGATGACACGCCGGGCTGCACGGCCCAGGCCTGCGGCGTGCGCGACCGCTGGCCCGATTTTCAGCGGGAGAACGCCGTGCTTTTCGGCGTGAGCACCGACTCGCTGGCGAGCCATCAGAAGTTCATCGATAAATACGGCTTGCCCTTCCCGCTGCTCAGCGACGAAAGCGGCGACATCGTGCGCGCCTACGGCGTCTGGGTGGAGAAAAGTTTCCTCGGCGTCAAGTCGATGGGTACGGAGCGTTCCTCGTTCGTGATCGGCCCAGACGGCAAAATCGCGGCAATTTTCCGCCGCGTGAAGCCCGACGAACACGCCGCGCAGATCTTGGACAGTATTAAAACCGCTTAACAAACCTCGGCACTTTCCGGAGACCATGTTCTAGCCCCGGCAGGAGCGTAAGAAATCAGCCTACGGCGTGAATCGTGGGTTTGCTCCAACAATGCGGATAGCCCCGGCAGGGGCGTAGAAACCCGCGCGGATTCTCCAGGACGACCACCCGAGATGGCCTTACCCCCTCGCGCTGGATAACTCTCCTCAACTTCTCCCATGGAAACCAAAACGACCTTTCTCCACCTCTTCGAGAAAATGGAGGGCATCGTCGGCAAGCTGCCCGCCTCGATGCAGCGCCCGATTCTCCACGAGATCACCCCGCTCAAGGACCTCTTCCTGCGCCAGCGCGCCCCGCGCATCGTTCTGACCGGCGACCCCGCCGCCAGCAGCGCGGGTCTCTTCAACGCGATCTTCACCGCGCCGGTCGCGCCCTTCGCGCCGGAAGCGACGGCGGATACCGCCCCGCAGGCCGCCGGGTGGCAGGATTTCTCCCACCTGGGTCGCGGCGTGCTGCGCCTGCTGGACACGCGCCTGACCACGCCCGGCGTCCGTCTGGCCAAGCCGACCGAAGGGGCGCTCGCCTCGGAAGCGCCGGACATCTGCTTGTTCCTGCGCGCCTTCCCCGCCGCCGACCCGGACGACGCCCAACTCAAGGCCGAACTCGACCGCCTGGAAGCCTTCCTGGATTTCGCCGAGGAGCGCCACGGCCACCGGCCCGCCGTCCTGGGAGTGGTCGTGGACCCGGTGGAGGAAGACGCCTCGGCGGACGACCTACAAACCGCGCGCGTCGATCTGCACACGGCGCTGGCCTCGCGCCAGAAAATCGCCCGTTCGCTGGCCCCGACCATCGACGTTTCGACGTTCATGCGTTTCCGGCTCGACGGCACCTACGACCCCGACAGCGACCGCCGTCGCCACGTGGATCAACTGGTGCATCTGCTGGTCGCGGAACTGCCCAACGAGGCGCGGTTGGAGATGGCGCGTCTTTCCGGCGCGCGCGACGCGCAGGCGAAGATCGCGCAGACGTTGGTCAAATCGGTTTCGGCGATTAGCGGCGCGCTCGGTGCGCAGCCGATCCCGCTGGCGGACCTGCCGTTTTTGTTGACGTTCCAGGTGGCGATGGTGGCGGGGATCATTTACATCAGCGGGCGCGAACTCAGCCTCAAGCTGGCGACGGAATTCCTTGGCACGATGGGCCTCAACGTGGGGTTGGGCCTCGTGCTGCGCGAAGGCGCACGCGCGGCGGCGAGGGCGGCGACGCGTCTGTTGCTGCCCATCGCGGGCAGCGCGATCAGCGGCTTCGTGGCGGCGACGGGGACGTATGCCATCGGGCGCGCGGCCACGGCATATTACATTGAGGGTATCAGCCTCCCAGACGCGCGGAAGCTGCTGAAAGACACGCAAAAGGGCGGGGGGATCGTGCAAATGCTAAAGAGCAGAAAGAAATAAAGGGGGCGCGGGATTACTACTGTCGGTTAAGCGGCGTGTTCGATAGCCTTTCTCCAGCCCCGGCGGGGGCGTATGGCCGCCGCCCATGGCGCAAGCCGTGGGTGGGCATTATTCGGACCGGTTCCGAGGCAAACGACGTTCGCCTTTTCCTGCAACCTTCGTTCACCCGCTGTCCATCAAATAACCCAAATCGGCGCGATGCGTTTCCTGCAACCATTAGTCCTGCTTTGCAGCGCTGTCCTGCTGGCGCTTGTCAATCTCCTGCCAAACGCTAATTATAAAGGAGCACGGCACCCGATTGGGCCTGAGGTTGTGCAGGTCTACGCCGCGAACCCGAAGCTGATCGATGATCCGCAAGTTTCGGTGCGCCGGTTTGATGATGTTATTCTCCCGGAAGATACGGGCGAGCGTGTGGTGGTCTACCTCAATACCGACTACCAAGGGCGCGAGCTTTGGAACAAGCCGCGCAGCACCCTTGGGATCGTGGGGGTGACAGCTTTGTTGTACTGTTTGGCAGGCTTCGTGGCTCGTCGCACAACCATCATTGCATTTGAGAGCGCACTTATCTGAAAAGAAAAAGGTTCGGTCCCAAACTTTTACACTCAGCGGGAAAGAGGGGGTGGCGAACGGAAAAGGGACATAGGAAGAGGCAGTTCCCTCATTCGCAGATGCGATTTGGCAACGAGGCAGCAAAATGGGAGGCGGGGCAGACGCGGTCTTGAAAGAAACGCGCCCGTCGTTATGCTCCAGGCATGATCCTCGAACAGCATCCTGAACTGCGACGGCTCTCCCCCGCCGATAAGCTCGCGCTGGTGTCCGAACTGTGGGACGATCTCGCTGCGCACCCCGAGGATGTACCCGTGGCCCCGGAACTGGTCGCCGAACTCGACCGCCGGATGGAGGAATATCACAAGGACCCAACCCAAGTCACGACCTGGGACGCGGTGAAGGCACGCCTGCTCGGCAGCGCGGCGAGCGGCACATGAGCGAGTTGATTTTGCTCCTCTCGGCAGACCTTGATGTGCAGGAAGCATTCGACTACTACGAAGGTTATCAGGAGGGCCGTGGGGCGGTATTCCTGTGCCACTTGGAGACGGCTTTAGAGCAGCTTCGCCGTTTTCCTGCGAGCGGGACGCGCTTTCATAGCAGCTACCGCCGACTGCTCGTTCCTCATTTTCCTTACGGCGTCTTTTACACCGTCGAAGCGCGTGGCGTAATTGTGACAGGCGTTCTTGACACGCGTCGAGATCCGGAAGTTATCCTCCGACGCCTTCGCTGAGTGGTTCGACCAAGCGTCACCATCGGGTCATGAAACTCTCCGCCATCCGTGCCGCCTTGGCGGAACTCGACCTTGCGCCGTCCAAGTCGCTCGGCCAGAACTTCCTCCACGATCAGAACCTCGCCCGCTGGATCGTCGCCCAGCTCGACGCTCAATCCGGCGACGAACTGCTCGAAATCGGCCCTGGCCTCGGCGCGCTGACCGGCGCGGCCCTCGCAACCGGCTCGACCGTCCACGCCCTCGAAAAAGACGCGCGCCTCGCCGGTTTCCTGCGCACGCGCTTCGCCGCCGACCCGCGCTTCCGCATCGACCACACCGACGCGCTGGACTTCGACCCGCGCACCCTCTGGCCGCGCCGCCCGGTCAAGGTCTTCGGCAACCTGCCTTATTACGTCTCGACGCCGCTGCTGTTCCACTTCCTGTCGCCCGCCGTGCCGACTTCGCGCGCGGTGTTCCTGCTGCAACGCGAATTGGCCGAGCGCATCGCCGCCGCCGCGCCCGGCACCAAGGACTACGGCATTCTGAGCTTGGTCATCGGGCGGCGCTGGCGCGTCAAGCTTCTGCGCACCCTTCCTGCCACCGTCTTCCTGCCCGAGCCGAAGGTGGACAGCGCGCTCATCGGCCTGACCCTGCGCGACCCCGGCGAACTGCCGCCCTGCGACGTGCAGACCTTCGAAACGCTCGTCCGCGCCGGTTTCGCGCAACGCCGCAAACAACTCCGCAAGCTCCTGCGCGATCTGCTGCCCGACCCGTCCGAAACCCGCTGGGCCGAACTGGCCGCCGCGCTCGGCTTCGGCGAAAACACTCGCGGCGAGGAATTGACCCTTCTCCAGTGGATCGGTCTGGCGAACCACGTCCAACCGGTCCAGCCCGCCGCCGCGCAGGACAGCCAAGGCGAAATTTTCGACGTGGTGGACGCCGACGACCGGATTATCGGCACGGCCCCGCGCGGCGAGGTCCACGCCCGGGACCTCTGGCACCGGGCGGTCCATATCCTCGTTTTCAACGCGCAAGGCGAGGTCTTCCTCCAAAAGCGATCTCCCTGGAAGGACAAGCACCCCGGCAAATGGGACAGCAGCGCGGCGGGCCACCTCGACACGGGCGAAACCTACCTCGCCGCCGCCCGGCGCGAACTGACCGAGGAACTCGGCCTCCCGCCTGCCGCCGTGGCCGTCTCACCGTTGGAACTCGCGGGCCAACTCCCCGCCACCGGGCACACTGGCTGGGAATTCGTCCACGTCTTCCGGCTCCGGCACGATGGCCCGTTTCGCTGCCCGGCGGCGGAAATCGAATGGGGCGGCTTCTTCCCGGTGACAACGGTCAACGAATGGACGGCAACTCATCCAGAGGATTTCGCGCCCGGTTTCCTGAAATGTTGGGCATTGGTTTCTCAAAACCGCTAGCCATCTAAATCTCATTCGTGAGAAAATGTCTCCACGAAAAAGGCTTGACCTCCCTGCCAACCAGCGGCACTTTCCACGTTCCCAAAACCACCAGCCATCCCTTTTTATGTCGAAAGTTTGCTCGATCACCGGCGCGCACGTTTCCCGCGGCCACGTTATTCACCGCCGCGGTCTAGCGAAGAAAAAAGGCGGCATTGGCCAGCACGTCACCGCCAACACCAAGCGCACCTTCACGCCCAACCTGAAGGAACGCCGCCTCTGGGTGCCGGAACTCAACCGTTTCATCAAGGTGAAACTGACCGCCCGCGCGCTCAAGACGGTCGCCAAGAACGGCGCGCACGCCACGCTTAAAAAAGCGGGCCTTCTTTAAGTCAGAAGAGTGAAGTGAGAACTCAGGAGTCCGGAGACGAGTTTTCTGACTTCTGACTTCTTACCGGGCGCGCGTCCTGCTTTGGAGGTTTCTCGATAAGGAGAAACCCTTCACATGGCATACAGCGTTCAGAGCAAGAAATCCGGCAAAACCTATTTCCTCCATTCGCGCGACCAGGCGTTGCGCGGTGGGCACGTCCAGACCATCTATTTTTTCGCCGCCCAGGCGAAAGATGGCGTCTTGGACGGCATCCCCAAGGGCTACCAGTTGGCGGAGAACGTCAAGACGGGCCTGCCGCTGCTCAGAAAAGCGTGAGGTAGGGAGGACTCTCCGAGGCCATTTCTGTTTGCCCCGCAGGCGCAGGCCGGTCACGGCCTAGCTTAGACAATCACGGACGGCGAAAAACCGCCGTCCCTACCTGCGGAGTTGGCAACTGCGCGGGCCGGGTTATGGTATAGAGCAAATCCCTATTTTCTCCTGCCATGCCGGAACCCACTACCAGTAGCCCGCACAAGATCATTCCGGTGAGCATCCTCACCGGCTTCCTTGGCGCGGGCAAGACGACGCTCCTTAACTACATCCTCAAGGGCCAGAGCCAGTACAAATTTGCCGTCATCGTCAACGAGGTCGGCAAGATCGGCATCGACGGCCAACTCGTCGAAAACCAGCGCGACGAGATCGTCGAGATGAGCAACGGCTGCATTTGCTGCACCGTGCGCAAGGACCTCGTCCTAGGCATCCAAAAGCTCCTCAAAAAGGGCGGGTTCGACTACATCCTGATCGAGACGACGGGCATCGCCGACCCCGGCCCCGTGGCGCAGACGTTTGTGAACATCCCGGCGTTGCAGCGCTTCGTGCAACTCGACGGCATCATCACGGTGGTCGATGCCGAGCAGATCATCAAACAGATGGATGAAACAGAGGTTGCCACCGAGCAGATTGCGATGGCCGACTTTGTGTTGCTCAACAAGACTGATCTCGTGGACGAGGCGCACCTCGGGCGCGTCAGCGAGAAGATCCGCGCGCTCAACCCGCACACGCGCATTTTGCGTACGAAGCAGAGCGAGGCCCCCCTGGCCGAGTTACTGGACATTCACGCCTTTGACGTGGAGAAAAAGCTGGCTGTGGACGCCGATTTTCTCAACGAAATGAAGGGGAGCGGCAAGCATCACCACGATATCACGAGCCACTCGTTCGCGTTCGAGCAGCCGTTCGACGTGGAACGTTTTGAGAAGTTCGTGCAGCGCCTGAGCGAGAAAGAAAAAGTTTATCGCTCGAAAGGTTTTGTATCGTTGAAAGGCCAGGACCGCCGCGCGTTGTTCCACGGGGTTAACAACCGGTTTCACATCTTCTGGGATCGCGCGTGGAACCCTGGCGAGGTGCGGGGGAGTCAGTTGGTATTCATCGGCAAGAAGCTCAACGCGACGGACATCGAGCGCGGCCTGCGGGTGTGTCTGGCGTAAAAGTTTTACGTTAACCCTACTTCATCATCCACCCGGCATGGCACGATGACCGCGTCCCTCATGCCGTGCAGCAGTTTCTTGTCCGCCGGACACACCGTCGCCAACACGCCCTTTAGTTCCGCCTTGTTCTCGCTCAGGAAATAATACGGACACAGCCTCACCCGGCCCCGCAGCGTCTCGATCTCCCCGCTGGCTGGGTCCAGGAACGGATGCTCGACCAATCGCCCCTTGTGGAACCGCTGCAAGAGCATCGGATGGTTCGGGAACATCTCCAGCGCCCGCTCCACCGCCCGCGCCCATTCCGCCTGCGACAAATCCTGCGCCAAATCGACTCCCCGGCTGCCCCAAGCCAGTTCCGAATACCCGCTAATTTTCAAAATCAACTCGCGCTGTTTCTGGCTGAACGCCCCCAGCTCGCGCCAGTCGTTGATCTCCAGTCCGGCGACCACCGCTTGATGCGGCAGCGGCGCGGGGTCGATGATCCAGGTGTACGGAATTACCTGTTGTAACTTGAGCCAATGCCGCTCGCCGAGTTCACGCCGCCAGAAGTTCCGCAGGGGCCGCGTCCAGAACAGCGCGAACCACATCTTCTCTTCCATGTACGGCTTGAACGGCGGTGTCACTTTCACCCCGCCCGCGCGCGCGCAGTTTATCAGCCACGGCGCGGCCTCGACGTTCGGCAGGTCGAAATGCTCGAAAAACCGGTACACGTTGAGCGGTTGCCCGGCCCGGCGCGCCACCTCGAAATCGGTGTGCAGCGGCTCCTGCGCGGTCCCGACGACCTGCCAGCCCTTCGCCGGGTTGCGCCCGTTGAGCTGTTCCGCCAGCCACACCATTTCGGGCCGATACGTCCCGGCCTCGTCGCTGACGACGATGTCGCCGCCGGGGAAGATCGACGCGAACCCGTCGAGCATCCCGTTCGCGCCGCCCACCACGTCGTCGCCCAACGCGCTGTACGTCCGGTTGAACCACGCCGTCAGCCCAACACCGCCGGGCACGCTGTCGAGTTCGGCGATGGTCGCGCCTTTTTCGGTCGGGATGAGATCCGGGCGGATGATGCGCGCGACCTCGTCGCGGAAGATGCGCTCCCGCGACAGCGCGACCAATTCCGGCGGCTTGCCCTTGTCGAGGTACTCGGCGATCCAGGCCGGTTGCTTGCCTTTGACGCTGAGCTGATAGAGGAGGTTGCACGCCCGGACGAACAGGTGCAACCGGTAGCCGAGCCGCTCCAGTTCATCGACAAAGGCGTTGCTCAGTGCGAACGCGCGGGGCGACAACAGCCATTCTTTCTCGGCGAATAACCCTTCCTTGGGGAAGGCATCGCGCACGGCTCGCACGCGTTCCAGATCGTTGCCCGGCTGGGAGATCATCGTCATCTCAGGATCATGGAATCGTGCGGCGAGCGGCGGGTGTCCGTCTCAAGGTGGATCGCGACCTCCGGGCGCGATGGCAAAACCAAACAGCGAAGCTGCCAAACCGTCCGGGTAACGCGTAATGGGCTTGGGCGGCTGCGCCGCTGTATAACCCATCGTGCCCGGAGGTCACGATCCACCTTCGTGTCGTCCGCCGTGCTCACATCAAAATCTTGAGCGCCAACCGCACGAGGTCCTCGGCCTTGGGCAAATCGCCGCTTTTGTGAACCTGCTTGATGGCCTTGTGCGCGTCCACCTGCTTGTAACCGAGTGAGATCAGCGCCAGCACAGCGTCGCTGATGGCGGTTTCCTCCGGTCCGGGCGCGTGGGCACTGCTGGCGGCTTCCCACGTCGCGGCGACACCCACCTTGTCGCGCAACTCCAGCACGATGCGTTCGGCGGTCTTCTTGCCGACGCCGCTGATTTTTGAGAGCGCGGCAATGTCACTCGATACGACCGCCGCTTTGAACATGGTCACGTTCATGCCGCTGAGCACGGCCAGCGCGATCTTCGGCCCGATGCCGCTGACGTTGTTGACCAGCAGCCGGAACAGGTCGCGCTCGGCCACGCTGATGAAGCCGTAAAGAATGTGCGCATCCTCGCGCACCTGCAAATGGGTCAGCACCTTGACCGGCGCGCCGACGGCGGGCAACCGGTCGTAGCTGGAAAGCGGGATGAACACCTGATAGCCGACCCCGCCGACATCCACCACGATCTGATTCGGCAGCGATTCGCTTAAAACGCCTTGGAGAAACGTGATCACGGAAAGATCGGACGGGTCGGGTTGTTCGCCGGGAAAGCAGTGTGGGTTCTCTCCCCGGCGAGGTCAAGAGAGTTGCAGCAGAGCGCCGCCGATGCGTCGGGACATCACGCGGATCGAACGGCGCGCTGCTACGCGAGGGTTTGGTTATTAAAGTTCGTCAGCCTTGCGGGACAAACGATTGGAAAGGATAAAAAAGCTTGGCACCCAGAGGCCGATGAAGATGCCAAAGCGTTCGCCGTGGGCACTGTCATCTTTCTTGGCGCTGAACCAAGTGGCGATGGAGAGCAGGATGGAGGCAAATCCGAGCGCGAGGCTGAGGTCGGATAGCACGTGGAGGGTGTGTTTGTCAGGAGTGTATTCTTCGATGTCCATTCGAGAGTGTAAGCACGGTCCGGGCGCAAGTACAGCGGAAGGCGGAATGTGGATGTGGGTGGTGGGGTGGTGGGCTGACGCCTCGTCCTCTGGAGAAAAGCTGTCATCCTGGGCGGGTCTTGTGAGCTGGAGAACCTTCCCACGCTAATTCATCAATGAGCGCCATGGCAGGACAACCTGTCCTTTTCAGGCGCTCCCTTTGGGCGCATAACCCGCAATGCACAACTCACATCCAGCAACTTTCCGCTTTCCCACTTCCGCGTTCCGCCTTCCGTTGACGCCACCCGCCCCCCGGTCGAGGGTGCCCACGCCTTTCCTGTCTTTTTCCTTGCGCCATGAAGAAAATCCTGCCCGTCGTCCTGATCGTTCTGGCGCTCGCCGCCGGGACCTCGGTTTACTTCTTCCAAAAGCCCAAGCTCGACGCCCGGGCCGCCAGCGCCGCCGCCGGCTACCTGCCCGCCAGCACGCTCCTGCTGCTGGCCCTGCCCGACCCCGGCCACACCGCCGAACAATGGAAAACCACCGACCTCTACAAAATCTGGACGGAGCCCCAGGTCCAGGCGTTCCTCGGTAAGCCGCTCTCCAAACTGCCCGCCTACGACAAGAAATTTAACGACGACCTAGTACGGCTCTGGCGATTGAATCCCAGAAACCTCTTTGTCGCGCTCGCCAGCCTTGACGAAAAGACCAACCAGCCGCGCTTTGTCGCCGGATTCCGCTTCGACGGCCCTTCTGCCGAGGTGGACAAGCTGCTCGCCGAACCCAAGAGTGCCGTCCGCCAGAAGTTTCCCGCCGGGAAGGCGGATTTGATCAATTACCAGGGCCACGCCATCGAATCGTTCGACGCGGGCGAGGGCAATGCCCTGACCTCCGTGTATGCCGGGCAGCAATACCTCGTTGCCAACGACCTTGTCCTGCTCAAAACCACCCTTGACCGCCTGGATGGCCGCGCGCCCGCCGGCGGCGACGCCACCACGCTCGACAAGGACACGGATTTCCAGACCGTCAGCGCCAAGCTGCCCTCGGACCACGCCACGCTCCTGTTCGCCCGTCCGCGTCCGTTTTTCACCAAGGTTTATGATCTGGTGACGGCTTCCGGCCAGACCGTCGACCCGGCGCAACGCGCGGAGGCCGAAAAGATCCGGGCGGTCGGCGCGACCACGTCCATCGACCAGGGCAAGTTGCGCGACACGGTTTACCTGCTCGCGCCCGGCTACAAGCGCGCGCCGGGGACCCTGGCGCTGAGCGGGCTGCCGCTCTCTTCCACAGACACGGTGCTTTACTTCGCCAGCCTGCTCAACATTCCTGATCACCTCGACCCGGCGGTCACTTCGCCCACGGGCGCACCCGGCACGCCCGGCCTGGACACCTACCGAGCCTTTTTCAAAGGCTTCGAGCAGCAGGGGATCACCCTGGAGAAATTCCGCGCCGCGTTCGGCAACGAGGGCGGCTTGCTGCTCGACTGGCCCGCGGGTGGCAGCCAGCCGAGCCTCCTCGCGCACTTGGACGTGCGCGACAAAAAGGTGGCGGACCAGCTCGCCGACAGCCTCGCCGTGGCGCTGGCGGACATGGGCCAATGGCGCACGGCGCAGGCGGATGGCCTGACGCTGCATATTCTCTCGCTGCCGTCGATGCCGCTGGTGTCCCCGGCCTTCGCCGTGACGGACAAGCATCTCGTGTTCGCCGGGAGTGAGGCGGGCGTGCGCGCGGCGGCAGAGCGCGAAAAGGCGGGCGGCGCGAATTTCACGACTAGCCAGCCCTACAAGGACAGCGTTGCCACGGTCGTCAAGGGCAACGCCGGGTTCGGCTACCTCGACGCCAAGGCCCTTTTCGAGCGGGCCTATGGCACGCTCAAGCCGATGGCCGCGCTCAGCAGCCTGATGTACCCGCAGGCGGGCGACTACGTGGACCTGCGCAAGCTGCCCGACGCAGAGGTGATTTCCAAGCATCTGTCGCCCATCGTGTATTCCCAGCGCCTCGAAGACCAAGGCGTGCTGGTGGAATCCACCGGACCCGTGACCTTCATCCAGGCCGGGGCGGGCCTGGGGGTAACGGCCGGCGCGGCGGCGCTGCCGATGTTGCAGAAACAGTTCGGCGGGGTGCTCGGCAAATCACCGGGGGATGAAGACGCCCCGGACGAAACGCCGGAACCCACGCCCGGGGCCTCCCCGGACACCACGCCCGCCGCGACGCCGTAGGGAAGGCAAAGTGCTTCGTCGGGTCGAGAAAGTCCGAAAGCTGCTTTTGCTATCGTTTCATAAAACCCTCGGATGCAATAATTTTTCAGAGGAGAAACCGGGGCGGGGTAAAAAATAACGCTACGCTTCCGGGCGGCCTGTGGTATATTGAGACTCCACTATGGCCATGACTAAGAAAAATGCATTTTCCCGACGTCTCCCCGACCTCGTCACCGAAGAACTTGTCGCGGTACTTTCCTCGAAAAACTCTTACGAGTTCAAGGAATTATTCGATCTAGTCCACAGCAATTTGCGTGCCCGTAACGCCGCAAGCGGCGGGGAGGAGATGCTGCGTTTGCGCGCCTACGAGAAACTGCAGACCCTCGTTTCCCGTGGCATGGTCAAAAAAGTCCTCAAAAAGTACAAAGGTTTGCCCTCGCTCGCCAACGCGATCCCGACCGTGCCTCCGCCCATCGCCGCCAGCGCGGTGGTGGTAGCTCCCGTCGTGGCTGCCGCCGTCCCCGTGGCGGGCTAGTCGTCGCCCGGTCAACCTTTGTTGCAGTAACCCGACCTGCTTTTCCCGTATGATTCGTGATTATCTGCCGATCTTGCTCCAGGCCATTGTCGCCGTGGGGTTTGCCGCTTCGGCCTTGATCGTCAGCGTGATCTTGGGGAAGGCGGGTCGGCGCAACGCCGTCAAGGACACCGCCTACGAGTGCGGCATGTTACCCATTGGTAACTCGCAGCCGCGCTTCAGCGTGAAGTTCTACTTGGTGGCGATGTTGTTCATCCTGTTCGATTTGGAAATCGTTTTCATGTACCCGTGGGCTTTGGTCTACAAGGACATGATCCGCGAGGGTAAGACGATTTTCTTCAGCATGTTTAGCTTCGTGGGCATCCTGACTGTGGGATACCTGTACGCCCTGAAAAAAGGCGTGCTGAACTGGAAAAATTAGCGGCTCGGTGGGACCGGCGGCTTGAAAAGCGCCCCGGCGGCGGTTAAGTAATCCGCCTCCGATATGGTTCATCACCTTGTCCTGTGTAAACTCCTGCCCGGCGTGGAGGACGAGCAGGTGGAGTGGATCATGCGCCAGACGCGCATCCGGTTGCTCAAGATTGCGGAAGTGCGTGCCATTCAGTGCGGTAAGCGCATCGAGATGAGCAATGACTGGGGCTTCTTTTTCGCGGCGGACTTCGAGTCGATGGCTAAGATGTCCGACGGGCACGCCACGCCGGTGTACGAGCGGTTTCTGGCAGAAGTGCTCGCGCCGCACGTCGGCGAGCAGACGGCGCTGAGCTACGAACTCGGGTCGGGGGTCAACGTGCGGTACTCGTGAACGAGGTAGGGAGGTCTCTCCGAGACCTTCCCTAATTCGCGCCGCAGGCACAGGCCCGTCACCGACCTATCCAGAGGAAGTCAGGGAAGGTCTCGGAGAGACCTCCCTACCTTTAGGCCTTCAATTCGTTGTTCGTCGCCGCGTCTTGAACCATGAACTTCTCGTGGTGGAACGCTCCGTCCGCGCGGAAGATCAAGCGGCCCTCGTAACGGCGTTCCAACTCCACCAACAGCTCCTCGTCTTCCGTGCGCAGACGCTGGAGCACTTCCGGGTGGACGGTCACCTTGAACTCGTGCACCTGATCCAAATGCTTGCGCATGATGGCGTTGAGCGCGCGTTGTAGCTCCACGCTCATGCTCATGCTGCTTTTGACCTTGCCGCGCCCCTGGCAGTACGGGCAGGGCGCGTACACGCTGCTGCTCAGGCTTTCCTGGGCGCGCTGGCGGGTCATTTCCATCAGGCCCATCGAAGACAGCGGCAGGACGTGAGTTTTGGATTTGTCGCGCTTGAGCCGGTCGCGCATCCGGTCGTACACCGCCTGCTGATCCTTGCGGCTCTTCATGTCGATAAAATCGCCGATGATCAGACCGCCCACGTTGCGCAGCCGCATCTGGCGCGCGATCTCGTCCGCCGCTTCCAGGTTGGTTTGCAGGATGGTCTTGTCCATGTCCTTGCTGCCTTTGTTGCGGCCCGTGTTCACGTCGATGGCGATGAGCGCTTCTGTCTCGTCGAACACGATGTAACCGCCGCACTTCAGCCACACCTGCCGGTGGAAAGCGTCGTCGATCTGACGCTGGACGTTGTACCGCTCGAAAATCGGCGCGTGGTCGGAGTGATGCTCGATCCGGCCCTTGGAACGGCTCGAAATCTGGCCGACCAATTCCTTCATGTGCTCGACGCTCGCCGCGTCGTCGCAGACCACTTTGTCCACCTCGTCGGTGAGGAAATCGCGCACGGTGCGGTCGATGAGGTCAGGCTCCTCGAACAAACAAGCCGGGGCGTGCTTGGTGGCTTTGCCCTCTTCAATGTCGTTCCACTGTTCGATCAGAATACTCAAATCGCGCACGAAGAACCGGGCGCGCTGACCCTCGCCCGCCGTACGCATGATGACGCCCATGCCGTCCGGGATGTCGAGCGCGCGGAGGATCTTGCGCAGGCGGTCGCGCTCCTTGGGGTCCTCGATCTTTTTGCTGATGCCGCTCTGGTCGCTGTAGGGCATCAGGACCAGGAAACGCCCGGCCAGGGAAAGGTTTGTCGTGACGCGCGGACCCTTGGTGCCGATGGGACCCTTGGTGACCTGCACCAGGACCTCGCTGCCGACGGGGTAAAGCGTGGGAATGTCCTTGCTGGTCGGCTTCTTGGCTTGAGGCTGGCGGCTGCCGCCCCGGCTGCCCTTGCCCTCGTGGCGGTCAATCTTCTCGAACTTGGATTCGTCCAAACCGGGCAGCGCGTCCCAGAAGTGCAGGAAAGCATTCTTTTCGTAGCCGATGTCCACAAACATCGCCTTCAGGCCGGGTTCGATGTTCTTGACGCGGCCCTTGAAGATACCGCCGACGATGTTGCGGTCGCTGACGCGCTCGACGGTGTATTCCTCCAGCACGCCGTCCTCCAGGAGGGCGACGCGGCGTTCTAATTTTTCGACGTTGATGAGCAGGAGATTGTTGGCACGCTTTTTCGAGAGGCCGAGGATGCGTTTAACTTTTTCGATCATGGACAGAAAGGGGGTGAAGAATTCTTCAAAAGTTTCAGAAAGGGAAGGGGAAAGGGTTGGCACGGAGGAAAGTGGGAAGGCAGAAGGCGGAAAGGAGAAGTGGGAAATAGCCAATCTAAAGAGGTGCGCCGGTTCTGAGCGGAGTGCAACTGCACGGAGAAAGCGCCGGTGGATCGCGACCTCCGGGCGCGATGTGTACCCCCGCGGCGCAGCCGCCTGGACCATTGGCGCGCAGTTCCAGACCGCTAGGCAGCTTCGCTGCTTGGGTTTGCCATCGCGCCCGGAGGTCGCGATCCACCTAGAATAATCCCAGGAATTTCTTGCGCTTGGGAGGTGGCTGCTGTTGTGCCGGGGGCGGCTGGCTGGAAGCGGCTTGCTGTTGTTTTTGTTGAGCTTTTTGTTGTTTACGTAAGGTTTTCTGTTGAGCCTGGAGATCCTGGTCGTCGTCACCGCCGCCGCCTGAGTTGTCGCGGCGAAAGAACTTCCGCATCGACTTCATCAACGGGGTGTCGCTGGCTTCCGTACCCGCGGAAGCCGCCTGACCGGTGGAATTGTTCGTTTTGTCTGATTTTTCGCGGACCTTCGGCGCGGCGGTGTCCACGCGGTCATGGTCGGAATTCTTGGTCTTGGCGTCAGCGGGGGCGTCGCTCTCGTTCTCGGCCAGAGGGGTTTCCTCGTCCTCGGGCTCGATGGTGTGCGTCGTCAGCTTGCCCTTCGTGGCGTCGTCGGAAGTGGCAGCGGTCTGGACGGAGGCCACGCCGTCCTTGAAATCGACCGCGTTGATGAACGCGAAACTGCCCCGGGCGGGTTCGAGCGACTTGACCTCGATTTGTTTCTTACCGTCTTCCAGCGCCAGGGTTTCCTCGATGATGCGCGAGGCAATCGGGGCCGCCGTGACGCCGCCGCCCTTGGCTCCCTGGATGAACACGACCACAGCGAGCCGCGGCTTGTCGTAGGGCGCGAAACTCATAAACCAAGTGTGGTTATCCGAGACGCCGTTGCGCCAGAACTGCGCGGTGCCCGTCTTGCCCGCCACGTCGATGCCCTTGAGCTTGGCCTTGGGCGCGGTGCCACCCGGGTCGTTGACCACGCGCCACATGCCATGGCGGATGTGCTCGATCTGGTCGGACTTGAGGCCGATATCCGCGAGGTTGGAGCGCACGCGCGGCCCGGCGGCCACGAGCTTGCCGGTGTCGGGATCGACGGCGTCCTGACCGTTGTGATCGACCACGCGGTCGATCAGGCGCGGGTAATAACAAACCCCGCCGTTGGCGATGGTGGCGCCGAGCATGGCGATCTGCACCGGGCTGGCCTGCACGAAACCCTGGCCGATGGAAAGGTTGGCGGTGTGCGCCTCGCTCCAGCGTTCGCGCGGGTTGTGGATGGCAAACCACTCCTTGCCCGGGAGAATGCCGGGGGCCTCGTTGGAGAGCGGCAGGCCCGTCTTCTCGCCGAAGCCGAGCAGGCTGGCCACCTTGTCGATGGCGTCGACCCCGGCGGCGTTGCCATACTGGAAAAAGTACGCGTTGCAGGAGTTCTTGATGCCGCCTTCCAGGTCGAGCGTGCCGTGGCTGCCGCCCTTCTGGCCGATCCAGCAGTGCATGTAGCGCCCGCCGTAGGTCACGCCGCCCGAGCAGGTGTACTTGTTGTTCACCTTGCCCATCAACAGGCCCGCGAAGCCCGTGACGGTCTTGAAGGTGCTGCCGGGCGCGTAGGAGAGGATGGCGCGGTTGGTCAGCGGGTTGGTGTCGTCCTTGATGAGCTTGGTCCAGTCCTCGCTGGAAATGCTGGGGATGAAAGTGTTCGGGTCGAACGACGGCACGCTGGCCATGGCCAAGACGTTGCCGTTGGAGGGATCGACGACCACCGCCGCGCCCCGTCCCACGACGCGCAGGGCGTTCTCCGCGATGGTCTGGACGCGGGCGTCGATGGTCAGGTACACGTCGTCGCCGGCGACGGGCGGACGGACGCCGCTATCGCCCTCGATGACGCCCTTGGCGTTCTTCTTGACGAAGCGCGTGCCAGACTGACCGCGCAGCCACTTGTCCATCGCCTGCTCGACGTTGTTCTTGCCGTCCACGTCGGGCTGGTAGTAGGTGAACTTCCTGGCCTCCTCCTCGTCCACGTCGTTCTCCTGGCCGACGTAGCCGAGGATGTGGGCGGCCAGCGCGCCGTAGGGATACTCGCGCACGGAGCGCAGGCTGGGCACGTCCACGCCGGGCAGGCCGAGGTCGTGCTCGGTGAGCTTGGCCATTTCCTCGTAGTCGATGTCCTCCATGTAGGTGAAGGGCACGAGGGTGTCCGTGCGGTAGTGCTTCTGAATCTGCTTGTCGCTGATTTCCTCCTTCAGGCCGAGTTGCTGGAAGCGGGGCAGAACGGTTTCGCGGATGATCCGGGCCACGTCCGGCTCGTTGGACTCCTGGTAGACGCCCTTGACCGTATAGACGCGCCGCATCTTGGGCACCTGCCGGGCACCGAAGGCCTGCTTGTAGCCCTTGACCATGTCGTCGAGCATGAAATCGACGGAATAGCTGGGCCGGTTGCGCACGAGGGCGATCCCGTTTTTATCGCGGATTTCGCCCCGGACGCTGGGGATGCGGACGGTCACCTCGCCCGAGCCGTGGATCTTTTGTTTATAGAAGTCGTTTTTGACGACCTGAACCCACCAGAGCTTGCCGATGATTGCGCTGATGCCCAGGAGAAAGAAGAAACCGACGATCTGGATGCGGCTTTCGGTTTTGAACAGGGCCATGACGGACGCGGGCGAGGAGGGTAAAACCCGAATATAGCGGAGGAGGGCGGGGCGTGCCAGTGAGAAAGGGCGGGAATGTGTCCGCGCCAGTTTGGACCGAGACCGTCATTGCTACGAGCGGAAAAGGAGCCGACGCCATCCTTCCGAGAAACCAATGTAAGAGATCTCGCGAAACCACCGTTTCTGACTGAGACGTCTGGTCCTGAGAACCTGTAGACTTTATTCTGTGGCCAGACGAGAGGCTAGGTCTACCCCTGCACCAGGCGGCGGCGCACCATCAATCCCGCCACGCCTGCCAAACCAACTCCACCCAGCCAGGTAGCCGGCTCGGGCACCGCGACCAGTTGAAAGCCGTTCAGGTCGCCCTCGCCATTTCCAGCGGTGAAAGAAATGGTAAGTGAGCCGCCCGCCGTCGGCGAGATCGCCGCGTACCGCACGTAGTTGTGGCCGTTGACGAAGGTGGTGTCTGCCTCGGCAAACGTCGCACTCATCGCCACCTCGTTGACCGAGAAGTTTGTGACCCGACCGTTGAGGTCAGCGGCGCTGTAAAGGTAGAGGTCGTACTGCGTGCCGGTCACTAGGCCGGTTAAGGTCACCGTGGCAGCCTGGGTCGTGCTGCCGGTGAACAGATAGTCGCTCAGCAGACCGACGTTCGGGCTATTCGCCGCTTGGGTCGTGCTGAGGGTGGCGTTGTAGGAGCCGGGGGCGGAGAAGGTCATGGTGACGCCGCTCGCCGCGCCGGTCGAAAGGTTCAACGCCACGCCCGCAGTGTTGATGGGATTGGAGGCATCGACCTCGTTCCAGGTGCCGGGAGCCACCACGGCGTTGGGACCGGCGTTTCGGAAGGGAGCGGTATTGAAATCCACGGACACCGTGCCCAGACTGAAGGCGGCCTGTGTGGAGGACAGGCAGGCTCCCCAGATCAATCCAGCAAAGAGACCAAGCAGGCGGAAGCGGTGGAAAGTGAGCATGAAGAAAAAGTTGGAGCTGGAAGGTCAGGAGGCCGGGGAGCACGGACAGCCATGTAATCATGAGCACGCTGCATGCCCATGAACACAAAATGGCAGATCGTCTGGCGGCGCGAAAAAGTCATGGATCACTCAACAGAAAGGAGGAGCCCGCCGAGTGCGACGCTGCTCCCGGCCTCTGCATCCACCCGCGTCAACGCGTTGGAATCGACACCGGACCCTGTTTGAACGGCGGCAGAGCCCCGTGGACGAGCCAAGCAATGGAATCAGCAACCATCGTTTGTAGCACCACACGCCGGCCGGTGCTTCTGTCCCCCGTGCCCATGAACTCCCCCAGCGCCCTCTTCGATCTGACCGACCGCGTCATCCTCGTCACCGGCGCGACCGGGGCGCTCGCCGGGAGCGCGGCCGACTACCTCGCCGCGCAGGGCGCACGGGTCGTGTATTTCGGGCGCACGCAGGACAAGCTCGACGCCGCGCTTGCCCGCTGCCGTGAGACGACGCCCGGTGCGCAGTGCCTGGGCGTGGTGGCGGACGTGCTCGACCGGCCCGCGCTGGAGCGCGCCCGCGACTCGATCCTCGCACGCTGGGGGCGCATCGACGGGCTGCTCAACGGCGCGGGCGGCAATCAGGCCGGGGCTACCATCGCGCCCGACAAGACCTTTGCCGACCTGGACTTCGCGGCGTTCCGCGAGGTCGTCGATCTGAACCTGCACGGCACCGTGCTGCCCTCGCTGGTGTTCACGCCGCCGATGCTCGAAGGAGCGCGCGGGTCGGTGGTCAATTTTTCGTCGGCCAGCGCGCCGCAGGCCATCACGCGGGTGGTCGGCTACAGCGCGGCCAAGGCGGGCGTGGAAAACTTTACCCGCTGGCTGGCGGTCGATCTGGGCCGCCGCACGCAGGGCAAGATCCGCGTCAACGCCGTGCTGCCCGGGTTTTTCCTGGGCGAGCAGAACCGGCGTTTGCTGACGAACGAGGACGGCTCGCTGACGGATCGCGGCAACACCATCGTGCGCAACACACCGTTTGGGCGGTTCGGACAGGCGGCGGAACTGCACGGCGCGATCCACTACCTGCTGGCGGATGCGTCGAGCTTCGTCACGGGCAGCATCCTGTCCATCGACGGCGGGTTCGGAGCGTTTTCGGGGGTATAGGGCGACGGGGGCGCGTGGCGGGTTGCGAGGCGGCTGCGCTGCGTTGGAAAAAATGCGGAAAATTAGAAAAAGATCACGCAGGATAACGCAGATAACGCAGACAACGCAGATGCAGGTGCGCGGCCCGCAAACCGTGCGATTGATAGGCAACCTTCAACCTTTCAGATTCCCAACACGGCGTAGTCGCACCGTAACCCGCAACGCGGCGCAGCCGCCTCGCCGCCCGCCATGACCCACTACCCCACCGCCTGGCAGCGCCGCGTCCTCTGGACCGTCGCCACGTACCTCGCCATCGCCGTGGGGGCGGTCGTGGCCATCGAATCGATCTCCCTGCTCGGGCAGGCCGTCGGGTTTCTCCAGCCCGTGCTGATTCCCTTCGCCATCGCGGCGGTGCTGGCGTTTTTGCTCAATCCCATCGTGCGGATGCTCACCGCGCGCACCCGGCTCTCGCGGACCTGGGCGGTGATCGTGGTCTTCGCCATCGTGCTCCTGATGCTGACACTGGTGGGCGCGCTGGTGGTGCCAAGGCTCTACAATTCCACGGTCAACATGATCGGTGGGCTGCCCGCTTACACGCAGAAGGCGCAGACACGGCTCACGCACCTGCTCGACGTGTCCGAGGAGAAGTTCGACAAGCTCAATAGCCTGTTCCCGAGTTCCAGCCCCGCGCCCGACGCCTCGTCCGACCCGGCGGCGGCCCCGCCCGAGCAAGCCTACCTCTCGCCCGCTCCTGCGGCCACGCCGATGCCCGAGGCCAGCCCGCCGCCGGACGGCGAAGGCACCGCCGACGCGGTGGCCGCCGCGCAAGGTGGCTCGCAACTCGACGACGAGCACGCCGCCGCCCTGGCCGCCGCTGCGCAGAAGGAAACCCAGGCCAAACCCGACGAGGCGAAGCCGACCGTCAAGGAACTGCTCGCGCCGCACGGCATCCGCAACTACCTCCAGAAACAGCTCCCCACGCTGGAGGCGCGCCTGCCCGCGCTGCTCGACAGCCTGCTCCACCTGTTGCTCAAGGGGTTCAGCTTCGCCGCGCTGCTCGTCGATGCCATCATCATCCCCGTTTATCTGTTCTTCCTGCTCGTGGAGGCGCACAACATCGCGCGCCACTGGAACGAGTATCTACCCATCCGTGACTCGCCCTTCAAGAAGGAGGTCGTCAGCGTCTTGTTGGAGATCAACGGCTACCTCGTGGCGTTCTTCCGGGGGCAGCTCATCGTGAGCACCATCGACGGCATCATCATCGGCAGTTGCCTGGCGTTCTTCGTGCACCTCGATTTCAGCTTCGTCATCGGGCTGTTGGTCGTGGTGCTGACGTTCGTGCCCTACCTCGGCTTTATTTTGTGCTATATCCCGGCGGTGCTGATCGCCGTGGTGCAATACGGCGACTGGTGGCACCCGACGCTGGTGGTAGGCATCATGTTTCTCGCGCAGACGCTGGAGAGCACGATCATCGCGCCCAAAATCGTGGGCGATTCCGTGGGATTGCATCCGGTGACAGTGATCTTGTCCGTGTTCGGCTGGTCGCTGCTGCTCAACGGTCCCATCGGGGCGATTTTGGCGGTGCCGCTGTCGGCGACGATCAAGGTGCTGCTGCGCCGGTACATCTGGGAAAAGAGCGGGCGCGGGCGGCACCTGGTTCCGTTGTCGGTGGCGTCCGCCGCCGCGTTGCAGGACGAGGAGCAACGCACGGAGAACGCGGCGTTAGAGGGGGGCGAGGCGGATGGACCGCGCGCACCTGATTCGGTGGTCGCCCCTGCCACGTCCGCCAAGGTCGAAACCAATCAACCGGCATGAGCGGCACCGCGCCCCCCGTCAGCCGCCGCGTCGTTCCCGACATGCGCCTGCGCGACACGCTGATCGCGGTGGGGGCGGGGCTGGCGGTGCTCGCGTTCGTGATCTACGCGATCCTTGCACTTAACCGCCAGGCCGGGGCCAGCGGCGGGGTGGAGGGGATCATCGTGGCGAAGGAGTTCGTCTCGCAGCCGGAAACGCAGGTCACCGTGGGCCGGGGCGGGGTCAAGAGCCGCGAGATCGCGGGTGCATACGTGCTGCGGGTGCGCGTGCCGACAGAACACGACAAGGTTTACCGCGTTTACGTGGACCGCGCCGTTTATGACTCGCAACGCGAAGGCAGGCGTTATTATTTCATCCGGCCACCGGCCAAGGACAGCCCGTAAAATCTATTGGAGGCACGTGCCAGCCAAACGCAACGCTCAGGGCATGTTGTACTTGTTTGTGGTGGTCACCAGCCCGTTGTTCACCGTGCAGCCGATGGCAATCTTGGCCTTGAGCGCGTAGGAACCGCCGCCGCCACCGGTGCAACTGCAAGCCTCCGCCGTGCCGGTCACGAAAAGGCCGATTGCGTTGGCCGTCGCGCCGTTGGTGCTGGCGATGCAGTGGTCGGCGTTCACGACAGCCACACCGTAACCAGCGTTGGACTGACCGCGGCAGTTGTTGGCGTTGAGGCTATCCAGGCCGGTGCCGCCGTTAGAATAGGCGTTGCAGTTCGTGGCCATTTCCGCCTGCATTCCCGTCCCGCCGTTCGAGTAGCCATAACAGTTGACGGCGGTGCTGACGGCAAGCCCGATGTAATCGGTGGAAGAGCCGGTGCAGTTGTGGGCAACCGTGCTGGAAAGCCCGCTTTCGTGGACCGATTGGCCGTCGCTCCCGCTGGCTTCGCTGACGCTGATCCCGGAGCTGTCGGTCGAATATCCGTAGCAATTCGTGCAGGAGATGCCCGACAGCCCGCGGCCCGTCGTCGAAATTCCGTGGCAATTCGTGGCCACCGCCGCCGAGACGCCGCTGTCGGGGCCGTAGCTGGCGCCGTTGGAGTTCGCCGCCGTTTTCGTCGCGTTGAGACCCGTCTTGTAGCCGTAGGCCGTCGAGTTGGCGACGATAACGGCGCTGATCCCGACGCTGTTCGTGCCGACGGCGTACGCGCCGCACGTTTCCACGACCTGCGCCTGGATGCCGTTGCCCCCGCAGTTTTGCGCCGTGCAATGGTCCACGGACGAACCCGTGAATGGCGCGCCGATGCCCGTGCCGTCCGTGGTGTCCACGGTGCAGCGCGAGATCGTCACGTTGCTCGCCGCCACGTTGATGCCCTGGCCGCGCACGCCGGTGACGCTCACGTCCTCGACCTTGCAATTGCGCCCGGCGGTGACGTTGATCCCGTTGGTGAAACCCCCGCCGCCAAACGTGCCGTGGTTGCCGCCGGAGTAAGTGCCCGTACCTTTGATGTGGCCGTTGCGAACCGTGAGGTCCTGTCCGGTGCTGCTCACGATGCCATCCCCGGCGGGGATGCTCGTCGAGGCGATGGTAAAGCCGTTCAGGTCCAGTGTGACCCCGGCGGCGACGATGCTGATGCCGTTGCCGGTGTAGAGGTTAATGTTGCCCGTCAGGTAGTAGGAGCCGGGCACGGAGATGATAAACATGGACGAGCCGTCGCCAGGGCAGCTCGCGGCGTTGACGACCGTGCGCGCCTCGACCTGATCGAGCGATTTCATGGTCGGGGCGGGTGCGCCGGGTGGCGTCAGGTTGCCCTGGGCGCGGAGGCCGGAGCCGGTGCAAAGCAGGCTGGCCAAGCAAAAAGCCAAGGTGGACAGGAAGGGCTGGGTTTTCATGGAAGGTTGAGCGCGACGAAGCTCGTTCACCCAAACATTCCGGCTCTCGTTCCTGAAATTACACGGCGGCGAAAATATCTGGTTGGTCACCCGCGTTCCGCGTTCCGCCTTGAATCCCCCGCCGCAGGCGGTTAATTAAGCGGACCGCCATGTCCACGACCCAGGAACTCACCGCCGCCGTCCAGGAACACAGCCGTTGGATCGCCCCGCTCCAGGAACAGCTCGGGCGCGTCGTCATCGGCCAGAAATACCTCGTGGACCGCCTGCTCATCGGCTTGCTGGCCAACGGCCACATCCTGCTCGAAGGCGTGCCGGGCCTCGCCAAGACGCTCACCGTCAAGACCCTCGCGGCCGCCATCCAGACCGGGTTCTCGCGCATCCAGTTCACGCCCGACCTCCTGCCCGCCGACCTCGTCGGCACGCTCGTTTACAACCCGCGCAGCGGCGATTTCACGACCAAGCAGGGGCCGCTTTTCTCGAACCTGATCCTCGCCGACGAGGTCAACCGCGCTCCGGCCAAGGTCCAGAGCGCGCTGCTCGAAGCGATGCAGGAACGGCAGGTGACCATCGGCGAAACGACCTACAAACTATCTGATCCGTTCCTGGTTCTCGCCACACAAAACCCGCTCGACCAGGAAGGTACCTACCAGCTTCCCGAGGCGCAGTTGGACCGCTTCATGTTGAAGCTCAACGTCACGTATCCCTCGCGCGCCGAGGAGCGGCAGATCCTCGACCTGATGGGCACCAGCACGCCGAAGCTCGACGTGGCGGCCTCGGTCAACCCCGCCGACATCCTCGCCGCGCGCGAGGTGGTCAACACGATCTACATCGACGACCGGGTTAAGGATTACATCGTGGACGTGGTGCTGGCGACACGCGAGCCGGGCGCGATCCCGGGCGCGAAGCTCGACGGCATGATCCGCTGCGGGGCGAGTCCGCGGGCGACGATCAACCTGACCATCGCGGCGCGTGCTTACGCCTTCCTGCACGGGCGCGGCTACGTCACGCCGCAGGACGTGAAGAGCATCGGCATGGACGTGTTGCGCCACCGCATCATCGTCAGCTACGAGGCCGAGGCCGAGGAACTGACCAGCGAGGGCATCGTGCAGAAGATTTTCGCGGGTCTGCCGGTGCCGTGAAGCCTACCCTAGGTGAACACGCGCTTCCGCCGGCGCTTCCACCAGATCAGGAACCCGCTCACGGCCAGCACGCCCGGCGAGAGGCCGAGCAGGGTCCAGATTGCTTTGACCAGCACGTCTGCCGCGGGCCCGAAAATCGCGCCGAAGGTGCCGTAGTGCAACAGCGCAAACGAGTCGCCGATCTTCTCCCAAAACCCGGCGTTGCGAACGTCCACGACCTGTTTGAGCGCACCGTCCTTTGCGTTGAAGACCAGGCGGCTGCCAAAGTCACCGCGCAGGGGGTTCGGCGTCGGCACGGTGCCGTAAAAGGTGACCATCCCCTCCTGCTCCGGCGGCAGGGCAATGTACTTGATGCCGTAGCCGGGAAGTTCGTGTTCCGCCCGCGCCACCATCGCGTCCAGCGACACCGTGCCGCCGAGGTTGAAAAGCGGGGGTGAGGTGGCTGGGGCCGCCGCTGGCGGGGCCGCCGGGGCGGCCCATTGGCTGTAGGCGGAATTGAGGTTCCACCATGCCCCGGTGAGCCCGAGGATCAGGTTGAACGCCGCCGAACTGATCCCGACCATCTTGTGCAGGTCGGAAAAGAAAATCCGGCTGCTCCGATCCCAGCGTAGGGTCAGGAAATTGCGCCAGAAACCCCGGTACAGCCATACGCCGCTCACGCCGAGCAGCAGCAGCAAGGCCCCGAGCAACCCGGCGAGGAATGTTCCGACCGTGCCGCCCAACAGCGAGTAATGCAGCCGCAGGGTCCAGCCGCTCAGTGATTGGTCCCATGCGAACGGCTTGCCGCGTACCTCGCCCGTATATGGGTCGATATGAAACAAGCGTGATTCTGCCTTGCCGACCGGCGCGAGGAGGATGGCATCCGTTGCGTCCGGTTCGGCGGCGGGCGACCAGCCGATGATCTTTTCCTGCGGGTGGGCGCGCCGTAGCGAGGCGAACAGTGCGTCGTAGCCCTGCCGCCCCGCCGTCGTCGGCTGCGCGCGGTACAGCTCTGGAAAGCGCCAGGCGTCCACGTTGTCATGGAAGACCAGCAGACTGCCCGACACGCCGACCACCAGCAGCCCCAGGCCGCCCACGAGGCCCAGCCAGGAATGCACGGACCAGAGCCGCTTGGTGAAGCGTTTGCCCATACGCCGGATGGGTCAGAAACTCCAGCCCACGCTGCTGCGCACGTTGACCGGGTCGCCGGGCTGCACGTACAGGTTGTTGAAGGCACCGGTGGCGTAGCGTTCGTCGGTCACGTTGTTGATGTTGACCTGCGCCCGGAAACGCCCGCGCTGGTAGTAGCCCGCCAGGTTCAGGAACCCGTAGGATGGCAGCGTGAACGTGTTGGCCGAGTCACCCTGCTGCTTGGTCTGGTAGTGGTAGCCCACGCCGAGGCCCAGGCCGCGCAACGGGCCGGTTTGTAGCGTGTATTTGGTAAAAACGTTGAACGTGTGCTCGGGCACGTCCAGCGGGCGGTTGCCGACCAACCCGGAATTGTCTGACGTCACCCGCGCGTCGATGTAGCCGTAGGCGGCGATGATGTCCCAACCTTTGATCGGAGTGGCGCTGGTGTTGAAGTCGATGCCGCGGTGGCGCTCCTCGCCGGTGACGGCGAAGAAATTCGGGTTGGACGGGTCTGCCGTCGGCACGTTGGAGCGCGTGATGTGGTAGAATGCCAGCGTGGAGGAAAGCCGCCCGTTGAGCAGGTCCACCTTGGCGCCGATTTCGTACTGTTCGCCTTCCTCGGGCGAGATCTGGCCGCCGCTGGCATCGAGGTAACCCGGGTTGGACTCGAAGGACTTGCTGTAGGAAAAGTAGGCGCTCACCTGCTTGGGCAACACCTCGTACACGACCCCCGCCCGGGGCGAGAACGCGCTCAGGCTGTCGTCGCTTTCCGTGTTGCCGAGCCGTTGGGTGATGTCGGTGGAAACGAAGTCTTCGCGCCCGCCGCCGACGATGCTCAGGCGGTCGAACAGCTTGACCTGCTCCTGGAAGTAGAGGCCGGTCTGCGAAACGTCCGTCACCGTCGAGAGGAACGGTTTGATGCCGCTGGGACGCCCGCCGTAGTTCGGCTGGTAGAGGTCGATGGGCGGGGCCGCGCCAAACGAACCCTTGGTGATGTTGTAACTGTAATAGTAGTCCACCCCCACTAGGGCCGTGTGCTTGGCCCACGATCCGGTGCTGAAGTTGGCCACCAGCGAGGTGTCCAGGCCGAGCGTCGTGTAGTTTTCGTGGTTCACGTAGGAAAAGCGGTTGAGCGTCCGCTGGTCGGCGTCGAGGTAACTCGGGTAAAGCCCTTGGAAATCGGTTTCGTGGAACCCGGCGCGGGCGTTCTGTCGGAGGGTGAACACGTCGTTGAACCTGTGTTCGAGTTGGTAGCCGAGCAGCACGCGCCAGTTGTCGGCGTCGTTGGGATAGGTGTCCGGCTCGCCGACGTTGCGGCGGATGTTCAGGTCGCCGTTTGGGTTAGGCAGCACCGTGCCGTAAGCAGGCAGCGGGAAAGCGATGGAGCGCCAGTCGTGGTAGTATTGTCCGAGCAGGATCAGGCGCGTTTTCCTGGTCAGTTCGATGGTCAGCGAGGGCGCGAAGTAGAGCCGCTCGCTCGGGTCCACGCCGTCGCTGAAGTTGCCGTACTGCCGCCAGAGCAGGTTGATGCGTCCGTAAACGCTGCCGCTCGCGTTGAGGGTCGCGTTGGTATCGACGCCCGTCTCCGCCAGGTTGAAGCTGCCGCCGCCCACGGTGAGGTTGGTGAAGTTGGCCTTGAGCGGTGTTTTGCTGATGAGGTTGACCAATCCCCCGGGCGGGTTTTGCCCGTAGAGCACGCTGGCCGGACCCTGGATCACCTCGACGCGTTCCAGGCCGAAAGGCTCCTCCTGAAACTCGCTCTGCCGGTCCACCCGCAAGCCGTCCAGATAAGTGAAGCCGGTCCCGAAAAATCCGCGAATGCTGTAGATGTCATAATCGCGGTAGGTGCCGCCGGTGTTGACGCCGCCGACGTTGCTCAGCGCCTCGGGCACCGTGAGGACGGCCTGGTCATCGAGCACCTCGCGCGGCACCACGTTGATGGTCTGTGGAGTGTCCAGCAGGGGGGTGTTGACCTTGGTGGCAGAGATGGCATCGCCCGCCGTGTAGGACGGAAACCCCGACCCGGAAATGACGACGCGTTCGAGCGGCGCATCGTCGGGGCCGGCAGCGCGAGGACCGGACGAAGCAAAATCTTGTCCGAGTGCACTGGCGGTCAGTGAAGCGAGGACGATAGGAGCGAGTGAATGGCGCAACGACATGGGCCGGATGCTAGGCGCGGTCCACCTGTCCTGCTCCCGATCAATTGCGCCGCGTTGACGTTGGATTGCTCTCGACCCCGCCCGAGATCAGATCGTCGGCTAGACCCACCCCTTCTTCTTGAACCACCAATAGGGGATCGCTGCGGATAATACCATCAGCGCCAGCGCGAACGGATACCCGTAGTGCCAGTCCAGCTCCGGCATGTTCTTAAAGTTCATCCCGTAGATCGACCCGATCACCGTCGGCGGCATCAAAAGCGTCGCCACGATGGTGAACACCTTGATGATGTTGTTCTGCTCCAGGTTGATCAGACCCAGCGTGGCATCGAGCAAAAATTCGATCTCCTGCGCCACCTGCGAATCGAACTCGGAGAGTGATTTCACGTCGCGCTCCAGCGTTTGCAGCCGCTCGTGCAAGTTGTCCGGCAACGGCGCGTGCGTGCCGCACAGGAACGGCAGCAACCGCGTGATGGATAGGAGGCTCTCGCGCAGCCGCGCGCCCGCGGCGTTGTGCCGCCCCAGCCGCTTGAGCAGCTTTTGCAGGTTCACGGTGGTTGGCAGCTCCTGCTGATCGCACTCGGTCGTTTTGCCATTGGCAACCACGACGGCGGCGTCCTTGCGCTCCGATTTTTTCTCCGGATCGACCTCGGCCTCGTCCTCGTGAAACACCACGTCGGAAATGCGTTCGAGGTCGTTCTCCACGCCTTCGAGCACGTCGGCGATGCGGTCCACGATGCGTTCGAGCAACTCCACGAACACTTCCGCGCCGTTGGCCGGGGCGGGCGCATGCTCGCGGGCGAAGCGTTCCTCGAAGTTGCGGAACGCATGCGGGTTGATGTAGCGCACCGTCGCCAGACAGCGTTCCGTCAGCACGAAGGTGATCGCCCGCGTGCGCGGCTGGCCCGTGTCCATGCCGAAGATGACGCGGATGGTCATGTACACGGCCTCGCCCTCGCGGTACAGGCGGCTGGACTCCTCGATCTCGCGCATTTCCTCGCGCGTGGGGATGTCGATGCCGAGGAATTTTTCCACGAGCGCCTCCTCGTCCTTGCTGGGCTCGAGCAGGTCGATCCAGAGCGCGTCGGCGGGCAGGTCTTGACCGGCCTCGCTGGGACGGAGTTGGGTCGCCCCGGGGGTCAGGAGTTGGATCATGGATACGAATTACGGCTGCGTGTAGCGGATGCCGCGACAGTTGCACCGGCCCGGCGGAGTGTAAAGCCGGAACGAACTGCGGGCCACGTCGGCTTTACGAGGTCTTAACAAAATTGTGCCCCGAACTTCACCGTTCCTTAATAAACGGCGTGTCTATTCACAGGAAGCGCAAGTCAACCGATGCGCTCGACAACCTAAAAAAATCGAAAACATGATCCCGACCAAACGTTTGTTTCGCTCCACCTTGCTTGCCACTTTGTTGTGCGGCAGTGCCACCGTTTCGCTGCTCGCCCAAGGACCCGGCGGTCCGCCCCCCGGCGGCCCCGGCGGCAGGCACCACGGCCCCCCGGCGGGTGGCCCGCTGTTCGACGCCCTGGACACCAACCATGACGGCGTCCTCTCCGCCGACGAGATGGCCAACGCCACGGCCTCGCTGAAGTCGCTGCTCAAGAACGGCGCAACCCAGCTCACGCATGAGGACCTGCGGCCCATGCATCCGCCACAGCACGCGGAAGCTGGAGACCAACGGGATCAGCCGGACGCGGCGGACGCCGAGGCCGGGCGGCCTGGCCCGAAGGGCATCCGTCCGCACGGGCCGCCGCCGCGCGAGCAGGCGGCCAACGACGACGGCCCGGATGCCGCCGGGAAACCTGAGGGCGGCAACAACCACGGGCACCACGGCCCGCCGCCTAGCCCCTTGTTCGACGCGCTCGACACCAACCACGACGGGACCATTTCGAGCGATGAGATGGGCGCGGCTTCAGCCTCACTGAAAACGTTGCTCAAAACCGGGTCAACGGAGCTGCGCCGCGAGGATCTGCGCCCCGTGCACCCGCCGCAACGGCAAATGGATTGACGGCACACGCACAAGGCCCTGAGCAGGGTCCGAGGGCTTCCCTGACTCGCGCCGCAGGCGCACTCCGGCAGGTGGATCGTGACCTCCGGGCACGATGGCAAAACACTGCAGCGAAGCTGCCTACCTGTCTGGAGGTGGATGGCGACCTCCGGGCGCCATGGCAAAACACTGCAGTGAAGCTGCCTGACTGTTTGGGATGACGACGCGCCTGTTATCCAGGCTGCTGTACCGCAGTGCTACCCATCGTGCCCGGAGGTCACGATCCACCTGCTCGATCCGGCTTAACGAACAGCGCGGCACCGCCGCCCTTTTCCTCTACTGTTTATAATACTCCCGGATCGCCCGCTCGTGTTCCTCGGTCACCTCGGCCCCGGCGTCGCACACCGGCGCGGCCTTGAGAAATTCCGCCGTGTACGGTACGTGAATCGTTTTCTTTTCTTCGTCTACCTGCGCATCGCCCGCCGGGACGATGTGGTTCTTGCCCAAAAACCACCCGGATTTCACGCCCAGGAACTCGAACCGACCCGTGTGCTGGTCCGACCACGCGCTGTAGAGCGTGCCAACTTCCTCGCCGGACTCCCCGACGACGAGGAAATCCAGAAAATCGTTGTAGCTGGCACCGGGGTAATCTTGGATTGGTTTCATAAAAAGACTCCTCAAAAAACCGGGTTAGTTTCTGCCTCCGACTTAGATTTTGAACCTTTCGCTTCCGGCGCTCAGTCCCTCTTGCCCGACGGCGGGTTTGCCGTCTCCGCGCTCGGCGGCGCGACGGACTTCTCGTGCGGATGCGCCACGGCATCCGGCACGGCCTGAATGTCCGGGTCGCCGTCGCCGAAAACGTCCCGGTCGCCCGCGCGCAGCACGGTCTGCACGTCGCCCGTGGGCAAAATGCGCGAACGCACCCGCGCGCGCTCCCACACGTAACGGCGCATGATCACCTTCAAGCTCGCCGTCAGCGGCACGGCCAGCAGCGCGCCGATGGGCCCGTCCAGTAATAGTTCCCACGCGAACACCGAGACGATGACCGTCAGCGGATGCAGCCCCGTGCTCTCGCCGACGATCTTTGGCGCGATGATCGTGCTCTCCGCCGTCTGCACGCCGAACATGATGGCGACGACGATGGCCGGGTGCTGCCAGTCGCCGTATTGGACGATGGCGATGAGGATGGCCGGGATGTAGCAAAGCATGATTCCCAGGTACGGGATGAACGTCAGCACGAGCACCAGCAAACCGATGACGACCGAGAAGTTCAGCCCCATGATCGACAATCCAATCGTGATCAAGAGCGCGTCGATGCTCGACACGATGAGCTGCCCACGAAAGAACGCGACCAGGTAGCCGTGGATCTCGCTCAGCGTGCTGACGACCTCCTGCTTGAACTGCGAATCCTTGAGCGGCAAAAAATCTGCCCATCGTTTGGAGATGTTGCGCGCCTCGGTCAGCAGGAAATAGATGTAGATGGGGATGATGACGGCGTTGAGCAGCACTCCGAACAACCCCAGGAACCCGCCGAACGCCCGGAAAAGAACCTGCCCGGCCTTCTGCAATAGCTCGGGAATCTGCTGGCTATATTTCGGGAGTTGCCCGGAGATCCACTGCCGCAAGTCGCCCTCGTCGAGCTTGCCGTTTTTGTTGAGGTCGATGGCGGAGTTGGCGGCGGCAGGTTTGCCGTCGGCGTCGGCGGGCGAGCCGGCGGGGGAGGCCGCCGGTGGGGCGGTGGGACCGGGCGGCAAGGACTTGCTCAAAGCGGGCACCTTGCGCTGGACGGCGTCGAGGGTATCAAAGAGGCGCTTTTCGGCGGTTTTGGCGAAATCGGGTGCCTCGCGGACCATCCGTGCGGTGCTGTCGTAGATCTTGGGCACCACCAGCAGTCCCGTCCCGGCGGCGGCGAGGAGGAGCACACCCATCATCAACAAAACCACGGTGGAGCGCGACCACTGGGTCTTCGCACAGAGCACGCGGACGACGGGTTCCACCAGGAAGGCGATCACCGCCGCCACGGCCAGGGGGATCAGCACCGGCTGGAGGAAGGCGACCGCCTGCGCGAACTCCTTGAGCAGCCAGCAGACGACCACCCCGGTGACGACGAGGAGCAAAAAGGTTAGCATCCGCCCGATGGCGAGTCGCTGCCAGTGGTTGAAGAACGCGCGCATTGGTAAGTGGCATCGGCGCGGGGAAGGGGGGCGGACGGGTGGAAGTGAGCGGGGAGAATTTTCGCGCGGAAAATGGCGATGAATCAAAAAATACGTCGCAGGCGCCGCAAGCGTCGCAGGCGTAGGTGCGCGAACGAAAAAGCGTGCGATGAATGGGAAAATGAACCTGACTTTGCTCATCCTCGCTGCCGGCATGGGCAGCCGCTACGGCGGCCTCAAGCAACTCGACCCGATGGGACCGGCGGGCGAGACGCTGCTCGACTACTCCGTGTTCGACGCCCGGCGCGCCGGGTTCGAGCGCGTGGTGTTCGTGATCCGGCGCGACTTCGAGGCGCAGTTCCGCACGGAGGTCGGGCGGCGGTTCGAACGCCGGGTGGACGTGGGGTACGCGTTTCAATCGCTGGATGATTTGCCGGACGGGTTCCAGACGCCCGCCGCGCGTCAGAAACCTTGGGGCACCGGCCACGCGATCTGGAGCGCGCGCGACGCGGTCACGACGCCGTTCGTGGCCGTCAACGCCGACGATTTTTACGGGCGCGACGCCTACCGCGCGTTGGCGGAATTTTTTGAAGGCGGGAGGGGGGAGACCGCGCAGTTTGCGATGGCGGGCTACCGGCTGGAGCGCACGCTGTCCGCGCACGGCAGCGTGTCGCGCGGGGTCTGCGCGACCGACGATCAGGGACGGCTGCGCACGGTCGAGGAACACACCGACATCGTGCGCGCGGACGACGGCACCGTGCGCGCCACCGCGCCTGATGGCACGGTGGTCGTGCTGACCGGCGCGGAGGCCGTGTCGCTGAACTTCTGGGGGTTCACGCCGGAGGTTTTCCCATTGCTGGAAGCCGGTTTCGCACGCTTCCTGCGAAGCCGGTTGGAAGAGCCCAAGGCCGAGTATTACATCCCCGCCGCCGTCACGGAAATGATCGCGGCGGGTGCGGCGGAAGTGGAAGTGCTCGCCACGAGCGCCGAGTGGTTTGGCGTCACCTACCGCGACGACAAGCCGCTCGTCGCGGCAGCGCTGGCGGAACTGACGCGGACGGGGGAATATCCGGTGGGGTTGGCCCATGAAGTTTAGTCATCCAGACGCGCGGTGTTTCGTGCCCGACGGGCTGGCGCCGGAGGCCGCGCTGGCGCGGGTCACGCACCTGGGCATCGGCGCGCATCAGGACGACCTGGAGTTCATGGCGTTCCATGGCATCGCGGCCTGTTACGAAAGCGACGCGGAGTGGTTCGGCGGCGTGACCTGCACCGACGGCGCGGGCAGCCCGCGCACCGGGCCTTTCGCGCACTTGGACGACGCCGAGATGCGCGCCGTCCGTCGCTGGGAGCAGGACCGCGCCGCGCAGCTTGGCCGCTACGGCGTGATGATCCAACTGGGGCACCCAAGCGCGGCGGTGAAAGAGCCGAAAAGTTGCGAGCTGCGCGACGACCTGCTGACGATCCTGCGCGTGATCCGTCCACGGGTGGTTTACACGCATAACCTGGCGGACAAGCACGACACGCACGTCGCCGTGGCCGTGGCAGCGATTGCGGCGCTGCGCGCGCTGCCGCCGGAGGATCAGCCCGGGGTGGTGTACGGCTGCGAGGTCTGGCGTGGGTTGGATTGGCTGGCGGACGCCGACAAAATCGTGCAGGACGTGAGCGGGCACGACGCGCTCGCCGCCGCGCTGTGTGCGGTGTTTGCCTCGCAGGTCGAGGGCGGCAAGCGTTACGACCTCGCCGTGGAAGGTCGCCGTCGCGCCAACGCCACATTTCTGGAGGCGCACGCGGCGGACGGGGCGTCGTCCGTGGCGTTTGCGATGGACCTGACGCCGCTGGTGCGCGACCCTTTGCTGCATCCTGACGATTACGTAGAAACTCTCCTCGCACGGTTCCGCGTTGACATGGTGACGAAGCTGAAGGCGAGAACCACGCATCTTTAATCAAACCGCACCGTGAAAGGAAATCTGTCATCTTGGGCGAGTGTCACGAGCCGAAAGATCTTCCGGCCCGCGGCAGCGCAACGTGGCAGGTAGATTTGACGTTCTCCAAACAATAGGCGCTTGCCTCCGGCGGCGGAAGGTCCTTCGACTCCGGTCGTTCCTCCCTTCGCTCAGGATGACAGACGTTTGAATGATGTTTCTCGTTTCCAGGCTCTGCCTGCCTGGCCACCACCGAGGACGAACACGCACAAAACCATCCACCTCTCCTTGCGGGCACGATTCATCGCGTCCACCGTTTTCTTTCCCATGCAAAAACCGTCGTTCTCCCTCGTTGCCGCCTGCGCGGTTTTCCTGTGCTCGGGCGTGTCCGCCGCCTTCGCCCAAACCCCCGCCGCCATGCCGACCACCGACAATCCGCTCCTCGCGCCCAGCGCGCTGCCCTACCACTTCCCGCTTTTTGACCGTATCAAGGACACCGACTACGAACCGGCCTACGAGGCGGGCATGGCCGAGCATCTCAAGGAGGTCAACGGCATCGCCATGCGCGACGACGCGCCCACGTTCGACAACACGGTCGTCGCGCTGGAACGCGCGGGCCGGACGCTCGACCGCGTGGATAAAATCTTCTCCAACCTTGCCGGGGCTAACACCAACCCCAAGATCCAGGAGATCGAGACCTCGATGTCGCCCAAGCTCGCCGCGCACTACGACGAGATCTTTCTCAACAAAGCACTCTTTGCCCGCATCCAGAATCTCTTCGACCAGCGCGACATGCTCAAGCTGGACGCCGAGGCGAAGTACGTGCTCGAACGTTACGAAAAGGATTTCGTGCGCGCCGGGGCGAAACTTTCCGACGCCGACAAGACCAAACTCAAGGCTCTGAACGCCGAACTGGCCAGCCTGGAGACGACCTTCAACCAGGATGTGCTCAAGGAAAAGAACGCCGACACGATTTACGTCGATGACCGCGCGCAACTCGCCGGGATGAGCGACCCCGACATCGCCGCCGCCGGGGCCGCCGCCAAGGCTGACAAGCACGATGGCAAATTCGCCTTGCGCTTGCTCAACACGACCATCCAGCCCGCGCTGACCAACCTGCAAAACCGCGACCTGCGCCTGAAGCTGATGGCGGCCTCGCTTGGCCGCAACAGCCACGGCGGCGAGTTCGACGACACCGCCGCGGTCGCGCGCCTTGCCAAGCTGCGCGCCGAACGGGCCGCGCTGCTCGGTTATCCCAGCCATGCCGCCTACCAGTTGGACGACCAGACCATCGGCAGCGTGGACGCCGTCAACAAGCTGCTCGCGGACTCCGCTGGTCCCGCCGTCGCCAACGCGAAGAAGGAGGCCGCCGACATCCAGGCTGTCATCGACCAGGAGAAGGGCGGTTTCCAAGTGAGCGCCGCCGATTGGGATTTCTACGCCGAGAAGGTCCGCAAGACGAAGTACGACTTCGACGAGACGCAAATCAAACCCTACTTCGAGTTGAACCACGTCCTGCTCGACGGCGTGTTCTTCGCGGCGACGAAGTTCTACGGCATCACGTTCAAGGAGCGTCATGATTTGCCGGTGTACCAGCCGGACGTGCGGACGTTTGAGGTGTTCGACAAGGACGGGTCGCCATTGGCGGTGATCCTGATCGACTACTACGCGCGGCCTTCCAAGCGGGGCGGGGCGTGGATGAACGAATATGTCTTGCAGTCGGATTTGCTCGGCGACAAACCGGTGGTGGCCAACCATCTGAACATCCCCAAGCCGCCCGCCGGGGAGCCGACGCTGCTGACTTCGGACGAGGTGCGCACGGCATTCCACGAGTTCGGCCACGCGCTGCACGGGATGTTTTCCAACGTGAAGTATCCGCGTCTCGCAGGCACCAGCGTGCCGCGCGATTTCGTGGAGTTCCCGTCGCAGTTCAACGAGATGTGGGCGGTGTACCCGGAGGTGGTCAAGAATTTCGCCAAGCACTACCAGACAGGCGAGCCGATCCCGCAAGCGCTGATGGACAAGATGCACAAGGCGGGCAAATTCAACCAGGGCTACGCGACGACGGAATACCTGGCGGCGGCGATGCTCGACCAGGCGTGGCACCAGTTGAGCGCGGACCAAGTACCGACGGATGTGCTGGGGTTTGAGGCCAAGGCGCTCACGCGGGCGAAAGTGGACTTCGCGCCGGTGCCGCCGCGTTACCGCTCGCCATATTTTTCGCACGCGTTCGGCGGCGGGTATTCGGCAGGGTATTATTCGTACTATTGGAGCGAGGTGCTGGCGGCGGACTGCACGAAATGGGTGCTCGATCACGGCGGCCTGACGCGCGAGAACGGCGACCGGTATCGTCAGGACATCATCTCGCGTGGCGGCAGCGCGGAGTCGCTGGGATTGTTCCGCGAGTTTACGGGCGGCGCGCCGGACGTAAAGCCGCTGTTGAACAAGCGCGGGCTGGTCGAGCCGGAAGTGGGGCAATGATGACCGGCGGACGAAAAGAAAATGGTCGGGATGCAGGGATTTGAACCCTGGATTCCCTGAAGGCCCCCCCGTAGTAGCCTCATGCAGAGGTAATACCGACATCGTAAAACATCTTTGACAACCTTGGATGTGGGGAGTCATGTTGAGAGGTAGGCTGACCCATGGCATCTCTCCGACGTTTTCCCGGCTCCAAATACTGGTATGCCTGCTTCACCATGCCGGACGGGCAGCGGGTTCAGCGCAGCACTAAGGAGATCGACCGCAAGAAGGCGCAGAAGCTGGCCGACACTTACGAGGAGGCCAGCCGGGCCAAGAACACCGCCCGGCAGGCACAGCGGATCATCTCGGAGATCTATCAGCGCGCCACCGGCGAGAGTTTGCCGTCGGCGACCGTGCGCGCCTACTTCGAGTCGTGGCTGACCCGCAAACAGCCCGAGACTGCCCCGGCAACGTTCATCTTTTACCGCGGCAAGGTGAAGGTGTTTCTCAACTTCCTGGGGGAACGTGCCGAACGGGAGATCTCGCGCGTGGGCGCGCCGGAGATCCTTGCCTTTCGTAAAGCCGAGTCGGAGCGGGTCGGCGCGCATTCCGTCAACCATGCGTTGAAGTTTCTGCGCTCCGTGTTCGAGCAGGCGAAGCGTGACGGCGTGTTGATCGACAATCCAGCGTCGGGGGTGGCATTGCTGAAGGACCGCAAGGAAAGCACGCGTCGTCCATTCACCCTGCCGGAGCTTGGCCGACTGCTGGGGACTGCAAACGATGAATGGCGCTCTCTCGTGCTGTTTGGCTTCTACACGGGTGCGCGGCTGGGCAACCTCGCTCGATTGACCTGGGCAAACGTGGACCTTGAATGCGACGAGCTGCGCTTCGTCGCCGCAAAGACCGGGCGGCGGCAGATTCTTCCGCTGGCAGCCCCGCTGCGTCGGCACATCGAAACGTTGGCTGCTGGCGACAATCCAAAGCAGCCGCTGCATCCCCGCGCCGCTGGTATTCTCGCGCGCCAGGGGGGAAGAGTGGCCAGCCTTTCCGGTCAGTTCTACGACGTGATGGCCGAGGCCGGGTTGGTGCCGGTAAAAAGTCACGAGCGCAACAAGGCAAAAGCCGACATCGACGGAGGAAAGGGGCGCGCAGGCCTGCGGCGAGCGTCGGAGATCAGCTTCCATGCGCTCAGGCACACCGCTACCAGTCTGATGAAAAATGCCGGGATCTCTCCTGCCATTGTTGGTGAATTCATCGGCCACGAGAGCGACGCGGTGAATCGCATTTATACCCACATCGAAACGGAGTCCATGCGGCGCGCGGCGGATGCCCTGCCCGACTTGCTCGGCACAAAGAAAGCCAAGGACATATGAAGAAACAATCCACTGAAGTCAGCCTGCGCCGCGAGGAATGGGATTTTACGAGCGTTGCCGATGATGAGGTGCTCACCTGTTTTCTCTGGGAATACATCCGCGAATGGAACGAGTTGCCTCGGTTGGCAAACCCGACCTTCTTCGACCGACCGACGATGTTCCTGGGACGCATCGACTGCACGGGGCTGGGTTACCAAGTCAAAAATATGCTTCTCGGCCACGACGCGCGGGAGGTGCTCCCGACGCCTTGGCTCAGTCTTGCCCCGAAGCAGCGACGCACCTTCGCAGGATCCGGCTACTTGCCCGGGGTCAGCCAAGTTCCATTTCCTGAGAAGATGCCCGAGAGCACTTACTGGAGCGATCTAGGCGATTTCACGGCTCAGGTTTCGTTTGCCATCCAGTGGCAGCGCAACGATTCGCAGCTGCTTGAGGATTTTGCCAACTGGCTACGACTCAACCGGCCGATGAAGCCACTCGAAAGTCGTGGCAACGACTTTCGTGACCATCTGAAGATGCTCGGAGCAATGCGGCTCCTGCACAATTACCCCTTTGCGACCTGCGTCGAGTTGTCGGAAGGGACGCTCGGCAAGCCACTCTACGCCCACCGGCCAGCGTGGGAGAAGGCAAGGCAAACCGCCGCCGCCGTGTTCCGCAAATACTTCTTTGAAACCAACGATGATGGCGAACTGCCTGAATCGGTGCCATACCCGGTCTCCTACCCCAAGTTCAAAGAGCAAGATTTGTGAGCTACTCTCACAAAATAATTTGTCAGAGTAGTTATCGGACTGTACTTGTCGTTAATGGCAGACGACATCATCCACGCTGGCCCGCGTACCACGGCCCCGGTTGAAGCAGGACCGGCTGAAACTCGCTCTCCTTCACTCCCTGAATTCATTCCCTTACCCTCGGGTAGTGAGGTTGAGTTTTACTCGGGCCTGAAAAGGTCCTCCATCAACGCGCTGGTCCTCCCGTGCGCGGCGAACGACTTCCGGCCGCCGGTCCGGTCGGTTTCTATGCGCAGACCCGGCCACGCTCGCGGCAAGCGGCTCGTGGTCCTGTGCGGGAACTTCGGGGCGCAGAAGGGGTTGCTGACCTATCTGCGGGAATTGGGAAGCGAGGTCGAGCAAAGGAGTGCTTGGCGAAAGCACCCCGCTTTCATGGGCTGAGATCACGCTGCGACCGCACGACGCGAACCTGCTCGCTTTCCGGCAGCAGGCGCGGGTCGGTCAGTGCGCTTTCTCGACGATGGGCAAGCTCTACCGGCAGCTGGAGCGCGGCCTGGAGCCGGGCCAGAAGATGCTGCCGCTGTTGCGCGGCGCTGGCATCCCTAAAGGCACGGTCAGCAGCGCCAGCTACGCGGCCAAGGTCTTCGATCTGGTCGAGCAGAGCGTTATCACCGAAGGGGAGTTCGACGCGCTCTCCTTTGCCGACGTGGTCGCCATCCGGCGCGTGATGAGCGCGCACTCCCGCCGCGTGCTTGGCGGGGGTGAGGTGGCCCGGCTGATGCGCGAGCATCCGGCCACCTGGCAAGACGAATGCCAGAGCCTTTTCTCCACAGGTTTCATGCGTGGCGAGCGCAGCCGGTCCGCTCCCGCCGGCGACGGCGCCACGACAGACGGGGATGAGTCGGTGCCTGTCAGCCGGGCACCGAGACGTGAGAGTTTTCAGGTGGCGCGTACCGGCCCCCGTGATGCTGGCAACCTCCCGCCTTCGGACAGCGAACCATCCGACGACCCGCGCGAGGAACTTGGCCGCCTGCTTGATCTGGCCCAGCGCACGCTGCTCGATGTGCGCGAGGCCATCGTGCGCCTGCGCGGCAACCATCCCGCCGACGTGCTGGTCACCGCGGCACTCGGCCCCATCGGTCGCTTACGCTTGTCGCTCAACGAAGGCGCGCTGTGAATATCTCACCCCGGAAAGCATAACCCACCCATGAGCAACTCGCATCACAAAGGCATGATCAGCCGCCCGCATCATTCTCATTCCTGGCGCGATGTCCGGCGGCCCGACCGCTCGCAGCAAATTGCCCCGCTGCTTCCCGCCGCCCTGCGCCACCTGCGCGAGCGCCTGGCGCAGCCTGTCGCCCTCCCGCCGCGCCAGTTGGACCTGCTCTGACCCGGTCACCCACCAACCCTTTTTGCTTTTCTATGTCCAAGTCTCGCCTCGCCCGCCAAGAGGACGCCATCCGCGGCGTCAACCGCCATCCCCTCGACACCGACGAGTTCATTCGCCTCTATGAGACCACAAACGAGGCCATGAAGGGGGAGATCCGCCCCGGGCCTTTGCAGGGAACGCGCCCCGTCCAGGTGCCCGGCGTCGGCACGGTCACGTTCAACGACCATCCGATTAACCGCATGGGGCTATGCCTCGCGCGGGAGTGCGCGGGCGAGCGTCTGAAGGCGCGCTCCTTCCTCTTTCGCCACAGCGCCCTGCTTCGTGCCTGGGAATCTAAGCAGTTCGGCGAGTTTTGCCGGGAGGAGGAAGACGGCCCCCATGCTGGCGAGGTGGGCCTTCACCACGCGCTTTTGCGCGCCGCGGCGGTCGAACCGCTCAACCGCCACGGCAGCTTTGATGTGGGGGCGCTGCTCGCCCACGCGCGAGCGCTGGTGGCGGCCCCCCCTGCCGAGTATGCCAGCGCCTGAGAGGACTCTTTCTATGTCCGCCACCGCCTGCTCTACGCCGTTGCACTTCACGGCAAAAAAGATGCGCCGCCACGCCAGCCACCTGCGCGAGCTTCGCCACCGTGGCGTGCTCACCGCCCGGGAGTACAGCCTGTGCGACTTTCTGCTGGACTTCCCGCTCTGCCAGGAGTGGCGAGATCCCGACGTATGCTGGCTGCTGAGCATGAACAAAGCCCAGTTGGCCGCCTGCCGAGACACCCTGCACCGAAAAGGGTTGCTCACCTTCGAGTCTGCGCAGCCGCCGGGAGTCATTGCCTACCGGATGCTGGAGGGCAAGCATTTGGCAGTCACGCCGTCGCCCGCGTGCAAACCGACCGACCTGCCCGCACCGCCATTGCCACGGTGGATCCTTTTCGAGCGCAGCAAGCTCGCCCACGTCCTGCGCGAGGACGACCTTTTTCCCGCCGAGCGCACCCTTTGCGGCCTGCCCGCTTATGACGCTGACTGGCAGCCCCTGCCCCGGCTCAACTCCCAACCTGCCGACTACCCGATGTGCTGCCGCTGCCACCGACTGCAGCCAGCCTTCACCCTTTGACCATCTCCTCATGGGTTACCGCTGGACCAACGCCGCCCAGGCCGACCGCCGTACCAAGAACGGCACCCGCCTGTTGCTTTTCGTTCTTGCCGACCGTACCGACGACGCGACCGGCGTGTCCTACTACGGCATCGAGTCGCTCATGGAGAGAACCAACCTGAGCAAGAGCGCCCTGCACGGTGCCGTGCGCGAGTTGGTCGATCTGAAGCTCCTCGAGGTCGGCTACAAGCAGGGCAGGAACGGCTGCAACGTGTACCGCCTGCTGCTCACCGTGCAGAATCCGGACGGTGCAGATTCTGGACGGTGCGAGGCCTCAGACGGTGCAGATTCTGGACGGTCAGAGGCCCCGACCGTGCAGAATCTGGACAGCACCGTGCAGAATCTGCACTCAGACCGTGCAGAATCTGCACCCAATACATTAGATATCCATCAGGAGAACCCTCAGAAAGAAGAAGACGGTAAAGCTGGCGCTTTACCCGCTCCTGCCAAACCGGGGGGAGAGGAGGTCATGGACTTTTGCGAATCGGTGGTCGAGGACCTCTGCCAGCTTTACCCGCGCCGACAGAACCCCTTGGAGGCCAAACAGGCCATCCGCGAGGCCCTGAAAACGCTTTTACCACGCTTCACCTCACCGGAGCGCCAGGGCGCTGCCGCCGTGGAGGCGACGACCGCCTGGCTGCGCGAACGGGTCAGCGCATTTGCGGCAAGTCGCCAAGGGCAGACCGCTGCCGGCACGCCTCACGCGGCCACCTGGTTTCGCAGCGCAGGCTACGACGGGGACCTTAGCTCCATATCGGCTGCGGCGGGCACCAAGGCGCAGGGAACGTTGGAGGAGTGCCGTGTCTTTGCCGAGGAACTCGGGATGCCCGCCAGCGACGGTGAGACCTTTTTCTGGGCGAAGCAAGGCAACGGCTGGCGCAACGGCAAAAACCCTGTCAAGGACTGGCGCGCCACGTTCCGCAACTGGCAGCACGAGGGCTGGCTTGCATCGCAGAAAAAAGCAGCCAGCCAACCCCGCTCCATCGCACCGACGGTTCCGTCCGCAGTTAGGCCTTCGGCAGACTCGCAGGCCATCCTTCCTGGCGAAGCGGGCGGGGGAGGGTGGGGGGATGAATCGGTGGTGTCGGAAGCGGAACTCGGCCAGCGCCTCGCCGTTGCCTTCCGGCTCACGGAGCGGGAACTGGCGGTCTGCAACCAAGGAGGTGTGAGGATACGCACGGCGATGAACCTGGGCCTGGATCAGCAGACGCTTCGCTGGCTGGAACGGCTCTGGCGTATCCCCAACGGGGAGGTGCGCGGCGGGCAGAAGGTTTACCACGCCACGAGCCTGACCGCCTTCCTCGACGCGCCAGACAAGGATATCTCCCGTGCCCGGGCCATGTTTTCCTCTGGCTCGAAAGCGCCGACTACCGCGCCGATGCAACGCGATGTGCCGCTGGCCGCGCCGGAGCCAACCACGGAAGCCAAACAGGGGCTGTTCGCAGGCATCAAGGCCAACGTCGATGCCGTGCCGGTGCCCGCCTCGCGCCGTCGCCTCGCTTCCACACTCAAGGCATAGGATTTCATGCTGAGAATCGCACCCTTTATTTGCGTGAGTCGCAGGCTTGGCTCGTAGTGTCCTGGGAGCGCGCGCAGAAGGAAGCGCGCCGCTGGGTGGACGGACTAAACCTGCCCACCCGCTTCATGCAGGGCAAGACGGTCGATCTGACCGCACAGGCCGCCGCCCTCAAGCTCGAACCCAAGTTCAAGCTCATGGTCCTGCGCGCGGCCAAGCGGCTGCTCAAGACGCGTGGCGTCGAGGCCATCATCCCGCAACCCGAGGGCGAGCCACCGCCACCCTAAAAGCTGCGGTGGCCGCCACGCCTCACGACCCGTTCAGGATCTCGGCGATCCAGCGCGCGACCGGCGGACACACGGCGTTTCCGGCAGCGAAAGTCTGCGCAACGACGTTGGCCGCATCCAGTCCGCAGACTTTCTTGGCCGTTGAGTCGCAGGCACGGTAGCTGACCCGTATCCGCATCTGAGGTGCGTTTTAAACGCACCTGATCTGCCCAAACCGCCAAGAAAAATTTCACCGGCCATGGGGAAGGAATCTTTTTCTTCCAGGGGAAGTCTTGGGTGTGGTACCAGCCATCGCTTTGCATTTTTGTGCGAGGCTGTTTTTCCATTAAGTTATCACCCCTCTAAGTTATCACCCCCGCCCCCTCTTTTTGACAGGTTATCAGCGGGCATGAGCAAGCGCGGCAAGATCACCCAGCGGGCACTCGCAAGTCATTGGGGCTGTTCGCAGCCCTACGTCTCGAAGTGCGTCCAGAAAGGCTGTCCCACCCACTCCTTCGAGGCCGCCGACCAGTGGCGCGAGGCCCACACCAAACGCCGATAAGTTATCACCCCCGGAGCGATAAGTTATCACCCCGGCACGGCGTTTAGGTTATCGCCCCAGGCAACGGCCAACACATGCCTGCGAACCCCCGGAGCCGGGGTGAAGACGGCTGCGCCCACCCGGTTCCAGCCATCGGTCGAGCACCCCAAAAGGATTACGTAATCTTCCCCCAAAGGCTCGTCGGTTCACGGGTGCCAGTGGTTCTTGTAAAGCGGGTGCCAACCCCGCCACCAGTCCATCCGGGACAGGAGTTTTGCCCCTCTCGGCAGTCCCCAAAAGTGCTAACCGTTAGCACTTTTGGGTACCCCTTCCCTCTGAGAAGGCTGCAAACGATGCCGGTTTTTTCGCGCGCCCTGACCTGCGCAAACCGCCGGTTATCTTGACACGCCCACGCCCGGTTATCATGGCAACCGGAACCGATCTCGTAAAGAAGGCAACTGACCCCGGGTACTACAAGGGAAAGTGGGGCGCGGCCTTCCTGGCCAGCGACATGCTGAGCATCGGCACCGCCGACAACAAAGCCAAGGCGCTCCTGCAAACCCTCGGTCGCCTCGTCCAGTTCAACCTCTTTGGCTGGGCGGGCGTCGCCGCCGGCGGTTTCCTGGGCCTGCGCACGGCCATCAAGGCCGTCGTCCAGGACAGCGGCAGCTTGGAGGCGGCCCTGCGCTCGCTTGCCAAGGTCCAGCTCTACGCCGCCCAGTTCGCCCCCTTCGTCGGCGGTGCAAAGGCCGCCCGCCAGCACGTGGCCGACTTGGCCAAGGAAGCAGGTAAGCCGTGGAAGCTCGAACAACTCGTCGAGGCCTCGCGCAACCTGACCATCCTCACCCGCGGCACCTTCGCCTCCGCCGCCGCCCTGAAGATGGTGGGCGACGCCGCGGCGCGCAGCGGGCAGAACCTGGGCGAAGTCTCCACGCACGTGGGCACCCTCAAGGCAGAGCTGCGCGACGGCCAGCCCATCGCGGCCACCGCGGGCGCGCTCGAAGCGATGGGCATTGTCAGCCGCCAGACGGCGGGGCGCTTGGGTGAGATGCAGTCCAGCGGCGAGGGCCTGGGGGCAATGTGGTCGCTGGTGGAAGCCGACCTGCAGAAGGCCAGCGGGGCAAGCGACCGCATGGCCGAGAGCGTCCAGGGCCTGCAAAACCGCTACCAGAGCGCGCGCGAGGTTCTCAACCAACGCTTTGGCGAAGCGTTTCTGGCCAGCGAGCAGGCGGGTCTCAAGAACACGATCACCGCCCTCGAACAACTCGCCCCCGTGGCCAGCGCCGTGGCCAAGCCCTTGGCCAGTGTCGTCTCGGTCGGCAACAACGTGGGCTCGTGGATCGCCAAGACGGTCACCAGCATCCCGCACCTCGCAGACGCGGCGAGCATCGCCACGCGCTCGTTCATCGGCCTGGGCCTGGCCGCCGGGGCCGTCACGGTGGTGCGGCTGGGCCAGAGCATCATGGCGCTGACCCCCAGCGTCACGGGCTTTGCGCGCGCCGTGGCCAGCGGCACCCTGGAGGTGGAAGCCGCGGCGGCGGCCAATCGGCTCCTGGCCCGGGCCGAGATGGACACGACCTTGGCCACCATCGCCGCCACGGAAGCCGAGGAGATCCGCACGGCCGCCGGGGCGGCGCTGACGGTCGAGCAGGAAGCCGAGGCGGCGGCGTTGACGCGCACCTCGCTGGCCCTGCGCGCACAGGCCATGGGCCTGACGGCCAGCGCGCGCATGGCTGGTCCCCTCGCCGCCGGGGTGACCACGCTGACCAGCAGCTTCAAAAACTTGGCGGCCGTCGTGATTATGAGTCCGTGGACGTGGCTCATCCTTGCCATCGGTGCCGTGGTGGGCGTGACCTCGCACGTCATCAGCAAGCACGAGGAACACAAGAAGGCGCTCGACGACCTACGCAAGGCGGGCCACGACGTGGTGCAGGGCCTGCACGAACAGGCCGCCGCCATGAAGACGCTCGACGACCGGCAGAGCGCGCTTTTGGCTTCCACGTTGGCGCTGGCCGACGCGCGGGCCAGGCTCGCGCAGCTGCAGATCGAAGGCGCGCCGAAAGAGCAGGTGCAGGAGCAAAAGAAGCAGGTAGCCCGGCTGCAAAAAGAGATGCAGGACATCCAGAACGCGAAGGGTCTGGCGCCCGGGGCCAAGGAGCAGGGACGGCGCGAGGACCTGGCCCGGGGAGCGGTGGACCTGCGCGAGGCGGAATACGACGCGCGCATGGCGCTGGCCTCCCCGTCCGAGCAGCGGCGGCTGCGCGAGGAGCGCATGGCCGAGGACAGGCACAAGATCGAGCTGGGCAAGAGCAACGGCGCAGTGCGCGCCGCCGTGGAGCAAGAGCGCACAAAGTACGACGTGGACATTGCCGGTGACAGCGAGGAGTCCGGCAAGATCAACGGGATCCTGGCTAATTCGCCAAACCAACGCATCCAGGAGCGCAACAAGGTGGAGCAGGAGCGGATCGACTACCTGCGTTCAGACAAAGGCGGATTGCTCTCGGAAGACGAGGCGCGCAGGAAGGCCCGACAGGAGCGCACGGCGGGCCTGGAAGCCAGCGTGGCCGCCGGGGCGCTGACGGTCACTGGAGAGTTCGGTGCCGTGGACCTCAACTCCCACGTGGACGACGAGGCTGCCGAATTGCAAGCCCTGCGTCGCCAGAAGAAGCTCGAAGGGCACAAGGCTGCCATGATTGACCAGCAGAGCGACGTGGCCCTCGACGCGAACCGCTTCCGGCAAGACACCATCGTCGCCCGCGAGGCACAGGTGGCCAAGGACCTGCGCGAAAAGCGCATCAGCCCGGAGGAAGCGGCGGCGCGCAAGGCGGATCTGGCCGGGCAGAAGTACGACCTCGAGGAGCACCTCGGCCAGCGCCAGCAGCGCCTGCCCCAGGAGCAGGTCGAGCAGCGGCAGTCGCTTCGCTCGCGCAAGTCTTCGCGCATCGACCTCGACGAGGAGAAGGAAATCGCTGCCATTCGCGCGCGGGGCTTGGACGCCGCCGAGCAGGAGGCCGCCGCGCAGGTCAGGGGCTTGGAACGTCACCTCGCGCTGGTCCAGCTCATTAACGCCAGCCAGCACAACGCCGACACCACGGCGGAGCGTGAACTGCTGAACAAACTCGCGCTGCGAAAGAAGGACCTCGAAATGATCCATGAGCAGGCGGCGCTTCAGCGCGAGGCTGACGCCGCGCACCTGCACATCGCCGAGCTTGCCACCAAGGCCACCGTGGCGACCGCCGCCGGTCACTTCGCCGAGGCGGCCCGGTTACGCGACGAGAAGATCCAGGCTGAGGATGCGGCAGCCTACAGGGAGAGCGTCGAACAAAAGCGGTCCAGCGGCTCGTACACCAAAGAGCAGGCTGAGGCCGCCGCCGCCGCCGAGCAGCGCGAACGCGAGGCCGACCGCAAAGCACAGCGGGATGCTTTCAACCTCACGAACAAACGTGCCTTGGATGAGCAGGAACTTTCGATGAGTAAAGATCCGGCGGATCGGCGCAAGGCCATCGGTATGAAAGATGAAGATAAGGCGCGTGAACATATTGCCGACGCCCTGGACCACGGAGCCACGCCGCAGGAGGCTTTCGCCTATGCGCAACGTGCCAGCTCACTCGACTTCCAGAAGCAACAGCTTGACCAGGGGCGTGGTGTCATCGTCGATTCGCTCCAGCGGGTCGGGGGCGGCGGCGGCATTGCGGGCACCGACCCCATGATGTCGATCCAACAGCGGCAGCTCGAACTGCAAACCCGGATGGCCAACGCGCTTGAACAGATGACCAAGGGCGGCGACCAGCGCCAGCCCACGCCTCCCGTCAGCTTCTCCGGCATCTGAGCGGGCTGCGCAGCCGAAGGCAGGCTCTGCGTTCAAAGCAGTTCGCCCTGCTTTCGCCTGCGTTCTGGCATTTGGGAACCTTGCCCAAGTTTCCGGCGCAAACGCTCGGCAGCGACCGGCGCGAAGTCGCAGCTACCGTCATAGACGACAAAGATGGAACCTTCACGCGGAAAACCACTGCTATGCTCCCGACCAGGTTGATCTCTGCTTTGCTGTTCAGCCGTGGCTTCTGTGTGCTTCTTGTCACCGGTTTTTGCTTGGGAGGGGGTCTGTCCCATGCCTCGAATTGTGTGCTTGCCAGCGTTGGGGCCGTTATTTTTCCCTGCTTTGGCGTTGCCGACGTTGCGCCATGATCTTGATCTCAAGCGAAACAAGCGCGCCGATTTGCCGATGCGTCGCCTTTATGAGTTTCTTCCACTGACTTTGTGTCGGATGGCTGAGCGACTCCCGGTATGCTACCACTAAGCATTTCGAAACCGGAGACTCATCAGGGCACTCGGGATTCAAAGGATACCTTCCTCTTTGAAACTGGAGTACAAGGGTTTGCCTGAGCACTGCCGACTGGTGAAGGGTTGAGCCCGCGCCCCATCCTCAGTAGGTTCTTTACACCGCGCATACTGCGGCTTGCCGAAACGGGACACCGCCTCCGAAACAGAACCCCGAAAACTTGCTCTTTTACTCTTTCTGGCCGTGCTAAATCCAGCAGGGGCCAGTGGACTCGAAACTTGTGGTAAGATGCATTGGTTGGCTCGAATGAGTCCCCAAAATACGCCGCAAAGGGTGGCATCCCAAGCGGGGATCAGATCAGGAGCAGCGGAGTTTTCGGCCAAAAAATGAGGGATGCCTGCGATGACTGTGTAACGACGAAGAATCACGACATCGGCTTGTTTGATTCCGACGATATTGCCTCTCATCAGCTGCGAATTCACCAATATGGCTAAGTCCCCCTGCATGATATTCGCGTCACTCATGCGATCATCGAGGACCTGCACCACTCGTACTCCACGTTCGACCGCCAGTTCTGAACCTCTTAAATCCAAACCGATGGAGCCGCCAAACGTGCCGTTGTTTGCCAAAGAGAGCAGGTCAGCGACGACGTTCATCAAACCTGGCTGAGATGGTGCAACGTAGGTCGGAGCCAAGGAGATACCGTTGCCCCCGTCCCTGTCCAAGATCAGCATCCCTTCGCGTGCCAGCTGCTCGAGGTGTAGGTCCACATTGTCCGTCGCATCGCCAAACACCTGTCGAACTTCATCCTGCGACGGCAGCCGCCCCCACCTCTCATTTTCGCCAAGGAGCAGTTCGTAAATTTTACGACGCAAACTGACGGGACCACCGGTAGGGACTGGTAATTGGGGAATCATGGTGTTGTCCTGTGCTAGGGAATTTTTGGTCGCCGGTTACAAATCTTTGGTGGAATCGCATAATTTCTTTCTTCTGTAGCCTTCCACCGCTCAATTTTGACGTATGCCGCTGACGCACAACGAACTGACTCAGATCGTGGCAAGGGCCAGCACGTTGGCAGAACGTTTGTCGGCGGAAGTTGAACCGACCGGGGAGGTTGGCTCCTTGGCGAAACGTCGGCTGGCCCGTTGGAAGCATCTTTGCGGGGGCGATGGACCGGAGGGGTTTGCTTTGGCCCTGCGCTCGGCAGGTGCCGAAAACTTGTCTGAAGAAGACCTGCTTTCCAGGTTGGGCCCGGTCAGACGAAAAGCGGATGCCCCGTGGCCGAGTTGGTCACTTTTGCTCAACGACTTGGCAACGAGCATCGCCGAGGCGTTCGCGGAAAACGGAAGTGGGAAATTTTTATCGCCAGTTCTACCGACACGCAGGGCGTTGCCGTTTGAACACTTGTACCGCCACATCGCGACATTTGCCGGAGAGCGAATTCAACCACAATTAATTCGTTTGGCCCCTGCCGCCGTCAAAGGGCTGAATGAATTTTTGCTAGATCGACTTTCGAGCGTCGCATCGCTCCCATTGCACTCGCTTTTCTTGGCCCAGAAAGCTCTTGGCCTTTCTGAGTCCGATTTGCCCCAACCGGAGTCCGTTGTTGCAGGTGCGATCGCAGAGTCAAATCCTCATTACCAAGCGTTCATACTCAGAATGGGCGAGAGCGGGATGAGAGATTTCATGATGCTGTACCCGGTTGCCGCCAGGATGGTTGCGGAGGTCGTCCTACTCTGGATTGAATATGTCAGCGAGCTTCTGGGACGGGTCGAACTAGACGAAGTGGAACTGTCTCAACATTTCAACGAAGGAAAGCCGCTGGCCAAACTGACGGCTGTACGTGCTGGATTGTCAGACCCACACCACCGAGGTCGTACGGTAGCGATTCTTGATTTTGAAGGTGGTCTACGCATCGTCTACAAACCTCGCGCCCTAGGAATCGACGGCTTGTTTTTCGAACTCGTTCGGCACCTGAACGCGTCGGGCTTGAAACCGAACTTACGGCCACTAAAGGTGTTGAATCGAGGAGAATATGGTTGGATGGAATTTGTCTGCCACACAGCGTGTAAGAACCGACGGGCCGCTCGCCATTTCTACCGCCGCGCAGGGTCGTTGGCTTGCCTGGTCAACTGGCTACAGGGCGTCGATTTTCATCGAGAGAACATCGTTGCCGTCGCGGATCAGCCGATCCTTGTCGATCTGGAAGCTTTGGCTCACCCACCACTGCCCGCCCTTGCTGCAAACGACGAACCAACCAAGGCTTCCCTATCTACATCCATCCTGCGCTCTGGCTTGTTGCCCTACTGGCAGGTTCGACCAAGGGGGGCTTCGCTTTACGATAATTCCGCCCTTGGAGCTCCTGTTTACCAGCGGTCCCTCATCAGTTCGGTGCGGTGGTTAAACGTCAGCACGGATCGGATGCAATGGGTGATGGGGGATCGGGTCCACCGACGTTCGGCGCACCGGCCTCGGATCAATGGCAAAGTGCTTTATGCCCAGAACTACGCGGCCGATATTTTGCGAGGCTACGGAACGATGGCCGCCCTTCTCGAAGGCACGCAGAAATCAACGTTTGTCCAGCTGCACACGCAAATTTATGGTTCAATCCGGCGCAGAATCAAAAGGCCCACGGTCGTTTACGCAGTGCTGCTGCGGCGTTCATTACGTCTGGAAAACTTGGGCGAAGGCATCGAAAGAAGTTTGGCGATCCAAAGTCTGCCCCCGAGTGTGACGAACGCATGGGAACGAGCACAGGAAATCATGAATTTAGAAAGACTGGACGTGCCGTACTTCGGAGTTGGCGCGACACGATTCGGCTCTGGACCGGGATTGCCCTTGGATGAAATTGAAAACTGCCGCCAGCAGAAACAGATGATTAATGCGGCGGTAAACCGGAGGCTGATCGTGCGGGACGGATTGATTGAAGCCATCCCAGAATGACCGAAAGCCTAAAACGTGGGACGGGTCAATCCTAGCCCGTTGGAAGCTCAGTGCATTCCGTCGCCCAGCGAATGAGCGCATCTTCCTCGCTCTGAATTGTGGCCGCCGCATCCTGCAATGGCGGCAACTTGTAACAGTAGATAAAATCCTCGTTTTTCTCTACGAAACTCAGTTTCGTGTCCGGAGGCAAGTCGACGCCGGTCGCCTGTTTGACGGCTTCGAGAGGATTGCTCAGGCAAAGGGCCCTGAAATCGGGATCATGCAATGATTTCGCGAAAACTTTGAAGCGGATGTCGTTCCATTCTTTGTAAGTCATGGGTGCGGCTCAATGAAAAAGGTTGACCACGGGATGTTCAAAATTCTACCCTGGGTAAGACCAAACGCGAGATCGGCGGTTTGTCAATCCGCCGATGGTTTGACCTTGTAGTCGGCAATGGAGAGAGGCTTTAAACACAGGATATCTGACTCGTTCTTCATTTGCTCGACATGGCCCTTCAAGGCTTCAAGCATCTGTTGAAACGCTGTTTGCCCTCGCAAGGCTTCAAACCGAGGATCTAGATGTGTGGCTCGGTAATCCATCCAGCCTGAGGAGATGGCCTGCTGGAGCAAACCTAATGCCTCCTCTGTTCTGCCTTGGATGGAGCGGATTGCGGCCAAATCGTAGATGGCCTGTGGCCCCTCAGAGTCTTCCAGATGGAGAGTGGCGGCATCTACCAAATATCGTTCGCCCTCCAAGCGGTCTCCAGCCCGGCAGCGCAAATATCCAAGAGCCGACAAATAGCTGATGCTGCTGAAGTAATGTACGAAACCCTCTCTTTTCATCGTTAGCAACCGTCGGTAGAGCAATTCCGCCTCCGAATAATCCCCGCTAAACAACGCGATTTGGGCCTTCAACGTGAGCGGCAACAACAAGTTAGAATCAATTGATTCAAGTAAGATGTAATCCTGTCGTGCTTGAGCAAAACGGCCTTGCAAAAGATGAAGGTGAACGAGCCCGCAATGCGCCGGGATCCAGACTGGATTGATTTCGAGACACCGCTTATAGAATTTTTCAGCTTGTTCGTCGGCGCACAGATCCACGCAAGCGGCAGCGGCGGCGTTCCAGCCGACGGCTTGGGCTGGTTCAATTTTTACAGCCGCCTTGGCCCAAGCCAATCCACGTTGGGGTTGACCGACCGTGCTCCAAAGTAAACTGAAACCCCGCATTGCCGGTGCAAACTCCGCGTTTAATTCGAGGGCTCGGTGGAACTGAGCCAACGCCTCCCAGTGCAGTCCTTGAACAGTCAGGATTTCTCCCAATGCGGTGAATCCGGCAGGGGAATTCTTATCTAGGGCGATTGCACGACGAGCGCTCGCGAGGGCATCCTCTTGCTGGCTGACTGGCCCGTTGAACCGGCAAACATTCTGCAGGTAAGCGGAAGCCAGAGCGGCGTGAGCATCCGCGAAGTCCGGGCAAAGTTTTATCGCTTTCAAATAACACTCAATGGCTTGTAGATTATATTGTTTTGTGAGCTTGAAGCGGTGTTCATTGCCTTCCGCGCAGAGCGCCCGGGCCTCTGCTTGTGTTACGTCGGGCATGGTGGCCGGGGCGGTGTGGTTGTTCGTGGCATAGGATCGAGCTGCGAAAGTGGCAGCGGTGATCGCAACTACGGTGACAGGAAGAACAATCCAGCGGAAGCTGGAGCGCCTCCTCGACAGCATCGACAAACAGGTTTGGACTGTTTTAATCAGCTCCGAGGCACTTTGTGGTCGCGAACCGGGTTCGGGAGAAATCATGGACTTCACCAAGGCGAGCACCGGAGTGGGGACCCGCTTCGCTAATTCCGCGGTCAGGAATGTCCAACTTGGAGGATATATTTGCTGACCATCGCTAGTGGTGTTGGACACTGGCACCTTCCCCACGAGCATGAACCACAAACACATTCCTAAAGAATAAATGTCTGATCGGGCATCGACATGCCAGCCTGCGAGTTGTTCCGGACTGGCGTAATGCGGCGTTCCTGCAAAGTAACCGTGACAGAAATTATCCGAGACGGTTTCCTCTTCAAAGGCTTTCGCTAGGCCGAAATCGATTAATTTGACCGTGGGTTCGTCAAGGTCTGCCCCGTGGAACGTGGACATGAGCATGATGTTGGACGGCTTCAGGTCGCGGTGGATAAACCCTTGACCGTGTGCCGTGCTTAACCCACGCGCGCATTGCAGCACAAGGTTCAGTGCGGCTGTGGGCGGAAGAGCGCCATGGTTTTGAATACATTCCTCCAGGCTCTCGCCTTCAATGTATTCCATCGCGTAGAAGCAACCGTCTTCTTGTAATCCCAGATGGTGAATGCTGGCGATATTCGGGTGACGCAACCGCGCGGCGGTACGCGCCTCAAGGAGAAAACGGTCTGTGAATTTGGTGCCATCTAGCCGCCCGGGGGCAATGATCTTGAGCGCCACCAAACTGCCAAGTTGGACATCTTTCGCCTGATATGTGATGCCCATTCCCCCACGCCCAAGCTCCCAAGGACTGCCGTCTGCCCGCTGGCAAAGCTCGTAGTGAGCGTAGCGCATCCTAGCGACAGGCGTCGGAGCGGCGTCATATTCCAACGGTCGCTGCACCACCTCAAAATCACTGTCTGCCCCGCTGGCCAGAGCAAGGTCGATCAAGCGCAGGCCGCAGTTCAAGCACGTCGCACCGGCGTGGACAGGGTTCCCGCAGACCTCGCATTTGACTGGTGCTGGCCGCGACTGGGTCGGAGAGGGAAAACTGACAATCTTCTTGGTTGGCCAGATCTGCACGGAAGTTTGTAATCGAGAGGTGCGTTTTAATCAGATACCCACAGTGGCAAAAATCTGCCGCATGTGTCTCATCTCGCCATCTACCTCCCCGGGCGTCGCCACGGTGTGGGCAACTTCCTCGCGGAGCAGGAATCCGTAACGTTTGCGCAGCCTGTGGACGCAAACCTTGACGTTTTGGATGGTCGTTTCCAGCTTCCGCGCGGCAACCGTGTATTGGGCATCGTTGCCATCTGACGCCAGAAACTGCTTCAATTCCTGATAATGGCTTGACCGCCCCCCCGCGGTATATTCCTCACTCAATTGCTGGAGAACTTTCGCGACAACGGTCGCGGTCCATTCGACTTCGTAAACGTTGGTGGCATTCCCTTGGCCAGCGTGGCTGAGAGCGTACCGGGATTCGGCTCCGCTGATTTCGAGCGACACGTGAACATTGCGACCACCACGTTTGAAAGTCGATCTGCGGTCCAGATGATCCTGAACGAAGCGGTTTAACGAGGTGAGAAGAAACGACCGAAACTTGCCTTGGCTCTCGTCCACTCGTGCAAACCACGGCCGGCTCAGGACGTAAGCGAAGAAATCCTGCGTCAAGTCCTCAGCATCACAACTCTGATGACCCAAGCGCCGGAGATGCGCGTAGACGGGATACCAATAATCACGGCAAAGCTGCTCCCGAGCCCCCGGAGCCACCGTATCGTTGCGTGCGCAAGCCCGAATGACGGTCCAACAAGTAGCAGCGAATCCTCCCTGTCTGTCTGCATAGATAGGATCGCGCACTTCCACGCCCCGCAGGGTAGGGAGATTACCCTAGACGGTTCAAGTGAAAAAAGCTGTACCCCCCTCGGCCCGGTTACCCCTTAGCCTTGAGCAGGGTTCCCTTTTTAGCGCCCTTACTCTGAACCGGGGTTTCAGATGGCTTTACGAGGCCTGTGGATGGCAGATGCTTGGCGCGATCCTTAGCCATCTCGCGCACAAAAGGCGAGCGGTTGCCAAGGTATTTTAGGACGAGCAACTCTTCTTTGAGCGTCGTCGCAGCGGGAGCACGCATGTACTTGTCGCTGACTAGCCATTTGGTCAGCGTGTCGATGAGCTTTTCGCTGGCTTGCCGCTGCCCGTTCTCAATCTTGATCCAACCTGGCGTTGAAACGAAACCTTGACCACCAAGGGCTTCCTGTGACAGTCCGAGTTCATTGCGAAGGAGTTTAAGACGATTTCCAAGTGTCATAGGTTCGGAAAGTTGCACGGATTTCGACGCAAGCCAGCAAAAATCCTGTACCTCCTTGGGAGGGTAAGGGATCGTGAAAGTTGAAACTTGAAATCAGTCGGCATACTCCAGCTTACCCGTTTTGTCCCTGCTCGTCCGCTTTCGCCGGTGAGGTTGAAGGGTGGCCCGCCGGTCCGCCACGTTTCGAGGCAATACTCGAACTCCAAACAGATGTCCGGTCGCTGCTTTTCGACCACGGTTTTTATTTCCTCTCGTCCTAACTCGCACACCTCGTCCGGAGTCATTTCGCTCGTGCTACTTCCCTGCCTGATGTAGACGACGTTCTTGCGCAACTTGCCGAAATCCTTGGTCAAGAAAATACGCCTCGACTGCGCCTGTTTGATCTGGATCAGCGTGAGACTGACGCCTTCGTGCTGGACTACTTCCACCAGAAACGAGACTGGCCGGTTCGTCTTAGCGTTGACGAGTTCCTGCACGTTGTTGTCCTTGAGCGGCGGGTCTGCGCCGACGATCTGACCAGCCCGGCCATCGGTTTCTGCGACACCGATGACGATGTGCGCATCACTGTCCTTCCAGGCGTTGGCAAAGGCGAGAATGTCTTTGAGGAATTCCGACTTCGCTTCATCGGAAATCTTGGCATAATCAGGAGCCTTCCCGTAGAAGGGATACTGGTCACGCTTGAAATTCAGCGTCTCACTTTCGCTGCGATGCAGCAGGCTGCAAAGTTCAATGGCCACGGGCGGCCCAGCCTAGAGAAAAAACACCAGCCGGACAACAAAAAGCCGACGGTTGCCGAGCAGCGCCCCGAGCTACAATCGTCAGCGTGGACTGGCGGCCAGCTTGGCAGAGAGCGTGACGAGGCGAGCATGGAAGGCGGCGAGCAAGCGGGGATTGCGGGCCGAGAAGCCATGCGTGTTGCGCATCCGCTTCCAGGCCTCTTCCGCCGCCTGGCGCTCACCGTCGGTGCCCGCGCCGTTGTGCAGGTCGCCCACGGCGTTTGCCTTGCGGTGGACGGCGGGATCGAGCTTGTCCCACACGCTGCGGTCCACCGGGCGGCGCAGGGCCTCGTCCGTGTTCATCGCCGCGCGCTTGGCCTGGTCAGCCAGCAGCGGCTTTGGCGCGGGCAAGGCGGCGGGAGCCTTCACGGCAGAGCCGAGCGCGCCAGTCGCTTCCTTGGCCACCGTCGAGAGGCCGCCGGGCCGCAGCCTGCCCTTGAGCAGCCCGTAGGCGAGCGCGCCGCCGCCCAGCACGGCCGCCGTCTTCAGGAAGGAGTGAGAGGACTTTTCATCGTCGTCGCGGAACTCGACGACTCCATCGAGGCGAGCGTTTAGCTCGGCCAGGCGGGCGGTGGCAAGAGCAAGAAGGTTGGTCGTCATAAAGCAGTGCGGTTCAGGACGGCTGGGTTGCGCGGCGGCGGTCCTCATCCGTCGTTTTGTGGCTGGCGAGTCCGCCACCGGCAACAGCGCCAATTGTGGTGTAGCGCATAGAGGCTCGCTTCAGACCGGCCTTGAGAGCAGCACGCTTTGAACATGGGCGTTCATCTCGCGCCTCTTGGCCTCCCGCGCGTTCGGGTCCACGAACCCGGCCAAGCTGCCGATCTGCGAGCCGACCTTGGCGCCCAACGCACCGCCGATAGCGATGGCTTTGCCGGGCACTCGTTTGCGCAGCAGCAGACCCGCAGCGGCCGTCAGGCCTGCGCCAGTGGCCCCACCGACCACCGCGCCCTTGGCTCCCTGGACGATGGACCCCGCAACCCGGTTGCCGATGGAAGGATGATCAACGCGAAGCTGGCTCGCCTTCTCCCACTCGCGTTCCTCTGCGGAGAACAGCACGGCGTCGAGCTTGCCCTCCAGTTCATGGCAGCGACGATGGGCGAGATCAAGCAGTCGTGGAGTCATGGCGGTGGATGGAAACCCGGGGCTGCCATGTCAAAACCGCGATAACCAAAAGATTACGTAATCTTCCTGGGATTCCCCGGGTTTTGACAACCGCCGCCGGGCCATGCCGAACCTGTCCAACTCCAACCTGCGCCCCGGGATGATCCAACTCTCCGCCCCCGTGCCCCTCTCGTGGCGGGACCGGCGCGACAAGGCGCTGCTGCCCGTGCGCAAGTACGAAAAGGAGGTCAAGCACTCGGACAGCGAACGCCTGGTCAGGAATGCCACCCGGGCGGCGGCCACGGGCGCACTGGCCGGCGCGCTGCTCCGGGGCCGTGGCGGTGCCCTGCGCGGCGCGGCGGCGGGCGTGGGCGCGGTCGCGGCCATCCATGCGACGGCCAGGAAAGATTTCTACGGGGACCGCTCGGAAGGATCGAAGGCCGCCGAGAAGCTGCCCGCCCTGGCCGGTGGCGTCGTGGCAGCCATCGCCGCCAAGCGCAAGCTCAAGGGAGCGCTGGTCAAGATTCCCAAACACTTCGCCGCGAAGGTGCGGGCCACCGAGTTCATGGTGGATCCTGAGACGGGCGAGTTCGTCCCGTCTCGCGGGGGCGTTCCTCACGGTCTGGACAAGCTGGCCGCGAAGCTGGCCCGGCAGGGCAAGAAGCTCGCCGTTGCCAAGCCGAGCCTGACACAGTTGCAGGCAGGCAAGACCGACAGGGTCAAGCGTCTGCTCCAGCTGTCTCGCCGGGTCAAGCCGGTACAATTTGCTTCCGAGGCAGAAGCTCTCCGCAAGAAGGAGGCAAACGACACTTCAGCCGGTGTTCTGGGCGGCATGGCGACCGGGGCTGGCGCGGCTCACCTCGTCGGCGGTCGGCTCGGCAAGCAGGCGGGCTTGCGAGCCATCGGGGACTACAACGCCGTGTACGGTGCCACCGTGCGTAGAGCGGGACTGAGCGTGCCGAAGGCACCTCCGGTCCACGTCAATTCCCGTGCGGGCAAAGCGATTCTGAATTCTGCCGTGGAAGCGTCGCGCTCGCGGCTGACGGTTCCCGGGCTCGTTGGCGGGGCCATCGTTGGCGCCGGGGTCGCTCGGGCCGTGAGCAAGGGGCTGCGCGAACGGCGCAAGGCCAAGCTCGTCGAAGCCGCGGCGCGCCTGAAGGCCATCCAGTTCGATCTGGCAGGCGAAGGGGTCAAGGTCGGGGGCACTGCCCTCGCGGGCATCGCCCGCAAGCTCGGCAAGCGTTTCGCCGACGCGCCGCTCCTGGCCAAGTCGGCGGCGGTGGGCGGCCTAGCCTTCGCGCCGGTCGGTGCCGCCGCGGCGGCCATCGCGCCGGACAAGGGTTCGACCCGCACCGAGTCTGCCACTCATGCGGCGGTGCGTGACGGCCTCTTTGGCGCGGGCCTCTACGGTATCGGCGAGCCGCTGGTCAAGAAGGTGCTCCGGGTGCCGCACCTCGCCTCCCGCAAGCTCAACGGCTCAAAGCTGGTCGAGCTGGCGGCGTTCCGACTGCGCAGGGAGAAGCATCAAAAATATGCCGCGAAGCTCTAGAATTGGAATGCACGCACGGTCTCAAGGGACACCCCGTCCCCTCTTGACCGAAACAAACCTGCCGATCAGAAGGGCCATTTACAGATTGAAACGGACAGTCAAATCACCCTCCTTTTGCTCGGTAGTCGGCCCTTCGGGCGTCCCCAATCGCTCCAGAAAGTAATGGGCAAATTCGTCCTTCGGACCCGGTGTTTCGGTCGGGTTAAAAAGCCGATTGATGCTTCCCGTGTATAAGTCGGCAATCTGAATGAATGGATTCTCAGCGGAGTCGATTGCCTTGAAAATTCCCAGTGAAAGCGAGCCGCCATATTCGTGATTGGCCACGCCTTCCATGGTCTGCCGTAGCTCCGCCAGCGCGAGTTCGTCCGCCCCACCTTGCTTCTCTCTGTCCCATAAATAATTAAGCTGACGGGGCAGTTGCGCACGCCTTGTTTGATTCTCGTGGTCAATTCCAAGCCGCAGAAGTAGCGCCTGCAATCTTTCCAGCGTTTTGTCCGTGTCCCCGACGCCTGCACGTTCAACGCTGATCGCTTTAAAGCTCAGCACACTGGTCCGGGAATAAAGAAAATCGGCGAATTCTTTGTAGGTTTGCAGTTGGGGCCTTCCAATTTCTTTGAAATGAAATTCGCCCTTAAAATTTGGCCGATCTGCCCTCCAAGCCCTCAAATCTTCGTAAAATTTGATCTCTTCGGGTGGGAACAGGATCCAGACGGTCCCGATGATAAGCCTTTTTCCGGTTTTGCCACTCTCATCCGCAAACACGCTGATGAGTTGGGAGGGAGGCCGCTGTGCTCTGGCTTTTTCCTTCTCTTCATCGGAGAGGGTACCTCGGTGTTTGCGTACATTGTCGCTGGCAAGGAACAGCTTGTAGGTATTTTGTACCTTCGCTCGTGCTCGGGACAAAGATGTGAGTGCGGTGAGCTTGAACAGGTCGCTTCTGGACAGCACCTCACGACCGGCCATGTGCTCGAAATTATCCCAGTAGCGGCTCTGCAAGATGAGATCGCTGTCCCGCGCATCGGTGTAGCGGTTCAATACCCACGCCACCTTCTCCTGTAGAGTATCCAATCGACTCCCGAGAACCGCCCGTTCAAGCGCGTCGCGTTCCGTCTGTGTCTTGGCTAATTTTTCAGCCGCTTTAGCGTCCGCATCGGCTTTGCTGATCAGTGGTGTTGCATCCCCCGCGTCTGGGTCGTCAAGCATCCATCTTTCTTACCCACAGGTGGCCCCAAAGTGGAAGGCAAAACCGCCAAAAGTGCTAACCGTTAGCACTTTTGGGCGGGTTGACCGCCCGGTTTCCAGCTTTCGCGGGGGATACCCATGCGCTCCAGGGTGGCGTCCACGTGCCCAAATGACATTCGCATTTCCCAGAGCATCTGTTTGAGTAAGCGGTTCTCTGCCGCGTATGAATCCACCAGAAGCTCTAATTCTGACCGACGAGGAGGCTGGCTTTGGGTTCCGGTTCCTGATGGTGGAATCGGATGGCTATGAACCGATGGAGCTTCAGGTGGCATACGTGATCAATGAAAGCGATCTGCTGGTAAAGGCAATCGCTTTTGGGCACGTCAACTATCTGCACCGCCGCTGGGGGATCATGCGGTACAGGAACTGGCCGGGGTGTGATGAGCCGATTCCGCAAACCCAGCCCAAGTGGTACACGGTGGGGTTGACCTTTTACACTGACCCCGGCGAGGCCACCCAGCGTGGGGAGTTCGAGCCGGATGACGCGACGCTCGCGCCGATAGAGGCGCACCCGTTCGGGTGGGAGCCTTACGACCCGGCCAAGCACGGGGTTTGAGAAATCCCTGCTTCCCTTTTGGCCTATGTCCGGGTAGGGTTAATAAATGCCATATCTGCGCACGGACACCGAGCTTGGTAGGGGAGGTTTTGCTGTTGTCTATCAAGCGATTGACAAGAAGACAAATCAGCCTTTCGCATGGAAGGAAATAATTCCCTCCAAACTTACAGGACCGGACAAAAAAAGGTTCTCGCGAGAAGTAAAAATTCAACTCGTCCTCTCCCACAAGCACATCGTCAATATCCTCGCAGCCCGTGTAGATGCCGAGCCATTCGTTATTGTAATGCCCATTGCTCTGGGGTCTCTAAGAGCTCGATTCTCCAAGGTATTCGGGGACAGTGAATTGGTGCAAAAAATCTTCCGTCAAATCTGCGAGGGGGTTCATCATGCACATACCAACGGCGTCATCCATCGCGATTTGAAGCCAGAGAACATTTTGTTCTTTGAAGAAGAGTTGGTCCGGGTCTCGGATTTTGGATTGGCCAAACGGGTTGATGCGGAATCCATCGCCGTGACAAAAACGGGTGAATATGGCGGCAGCCTTCCTTATGCAGCACCGGAGCAGTATCTTGCGTTCAAAGATGTCGATCTGAGGGCGGACATATTTAGCTTGGGTAAAATCCTGTATGAACTTTACACAGGCAATCTCCCACTGACTTTGCATCTGACTCACGCATCGCTGCCAAAGGCAATCCGGTACATTATTCAAAAAGCGTGCGAACCTGACCCGCCAGCACGCTACCAAACCGTCAGTGATCTACTGGAAGATTATTTGTTGGCAACCGGTCAGCGAAAAGCGCTTACGAACCCTGAACAAGTCATCAACGATCTCCTCAAGCGCCTGATGGATGGAGATAGCATCACGGATACTTTCGTGCAGCAAATCGATGAATTATTTTCATCCCAATCAGGAGATGCGGCTTTCTACATGAAGCATTTTGTGGAGCTTCCACAGCCGCTTCTGCTCAAGTATTTCCTGATTAAACGTCAAGGGTTTGAGGCCCGGCTTGAAGAGTTTGACGAACACATTTCGGGAGGGCTGCCGTTTAGTTACACCGATACTGCAGCCGATTTTTACTCTGGAATTTTTGATGTAGTGCCCGACCAGTCAATTCAAATTCTTCTGTTGCGGCGAATGTTCGAAATGGGGCACGCACATAACCGGTGGTATGTGCGAGAGGTATTTTGCCGATGCATCCGTTCCCTGACCGATGATGCTACTATTTTGGCGGTGCGCGACTTGATTCGCAGTGATCCCGACGCTGCCAAATGGCACAAAGACACCTGCTGCGAGGGAGGGTTACATCACATTCTCAAAGCTGAGTTTTCAAAGCATGCGCCCGAAGACTAGGGCACACTTGACCAAAAGGGGAGCGTTTGGGTAGGAAGGTGGAGTGAAAAATTCCGAACTGGTTCGTTGGAATCTTCGCTCTCGGAGTCCTCTGGCTCGCCTCTGGCGCAGGCGTCCCAAACTTGAAAATGGGCAACCTAATGGGAAAAAATGGACATCAGAACCACAAAGGTAAATACGCTCAAAGCCATACAGGCAACCCCGTGACCAACCTGCCTTTTGAGAACCAAGTACATGCCCGCAAAAAAGCCAAACAATGGCAGGAGAATAGTCAGTGCATACGAGCAGGCGATGGTGCTGCCTGCAATTGTATTCGCGACACTTTGATCCCCGGTCGAGGCCCGCTGACAAAAGCCCGCGGCAGGAAACCAATTTTCCAACCCCTCAAACCAATATAAGGTGTCAGCTGTAATTTCTCCGCTGGCCCACATGGACCGAATTTGGTCCGGCGCATATGGCCCCTTCTGATTTTCGCCGATAAGCAGGTAACAAAGGGCATCAGGTGGTGGATTGCGCGATCTGGTCTCATCCGACGCTACGCCGAGATCTTTACCTCCGTAATGCTTCGCCTCGGCTAATTCTAACACACTCCATTCGCGAGTTTCGCCCGCCCGTTTGATGCGCCAATTCCATCCAATCCGTCCGGCATGGACCTCTGCGGAGAGGGAGCCGGTGACAAGGTCGGCCCATTGGGCATCGCTCGGCTTCTTGACTTTGTACTCCATACAGGGCTAAGCGCCTATCAGGCAGCTAAATCTGGCCTACTTGTCTGCCTTCTCCTGCTCCAAAAATTCTAGTGGGATGGCGAGTTTTCTCTTCTGACGCGCGGCCAGAATCAGTCCCCGCATTGCATCCTCGAAAAAACTGGTGGGGCTGCTGAACTCGGGGTGTTCACCCAATGCTAGCTCGAACGCCTCTTTCAAAGCGGCGTTCGTTCGGAAGGAAACATTTCCGGTCTTGTTGGTCGCCACAGGTTCCAAAGTGAACCAAAAAACAAGGTTCAGAAAGCATAAAATGACGGGCAGCAATCTACATTTTGTAATGCCATAGAAACGCTTTTGCGTTGCATTGGCATTGCAAAGGTGCTTTCATGAATGGCTGCTTGCCCTCGGATTCGTCCGGTTCGGGCAGGCCTAGATCCTCACCGCAACCCACAACAAAAAAGTGGGGCCGTTCGTTTCGGCCAGTCGGAATCTCACCTCCGATTTGGCCACCGAACGGCCCCGCACTTACAAACCATGAGAATTGCGTCCTCAGATGGTGCTGGCACTTTGTTGCCTAATACCAAGACAGTCAAGAGCAAAAAACACGTCCTCACCCTCGCTTTGCCACCCGTGCAAATCGATGCGTCACAGGATGAAACAACCCGCCCCTTCGCGGTTGCCCCCAGCGACAAACTCCAGCGCCTGCGCGCCTGGCGCGACAGCGTCCAGCAAGAGGTCCGCCAGACCCCGGCCAAGGAGCGCCGCTTGTCGTGGTACCGGCTCCAGCTCGCCGCCCTGGCCAACGCCGAGGCGGAAGTGAAAGCCCTTGAAAGCAGCCTCAGCGGGAAAGGAGGTGCGCGTTGAAAGCGGCCATCCTTCCGCCCCCGCCGGTCATCGCTACGGTGACCGTGCAGGCTGCGAACGTCGAATCTTCGACCTCGCGGCAGTTCACGCCCGCGCGCACGCTCGCCAGCGGCACGCTGCTGCGCTACCGGCAGCACAGCCTTGCCGTCGTCGAGGTGGCTTCCAGGGCGGGCGAAACCTTCGCCCGCCCGCGCCGCGCGTGGGTTGAGACGCTCTACCGCCGCGCCGATGCTTCCACCTTCTTCCTGGTGCGCGAGTCCTGGGCCGGGTGGATGGGCGATGAGCACCGCCGCCGTCACCGCTTCCGGGTGCGTCAGCTCGGTGGGCTCGCCGCCATGATCTGGAAGGTCGGCCTGCTGCACCGCGACTTCGACCGGGCCGAGATCAAGCAGGCGCGCGCGTTGCGCTCGCTCTGCCAGCGCCAGAGCTGGAACGAACAGTTCGGGGTGTCACCCGCTGGCCCCGCCGGGAATGACCTTGCCTACGAACTGCTGGGCCTGGCGTGGCTGAGCGGACCCGCCAGCGCGCAGACCTGCCAACTCGCCGCCGTGCTGGGCGTGCTGGCCGCGCGGAAGGGAGGTGCCCTTTGAGAAACGTCGTTATTCCTATGGAGTTTTCTCCCGCCGCCCACGCGCTGCTCAAGGCGCTGGCCATCGAGGGCGGCCACCTCTCGATGGAGGCCATGATCCGCGACCTCATCGACGGCGAGTGCCGCGCGTTCGCCGAAGCCCTCGCCGACCGGGAGGACCCGACGCTTGGCTCGCTCCTGACCCCGCAGCAGAGAGGAGGCCGCCTGTGAGCAAGCCAAAGACCTGTCTGCTCTACGGAGACTGGATGTTCCCGGCGGCCAAGCTCGCTGAGGTGGAAGCGCCTTGGCAAGCCACGCCCGACGGCAAGGGGCGCAACGGCGCCTACTCGCTCTGGCGCGACCTGCGCGGGCGCTACTACTTGCGCGGCGAGCGCTGGAACGACGAATGGCACCCTGCCATGGTCGGGGCCAAGCACGTCGCCCGCGTGCATCGCCTGACGACCACCGGGGCCATCCTGTGGTGCATCAAGCAAACGGTGGGCAGCGGCGCAGGTATTGACCTGCGCTGGGCGGCCATCCTGGCCCTGGGCGGGGTGGGTGCCACCGGCGAGCTGAAGCCGAAAAAGAAGCAAGCCCCGCAGCGACGCCCCCATGGACAAGCAGCTTGAACGGGTGGACGCGCCGCGCGCCGCCGAGCGCTACCGGCAGAACCTGCCGGTGTCGCTCAAGCAGTTGGCCTTGGCGCTGGGGGTGGGCTACGAGCAGGTGCGCCTGTGGAAGCGCCAGCCCGGCTTTCCCTACGCCAACCGGCTGATCCTCCCCGAGGACTTTCGGCTCTGGCGCCAGCGCCGCTTTGGGCTGACGGGCGCGAGGAAGACGGCGGCGGCCGTCGGGGGCGTGGCTGCGGCCCCGGAGGTCGGGGCGGGCTCGCACGATGCCCGCGCGCTGGTGCAGGGAGCCAACGCCACGCTGCCGCCGCACGCGGCGCGGCTGGTGGCACTGGCGATATGCTTGAGCTAAGGCGGTGGCCACATGAGAGCCGTGCCGGTCCAATCCCGGCGCGGGGTGCTAAATGTCCCCGCCGGGTAGTCCGCTAGCGAAGCTTTGTGTATTGGCGACTGGAAACCGCTCAACCGGGTCTAACCGGTAACAGTCCAGAGAAAATCAGATCCACTCCCTCTACAGTAACAACACCGAAATTTCTCTTTGTTGTAGAAGCGGCTTGTTTAGCCAAGCTTGCGACCGCCTCAGCGCTCATGTTTCCATGAAACTCGTATTCAGCTGTTGGAAGCCAATACACTTTATCATCAATCCCGATGATCGGGTGGTGATGAACCGTGTGTTGCCAGCGGGTTGAATCGTGTGAGTATCCAGGA
>CAXTBX010000011.1:0-63813 GCA_964242205.1 uncultured Chthoniobacterales bacterium
ACTGCCCTTACTGCCGCCTCCACCTCCTCACCAACCAACTAACGGAGTAGTATTAGATACTGTTCGCTCACGCCAAATTCCTGGGCATGACGATATCGCTCTGCTTTCCCAGGAGGGATGGATCATCAATCTGGTGAAAATTTGCCGTAGTGGCAAACAGCCATTGCTTAATGAAAACCACGAAGCCTTCCGGGAACGCTACGCCCAACTGGAAGCATTTCGTTGTAATCCTTGGTCTATCTTGGAGCCTTTGGATCTGCGGCTTCGCTACGACACCCCTCAAATTGTGCCGGTCTCCGAGGAGATCCTTGGCTTCGATCCTAACCGCGTCAGCGTGCGCCGTCATAGCTCGCCGGGATTGAGCCTCGAAGAACAGCAGGCTGGCTTCGGATTGCTACGTTTGTTCGAGGAGGCTGCCATGCCGATGCATGTTGGCATGATGGCCAACTCCACCAAGGCTTCTGCCAATGCGTCGGTGCGGATTGAGCCTAATGCGCCCCTTTGGGCATTTACCACGCTGGTCCGAACGGATCAGACAGAGATTCTGTTGACCAGATACAACCGAGTCCGTATTGCCACCACGCCGCCCGAGCAAGTTGGATGGTTGTTTCAGACGCTCGTCCGGCCCATGACTAATGCGCTCGACTCCATCGCTCGCCACGAACAAGTGTTCTCACTATCCAACGAACGCCGTGTATTCCCCACTGTCGTGGAATTGCTCTCGCGTCTGACCATCCGCTTGTCGCCGGAGCAACTGCAAACAGTCTTCGAATTGGCGGTCACCTTCTACCAATTGCCTCTCGGCCTGCTACTCCCCGGCGAACGGGAGAAAGTCGGCCCTCTTTTTGAGCGATTGCTAGGCCAGGCAATGAGTCGGGCACAGGCGTTGGACAACCTGGGAGTGCTCCTCGCGCTTCCGCTGCCCGGTGAGGCTGGCCTCGTCGGGCCAAACCCTATCGAAACGTGGCCGGAGCCAATGTACTTCATCCGCGAACTGGACGAAGACACCCAATCGCCGCCTGTGGACCCAAGCCCATGGAAATCTTCTGTCGATCATCTGCTCAAGGCTATTGCCACCGGTGAAAAAGCCTCGCGAGGCAACGCCGCGATTCGGTTGATGATCCTCCACCACCAGAATCTGCTTTCGCCAGAGCAATCAGCAGCATTCGCAGATGTTTTGTGGGGACGACTGGACCCGCGCACTGGTCTGCCGACAGATACGGTCTTCAGGAATATGGCCTTCCTGAGCTTGCCCGAGCGCCAGCCCGGAGAGGCGCAGGCTGCATTCCGAAAGTACGTTGCCGATGCGTCGTTTCCCCGCTCGCATGTCCGTACCCTCTCGCCAGATGGCAAGACGTGGATGACCGCTTTGCCAATTTCGATCACAGTCGCCTCGTGAGCGACATCGAGTCGGCCACCATGCCTCCGCAGCCTCGGGAGGATGCGAAGAACCGCCTGATTGTTTGGACCCGTGAAGAGGGAGAATCTCTACTTCAGAAAGCCCGCGCTTGGTGGGATGATGAGCAGAGCGACCTCAACGATCCCCGTAACCGATCTGACCTGCTGATGCCGACGGCCGACACTATCCGCAGCCAACTCTCCGACTTGGTCGACTTGCTAACCATAGCGATTCTGCCAGCAATCCGGGAAAGCGACCAGACTGTCCGCGATTCGGCATCAGCCCTGGTGTCGGACATGGCGCGCGCGGGTTTCGCTGTGCAGACATGCTTACCCCGTCTGCTTTTGATCAAGCCAGAAATTCGGGCTGAGGCAGTCGATACGTTGCGCGCAGGGTTGGTTTCCACCGACGCAGAAGTGGCGCGCGGGAGCATCCTTGGTCTCTTCTTTTGGCTGCTGGACGTGGATGCGCTCGGCGCTCCCGCGCCTCCGCCCGATCTTCTGCAAGAATGGGTGAATAAGATCACATCACGCCGGGAACCCGCTTTGACCACCGCACTCGGGCAAATGTCGCAACTGATTGAATGTCTGCCCGACGCCGTCTCTCTCGAACAACTGGAGAGCACATGTATTGGGCTGCGCTTCTTGGCCAAGGAGACCGCATTGCCGGCTTGGGCAGAGCAGCTAGGTGTCCGGGGCAGCGATGCACGCGCGGGGCTGAGCATTCAGGAACGACCGGCTTACCGGCGTCGGGCCGCTGAACTGGCAGCCACGTTGACCAAGAATTACGTCGCTTCCAAGCGAGCCATGCCACCGGCTATTGAACAATGGCGCGAACTCGCCCAGGCCGATCCGCTACCAGAAGTTAGGCGGACGTTCCCACCAGCAGCATGAGATGACCGGCCAAGCCGCTAATGGCTTGAGCTTATTGCTGGGCCTTACCACGCACTACACCGTGGGCAGTAGAACAGCCGCTTATGGGTAATCATCTCACTCACGGGAGCAAGCCATCCAAAGAAACTAAAACCCGGCTTCGCGCAATATCTCGGAAGCAGTAGCGTTTAACGCCCGCGCTGCTTGCGATACAGTGTAGACGCTTGGTGTGCGTTCACCGCGTTCAAGAAAACCAGCTTGCGTGCGGTGAACGCCCGCAACATCGGCGAACTGCTCTTGCGACATTCCCCGTGCTACTCGGCGCGCACGGATGACCTTGCCGATGGCCACCGCCATCGTTCGGCCTGCCGGAAGCACTTTGTTCTTGGCCATCGCTAAGCCAAGGTGGCGTGTCGCTACTTTCTGCTCGACATACAGAAAGTAGCGAGGTACGCGGTACAGATATGGACCACGCTTTCAGAACATCCGTCTTCCTTTTTGCCGCTGTTTGTCTGCTAGCAGGGTGCGCGGACAACTCAGCCATCATCACGGGGCAAGTTCGTCCAGCCACCACCCCGGATAAGGTGCAAGTCTACTTACAGCCGCCCGCCAGAAAGTACGACACCATCGGCCTCGTCACCGCTTCCAGTAAAGGCAAGCTGGCAGTCAGCCGCCAGAAGAAGACCGATGTCGCCATGCGGATTCTCAAGGAGAAGGCTGCCGAGATCGGGGCCAATGGCGTGATCCTCCAAAGCCAAGGCATGAACAGCGAGGGCGCGGTTGGCACGGCCAGCGGCGGAGTCTTCGTGGCAGGTGGCATCACCTACGTTGAACTCAGCGGCACGGCCATCTTCGTACCATGAGCCACAGAGCGACCAATGCGTATCGACCGAAATGGCCGAAAAACACCTCTATCAGCAAGTTGTCGATGAACTAAACGCGGGAAGTCTAGACGCTGCCTTGTGGGCGATGGTCTGGACCAAAGTGGGCGGCGATGAAGCCAAGGCAAAAACCCGCTACGTTGAAGCGCGCGTTGCTGAACTTCGCCGCCAAGCACAACAGACTCAAAGGCGAGCTTGGCTTGGCGAGTGGCGCGACGAACTGCGACGCCTGTGGAATGATCTCCCTTGGGGTCTGATCTGCACGGTGGCAACCGTGAACCTACTCTACATGCTTTTGCTTTATTACCGTCCGCCGAATACGGGGTTCTTAGCGCGGTTCGGTGCCTTGATCGGCTTCAACGTGGTTCCACTTCTATTAGCTGGATTCGCGCTGTTGGCAGCCATGCGCTGGCCCAAACATGCGGTGAAGGCAGCTTCCACGGCTTTGCTCATCGCCACAACCTTGATGTTCCTGCTGAACGCCGTGGATATTTGGTGCCTGTCACAAGTACCGCCTAACCATTACCGCTTCGAGCTGGCAGATGGCCCGCCTGCCTGGATCGGTTCCGACATTCAGATAAATCGAAAGCAGTTTGATGACGCTGTGAGCTTCTACAACAGGGAGTGGGCGCAGCGGCAAGAGGAACGTACTCGGATGCTCAACGATTGGAACCAAGGCAACTACTGGGCTTACGGACTCGCACAGAGTAGCAAAGGTTTTCTGCTCCCGCTCAAAAATGCGCTGTGCCAACATGTGACCGGAACAAACTTCCTGTGCCTGTTGGTGCCGACGTTCGACGGGCAGCCACAACCGGTACAGTATTACTCACAAGATTGATTCTATTACGGGTGTTCGCGGCATCAAACTTTGGTAGTGTTTAACTTGGTGTTGCTCGGTAGCTGGCTTTTGTAGGGCGACGGTCCCCGTTGCCGCCGGGCAGCATGGCATCGGGGACCGTCGCCCTACAACCGGAAGCAACACCCGGGTGAACACCATCCAAACTTTGACTGTATTTAGCTACAAACAGCAAGCCCGCTGGGGTTGAGCGGGCTTGCTCCTTTCGCGGTCGCTTGGCAAATCCCCTCTGGCGGCTATCCTTCCATCGCCAAGGTGATCTCTACGTAACCTGTGCCGCAGCAGCGGTGCAGGTACTCGGAGTGTTCGTCATCCACCGGCCCGTGGCTTTCCCGTTCGTCGGAAGCACGGGCGACGCGGTGCATGGCCGGAGTCATAGCGAAGCTGCTGCCCTCAAGGAGTTCGTCCCGCTCGATCAGCACCGCGCAGTGGGCCAGCCATTCAGATACCAACTCTTCTACGGGCCGCCCCTCGCGCTTGGCGAGGCGCACAAACGCCGCAAAACTGCCTTGCCGCAGGTGGACCACCGGCGCGGTCGGGATTGTTGCCGGTGCCAGGAGGGGCCGATTGGTGAGAGCTTGGATGCGAGCACGCCGCTGGCCGAACGTCTGGCCGTAAAACACCCGCGCCTGGTCATCTTGCCGGGGCGTGGCAGCTTTGGGCTGGACGGGAGCGGGAGCGGCAGGAGGTTGACCGTGGCGGGTGCTACTGCCGGGTACGCCGAAGAGGCTGAGGGTGGCTTGTCCGCCACGGGGCGGATTGGCGTTGCACGATAGACGCCGGTTCCGTATGGGTTGCATGAGTTTGCTTTCCTTTGTTTGTCGATGGGTCGCGGGTTCATCTGGCCGGTAGGTGTTTGCCCACCTACCGGCCTTCCCTTTGTCCATACGCATTGGTCGCCCACGCTTCGCCCTGCGACCCATTCTAGAACAACTCGCCCGCCCGCGTGCGGGCTGCCGCCGCTTTCTCGGTCTGTGCGTCTTCGTCTTGCTTGGCCCAGCGTGCCCGGTCTGCCTCGCTCGGCTCCCACGCTGGCACCGTGCTAGCATCCTGGCCGCTGGCGGGTGCGCTCCACTCCTGCAAGATGGAGCGGTTCGCTTCGTACTCCGCGAACCACAACGGCTCCATGCCCGCCCACTTGGCCGCGCGTGCCGCCACGCTTTCGGCGGTCGCCTGCAAGCCACTGGCGGGAATGAAGTCGTGAGTGCCCGGCAGGCTGGAGTAGTCCAACAGCCCCGCGCCCCAGTTCAGGCCCGCCGGGAAGGCGTGGGCGAACATGATGGCGAAGCTCGCGTGGTCGCGCAGTTCCGAGCAGAGCACGAACTGCAAGCGCGAGAAGTCCAGCGACCCGACGCTGACCAGCGGCACGTGGAAGACGTGCCCGTTGCCACGGTCCGGTCCCTCTTCCATGAGCCAGCTTCCCTGCCACCAGACTTCCAGCGGCACGAACTGGCTGGCGAGTTGCGCCGCGGCGACAAACGCACTCGCCGCCGCCGGGCTGACGTGGCGCGTGTCCGTGGAGATGACCACCCGGACGGGTTCACCCGTGGCCACGTGGTCCGCCTGCCGCTTGCGCCGCCGGTCCCAGCAGCACGCTTCCTCGCCCGCCAGGAACAGCGCGGGGTCAAGGTCGATGCCTTCCACGGCACGCACCCAGCCGGGCCGGGAACCCAGCCGCACGTCCAGGTCAATCGCGGCCTGCGCCAGCCCTTCGGCCCGCACCAAGATGTCCGGCAACTTCTCCGGGTCGCCGCCCAGCATCTGCGGGGGCACCGCCGCGAGGTACTGCGCCTTGTCGGCTCGCTGGCGGTGCTGCCAGCTTTGGCGGTACAGGTCGCACGCCTGCGCCATGCTCTCCAAAGTATAGGTGAACACCCGGTCGAGTTTTGCGCCCGTGCGGGGTAGTTTGATCTTTCGTCCTCCAAGTCTTGCCATAATGCTTCCTTGATACGCGACGGTGGGTGGGAGGTGGAAAAGTGGGTCTTCGTCAGGTCCGGCTCCAACCGGACGACGGCGCGCGATGGAACCGCCGCCGTTTCGACCTGTCCCGCTCCCCGATGCTAGCATCCAGGCTGGCCGCAGACGGCAAGCAGGTTGCGGCGGGTGTCGGGCGAGACCAGCTTGAAGACCAACGCTTCGGCCACTTCGGCGACCGGGATGCCCGCGCGCAAGGCAGCGGCTCCGAGCAGGCTGGCGCGAGGTGAGATGAGCACGCTCGCTCCGGCACTGGCGCGCACCTTCTGCACCCAGCGCACCCACGAGCGGCACGCGCCTTCGGCCTTCTCCGCTGCCAGCGGCCCGGCGCACGTCCACGGCTGGCTCTCGTTCTTGCCGCCGCACACCAGAGCCAGTTCCAGCCCGGCGTCCGGCAGCAATTCGATGACCGCGAAACGGTCCAGCGTGGCGGCGTCGATGCGGTTGCGCGCCGTGTAGCCCGCCACGGCTCCCACCCCCTTCGTGTTGGCTCCGGCGATGACTCGGAAGTTCGGATGCCGCGCCACCTCCACGCCATCGGGGAAGAGGTAGTGCCCGTTCGCCAACAGCGCGTTGAGGGACGCCAGCACGCCGGGGTCGCCCGTGTCAATCTCGTCCAGCATGACCACGCCGCCGTCACGGAAGGGAGCCAGCAGGAAGCCGGGCACGAAGCTGCCGTCAGCGAGCGAGCGAAAGCCCAGCAGCTTGCCGATGCCCGCGATGGCCTTGGGACAAAACACGCCGAACTCGACAAGCTGATGCGTGGGACCAACGCAACGGGGCACCTTCGCCCCACGATGGAACCCCGCGTTGAGCACGGCGCGTAACTCCTCCTTGCCCTCGTCCGCCTTGGAGGCGGTGAAGATCGTGTCCACCTCGTCCAAGAATAGCGTGGGACAATCCTGTTCGATCTTGCGGTAAAGGACGGCAGACGTGGGCGAGACTGCCTGCCACGACGCACGGCAGAACAGATTCAGGCAGTCGAGCAAGGTGGACTTGCCGCAACGCTTCACGGGCGAGGCAACGGACAGATACGGCGTAACGTCGAATGCTTTTACCACCCAGGTATGCACGATCCAGAGAGCGATCACGAGGGATTGCTCCTCGTGCGGAAACACGATGTATTGATTGAGGAAAGCGTGTAGCGAAACCAGCAGGTCTGCGAGGTCAACCGCCGCGTCGTGCGCTTGTCCATGTGCGTTAACCACGCCTTCGCCGTCAAAAGCCACGATCTTGTCCAGAGCGTTGGCAACCTTGCTCATCGCGCCACCCCCCGGTCGAAGTAGAGCATAGCTTGCCGCGTGTTCTTGCCGGGACGCAAGCAACCAGGTAAACGCACGGGCTGGGTTTCGCGTAGCGTCGCGCCGTCGAAGCCCAGGGCAGGCAGCACGATCCTCAGTTCGCGCAAAGTCTCGGCATCCGGTCGGACGAACCAAGCGTGGAGCGAGCGGCTGCCGGTATCCACCACAGCGCGGAGCGTCAAACCCACTTCCTCTCGCAGCCAGCGAAACACCGCGCCACTCTCGTCTTTGTCCAACAGGTCGCTTTCGATGACGAGCAGGGGTTGCCCTGCCACATCCGTCTTCGTGCGGCTGCATGCACCCGGCTTCAAAATGGCAGGCAGGATGAATGGCCCCTTGGGACACGCCTTGCCTTCCAACCAGCGGGCAACGGACTGGAAGCGGTTGGCGTGTCTAACGCCGCTTTCCCGGACATCGCCGATCCACAGATGGTCTTCGGATCGGTAAAGACTCAAAAGCAGCCGCCAGTCTTCTGCTGGGTCGTCTGCCACACCTTCGGGCGAGTCGCTGAAAATCTGAACGGCGGACCATGGGGAGGATGCTAGCAGCCGTGGCAGCCGCACGCGAGCCGAAGCCGCCAACAATCTGCTCGCGCGTTGTTCCCGCTCGCGTCCAACTTGCTCGGATGATTTGGCGAACGGAGCAGACGAGAAGGTTGCGGCAGCTTCACCCGCTTTGAGCAGGTAGCCCCTTCCTTTCGCGTCAGGGTTAGCTAGCGCATCACGGACCTTGTGGCGCAGCTCCGCCTCGTTCCAAGGCGGCAAACAGCGAGGGTTGTAGTGGGCCAGGAGCAACGCCAGCGAGGTGTCCTCATCCAACGCAAACCCGTTGGCGACGATGTGCGCGGCGGCGTAGGCGGCGTTGTGTCCGCCGGAGCCGGAGACGGCGGGCAGCATGGCCGACAGGTAGCTGACAACGCGCTCGGCAACCCGGGCGCGGTCGATAGGTTTCATCAAAAGGTAAGGGGATGGCTTGCCCTTGCCCGGCAGTCTGAACGATGGCAACCTCGTCACGTAACGCGAAATTACAGCCCCGGTCAGCCAAGCAACGGCAGGCCGGGGGTTTTATTTGGCGGCTTGTTCCACCAGCCGGTCGATGTCGGTGCGGCGGTAACGGATCAACCGGGAGTTGAAAATGATGGGATGGAGCAAGCCCCGCCGCTCCCAGCGTTTTAAGGTTTCGGTAGAAACGCCGATCTTTTCGGCGGCGAGTTTACGGGAAACGAGTTCAGCCAATGGATGCTCTTGTGCCTTCATGTGCCCGCAGTTAAGCACACGGGTTTTCGGCTAAATTTGGTGCTGCGCTCATTTGACCTGTCAACCATGGCAACCTGCGTCAAATGGAGATGTTTCCACGCCCTTTCACCGCTTTTCTCCACGCTCGGCCGACTTCTCCGCTTCGCTTCTACGCTTTTTCTCGACCTTCAGCGATTGAAGTTCGCCGATAATTTTCCTGGACACCTCTTGGCAGTCAGGTTCGGACCCATAAAGGGAGAGGAATCTTTCTCTGTCCATGAAACCAGAGGCAGCCATAGCCAGTCTGACGCGAACTTCCACCGGCGATGTTTTTGGGTAGCCCCTAAACAGGGAGGTCACCTTAGCAACTTCGTGATACCAGCGTTTGAAATGTTGAAGCTCGACGACTGGCAAGGCGTAGGTGGTCTCTCCGTTGCTGTTAATTCCCTCGACGCCGAGGAACCATTGGAAATCGTGTTCGGCTTTCTCCTTTGATTCGCCCCTCAAAACCGCTCGGTCCAAGAAGAATTCCTGCAACTTCCGCTGAACCGTAGAGCCTTTCTTCAGATTGCTCCGTGGGTTGACACCAGCGTCTGGCGACGGCGCGTTCAAAAACCGTCGCACCTCGTCGTCAAGACTGCTTGGGTCGAGGATATAACGAGGCTGTTCCTCGTTGTGTTTGAAGAATTGGTCGCGGTGATCATCCAGGACCACTTTGCCAGAAGCAACATCAAGCTTTTCCCGCGCAAGTCTGTAAGCGTTCAACGCTTCGTCCAGTGCTTCGTCAAAAGTGTTGAATTTAGTGTGCAGCCACGCTGTATATGCCAAGTTCGCCAATTCGAAGGGTGTAGGCAGGTCTTCCATCACATCTCCTTATTTGTGGCCGAAGAGTTCACCAACAGACCGCCCAGGCCAACCGTGACACGGCGTTTACGGTCAAGGTAGTGCGCCGAAGTTGTGCGGATGTCGGCGTGCCGCAAAGCGCGGCTCGCCTCGAAAATTCCGCCGCGTTCACAAAGCAGGCTGCCAAACTCCTTCCGCATCGCGTGCAGAGGATTCCTGGAAGAAACTCCTTTGCCTTTCAGCCAAGCGGCTAAAGCCTCAAAGTCCCACTGGCAGCGATAGTGGCGGTAGGTCGCCTTGGGACGCGGCGGATTTTTAGATTCGATGACAAAGGGGCCGGTCGCTTTGCCACGTGCGACACGAAAGATTTCAAGCAGTTCGGCATCCACTTCCACGTCGCCCGCGCTGTCCTCGCTTTTCGGCTGGAAGTATTCGGTGGCAACGATCCGGATTAGACCTCGCTCAAAGTCCAGCGAAGGCCATTCTAGCAGGTCGATCTCTCGTCTCCGCAAACCCGCCATGATGCCCAGCAAGAAAATCTTGAACTGCTCGGGATGGTCCTGTGCTAGCTCCGTGCGTGCGGCTGTAACCAGCGTAACTGCATCAACGACGCTTTTGTAACGAGTGGAGGATCGTGGCTCGAACTGCACGTCTGCGAATGGGGGAACCGCCGGCAGCTTTAGTGGGATGAACTTGAGCAGTTTGGGAGAGAAGAGACTTCGCGCATTGCGGAGAAATGCGTTCGCGGAATTTTTTGCTTCCCGCTGCTTCAACGGAGAGTTTCCGGCATTTCGGATGAACGATAGCTTCCATTGCTGGACACTTTCCGGCGTGATGGTTGCCAGGGAGACAGCGTTGATTTGCGCCAACCATTTGTCCCGTCCGCCCCTGAAATAATCAAACTTCAGTTTCCCGCCCTCGATTCCGTGCATGTCAGCCACAATTTTCCGGAACGCCTTGGCGTAACCTTCCAGCGTGTTTTCACGCGCGCTAGCAGCAGCTTTTGCCGCGGCGATGAACCCGCCGACCGTGGCCACTGTGTCATCCGTGGATTTGGCACTCAGGCCCGGCTTGTATTTGAGAAGTGTTTCCTCCCAGCCTGCCCCTTTCAGGCTGAGGTAAACATCTCGCGCCCGGCCAGCGGCAGCGGTTTTGTTCGGCGTTCCGAGTGAAAACGTCTCTCTCCTGCCACGATGCTGAATCTTGACCGCCCAATCTGCCACCTGATGCGCTGTTCCGTCGCGCGTGTAGGAAGGATGGAAGAGAACGCTCTGCCAGTAACGAACGTCGGATTTTGGCAATCCCCTCCGAAGAGTGGAGCTATCCTGCTTGGACGTTTCTTGGACACTTTCAATGTTTTGATCTGACATGAATCGTCGGGAAGTGCTTGGTTGCGCTGACGTGTTAAACTCTGTCCAAGTAGCACAAAGAGAACACACTTCCAAACAGTACGCAACACTTTGGGGCACGCTGGCCTACCGATTTATAATCAGCAGGTCCAGGGTTCGAGCCCCTGTGCCGGCTTCCGTTCCCGGTTCCTAGGGCGGGTCTTCTTGCCCGATGCCAATGTTCGGTGTTGAGCCCGATGGAACCTATGCAAAAGATCAATCTGCAAGACGTTGAGGAAAGCCACCGGCAATCCCCCAAGGGAAATTACGAACGGTTTGCCAAGAACGTTTCCGTGGCGCTCGGGAGCGAACTCAAACGCACCGACGCCAACAAACAGCACCCCTTCGATCTTGCGCTCGTGCGGATTCCGCCCGGCAAGTCGCTTTGCCCTTACCACGAGCATTCCGCACAATGGGAGTTGTACGTCGTAGTAGCGGGAACCGGGACCATTCGCGACCAAGAAGGTAACACCGTGGTCGGAGTCGGTGACGCGTTCGTGTTCCGGCCCAGGCAGGCGCACAAGCTGACAAACGACGGGACCGAAGATTTCGTTTATTACGTGGTCGCGGACAACCCGCTGGGAGATACTTGCCACTATCCCGACAGCGGAAAATGGGCCGTCTTCGGAGGTGGCGAGGAATACATTGTCCACGGCACGCGGGGCGACTATTTCGACGGCGAGGAATGATGAGTTTGCCGGGGCCGCCGGACCATGAACGAATAGAAACGGTCGGTTGCGCGATGAAGCAAAGCGAGTAATGTAAGTGCATACTTGCATCTGGAAAACAAAGCGAAACCAGCCATTCCCGACGCCCACGAACGCCTGCTGGACGCAGCGGTCAGGGTCTTCGCGCGGAGCGGATTAGAAGGGGCGACCACTCGCGAGATCGCCCGCGAGGCCGCCGTCAACGAGGTGACGCTTTTCCGGCATTTCAAGTCCAAGGACCGGCTGCTCAGTGCCGTCCTCCAGCGCACGTTCGACGGCCAGGAAGATCAACCCGCGCCAGGTGACGGAGCAGGCGCAAAGGGCGCGGATCGGTTTGCCAAACTCGCGGATCTCCACGCGACGCTCCGGCAGTACGTCCAGAATTACGAACATTTATTGCGGCGCAACATTCTTCTCGTACGCACGTTGATCGGGGAAATTCATCGGCATCGACAGCATGAGACGCAGGTATTGAAAGGAATTTTTGCCCCGCTGAAAGTGGACCTGATGGCCGCCATCCATCTGGCCCGGGAAACAGGCGTGGTAAGGGCGGAGGTCGATCCGCTCATCGCGGCTGACCTGCTCGGCAGCATGATCTTTATGGACGTGCTGCGTCGCACGACCCTGCTCGTGCCGGATTACCCGGCAGAAAATTATCTAGAGACGGCGCTGGACGTGTTCGTGCGAGGGATCGCGTCCGGGCGGGCGAAAAAGGGCGCGTCAAAACCATGAGTGCCGCCACCACCCAGCCGGGCCATCTTTACGGGTCCGACCGTCATCTCCTTGGCCCGCTCGCGGCCCGTTTGCTCGACCGGGGACTGTTGAAATGGATCATCACGCTGGCGGCGTCGCTGGGCGCGATTCTGGAGGTGATCGACACGAGCATCACGAACGTCGCGCTGCCCGACATCCGCGGCAACCTGGGGGCCACCTTGTCCGAAGCCGGGTGGGTGACCACGGCTTACGCGTGCGCCAACGTCGTCATCATCCCGCTCTCGGCTTGGTTGGGGGACCGGTTCGGCAGGAAAAACTATTTCGTGTTTTCGCTGGTGGGCTTCACGCTTTCGAGCGTGCTGTGCGGGCTGTCATCTAACCTAGGATTTTTGATCTTCGCGCGCGTGCTGCAAGGGCTGGCGGGCGGGGGACTGCTGGCTAAGGCGCAGTCGGTGGTCTTTGAATCCTTCGCCCCGGAGGAACGCGGCTCGGCCCAAGCCATTTTTGGGTTGGGCGTTATCGCGGGACCCGCGCTCGGGCCGGTGCTGGGCGGCTGGCTGACCGACCAGATGGGCTGGCGTTGGATCTTTTTCATTAACATCCCCTTTGGCATCCTAGCCGTGGCGATGTGCACCACGTTTTTCCCCGCCGACGAATCCGACGAGCTCGACCGCACCGGGCGGGTGGACTGGACGGGCATCGCCCTGCTGGCCGTCGGGCTGGCGTCTTTCCAAACCATGTTGGAGGAGGGGCAGCAGGACGACTGGTTTGGCTCGCGGTTCATCACGCTGATGGCGGTACTCGCGGTGGCGGGCATCTCGCTGTTTGTTTGGTGGGAGTTGCGGGTCGAGAAGCCCGCCGTCGATCTGCGCGTGCTGCGGCACCGCTCGATGGTGGGCGGCAGCATGTATTCGGCGATTCTTGGGATGGGCATCTACGGTATCATGTTCGCCGTCCCCGTGTTCGTGCAGGATTACCTGCACTACACCGCGACGCAGAGCGGCCTGCTGCAGGTGCCGGGTGCCCTCGCCTCGGCGGTAACGATGATCCTGTACGGAAAATTTCTCTCGCGCTTCGATCCGCGTGTGATGATCGGCGTCGGCGCGTTGATGACCACGGCGACCGGCGCGCTGCTTATGGGGCTGAATCCCGACACCGGCGTGCAGACGATTTTCTGGCCGCTGATCCTGCGCGCGGTCGGTTCGGTGATGATGTTCATGCCGCTGAGCCTGGCGGCGCTCGGACCGCTGCCGAAACGGGAAATCGCCGCCGGGTCGGGCATGTACAGCCTAACCCGCCAGATGGGCAGCTCCATCGGCATCGCTCTGATTACCACGATGCTCACGCGCCGCATCGCGGAGCATCGGGTGACGCTGGTGAGCCACGTCACCAGTTACCGGCAACCCGTGGTAGACCGCTTGCACATGATGACGGAAGGCCTCGACGGCACGGTCGACCCCGCGATGGCCCAGCATCGCGCCTTGGGCGCGCTCGACCGGATCGTCAACGGGCAGGCAGCGCTGATCGCCTATTCTGACATCTTTTTTTACGTGGCGGCGGCGTTTGTCCTGTCGCTGCCGTTGCTGCTGCTCCTGGGCGGGGGCGTGAGCAAACAGATGCAGGAAGCCGCTGCCGGAGCGCACTGAGCAAACTGAACAAGAAGGTTATGACAAAGTTGAAAGACGAAACAAGAACCGGTGTCGCACCGGTGCCGACAAAGCGAAAACGCGGCCCCCTCTTTTGGTTGGTGGTGCTCGGGCTGGTCGCCGGGGCCGTGCTCTGGGCGGTACACTTCGCTCACCACCTGATCACCTTCGAGGAAACCGACGACGCCTACATCAACGGGCACGTGCATCAGGTGGCGTCACGCGTGGCGGGCGCGGTCACCGAAGTTTTGACCGACGAGAATCGGGTGGTTAAAGCGGGGCAACTACTGGCGAAAATCGACCCGTTGGAGTACGAGATTGCCCTGCATCGCGCGCGGGCCGTGTTGGCGCAGTCGCAGGCGGAGGTCAGCCGCGCGCGGGCGGCGGTGGATCAGGCGAAGGCGGTGGTCATCCAAACGCAGGCTCAGGTCGAACAGGCGGCCGCTCAGGTCACGCGGGCCGGGGCGCAACTGGAAACCGCGAGCACAGATTTCAACCGCAATGCCAAGCTCTACAACAGCGACCAGCGTGCCATCGCCAAGAGCGAGGTCGATACGACCAAGGGCGGTCTCGACGCGGCGAAGGCGGCGCTCAACGCGGCGAAGGCAAACGTGGAAGGCATTCGCTCCAACGTGGTCGCGTCGCAGGCGCAGGTGGAAAGCGCCGTTGCCTCCTTGGAAGCCGCGCAGGCCGCCGTCACCGCCAACGAAGCCGCCGTCCACGACGCCGAGCGGCAGCTGGGTTACGCGGCGATCACCGCGCCGGTGGACGGCACCGTGGGCAACAAAAACATCGAACTTGGCAACCGCGTGCAGGTCGGGCAGGCGCTCTACGCGCTGGTGCAACCGGACCTGTGGGTGGTCGCCAACTTCAAGGAAACCCAACTGACCCGGATGCAGCCCGGCCAGGCGGTGGAACTGACCATCGACGCGGTGGGCAACCGGATGTTCACCGGCAGGGTGGATAGCATCTCGCCCGCGACCGGCGCGCAGTTCGCGCTGCTGCCGCCGGACAACGCCACGGGCAATTTTACCAAGGTCGTGCAGCGCGTGCCGGTCAAGATCGTCTTTGATCGAGACAGCGTGCGCGGCTATGAGAACCGCATTCGACCGGGCCTGTCGGTGGTCGTCAACGTGAGGGTCCGATGAGCAGAGTTTTTTGGTATAACACATATATGGGTCGCATTGCTCCATGGTTGCTGGCCACCTTGGCAGCGGCCACCGGATTGTGCGCCGCACCGCAACGCCCCACGCCGTCCCCCGTGGAAGCACCCGGGCGTTTCAAAAACGCCCCGGTTGCGTCAACGGCAAAGAGCACGGGCGCACCGCCGGCAGCTCCGTGGTGGTCGATGTTCCGTGATCCCACGCTCGAACGCTTGGAGCACGCCGCCACCGAGGCGAACCAAGACCTGCGGCAAGCAGTGACGCGGATTGAGGAAGCGCGCCAGCAGACGCTCAGGTCGACGGCCAGCTTTTACCCGACGGTCGAGGCAAACTTGCGCTGGGAGCGCGTGCGCACCACGGACAGTAATCCCGTGGGCCGGGCGCGCATCGTCGGGGACGCCGGTGCGTTCGGCACGGTGTTGAGTCAGAACGGCGGCCACGGCCAGATCCGCGCCTTCGCCAGCCGGGGATTGACCTCTACCTTCAGCCAATACAGCGCCCCGCTGACGATTTCCTACGAATTGGACGTGTTTGGCCGGGTCCGCCACGCGGTCGCTGGTGCGCGAGCCTTGGGACAGGCGTCGGAGGCGGATCGCCGGGCGGTGGAACTGGGCCTCGGCGCGGAGGTTGCCACCACCTACTTCACGCTCCGCGCACTGGATTCGCAGGTGGCGGTCCTGCGGCGTGGTCTGGCGCTCCGGCAGGACGCGGTGCGACTGAGCCAGGAGCGGGTCAACGCCGGGGTGGCCGGCCCGCTCGACCTTGCGCGGGCGCGGGTCGAGCAGGATAACACGGAGGCGAACTTGGCGGAGGCCGTGCGGCAGCGCTCGGAAACCGAAAACAACCTCGCCGCCCTCTGCGGCGAGGCGGCCAGCACGTTTCACTTGCCCGCGAACCTGCTGGAAGATGCCTCCCCGCCGGTCGTGCCGCCGGGTGTGCCGATGCAACTGCTCGCTCGCAGGCCGGACCTGATCGAAGCGGACCGCCGCCTCGCCGCCGCTAACGAGGACATCGGCGTGGCGCGCTCGAACTTCCTCCCGACATTTTCCATCCAGGGCAGCGCGGGCCAGCAGGCGGCGTTCGCGGACGAATTCTTCGACGCCAACAGCCGCGCGTTGTCGGTGCTCGGGGAGGTGCGGATTCCTATTTTCGAGGGTGGCCGCAACGTGGCCGAACTGCGGGCGGCCCGCGCCCGGCGCGACGGCGCGCTCGCGGCGTACCGGGGAACGGCGGTCACGGCCTACAAGGAGGTGGAAACCTCGCTTTCCGACCTCCGGCAGCGCGCTGTGCAAGCCCAGGCGCGATACCGGGCCAACGCAGACGCCGCGCAGGTGTTTCGGCTCTCCAACGAACGCTATCTCGCCGGGGCGACGAACTATTTCGACGTGGTGGATGCCCAGCGCACGATGCTATCCGCCGAACTCAACGGCGTCCAGACGCTGCAGGCGCGCTACGCCGCGACCATTGCGCTGGTCCGGGCTATCGGCGGGGCGTGGGATCACGCCGGCGGCTGCGAGGGTGAGACCGTAAAATAAAGGTGCGGCTGGCAGGTGGCACCGCCTGTCCTTCACCGCCGCCCGCCCCGCAGCCCCTCAATCGCGGTGGCGGCATCCCCCGCGCGAAACACCGATGTTCCCGCCACGAGCACATTCGCCCCGTGCTCGCGCGAAATCCGCGCCGTGTCCTCTTTGATGCCGCCGTCCACCTCGATGTGATAGCTCCAACCATTCTCTTCTCGCAGGCGTGCGGCCTCCGCAACCTTCTCCATCGTCGCTGCGATAAACTCCTGTCCCCCAAACCCCGGGTTGACCGTCATCACTAGCAATAGGTCGGTGTTCGGCAAATGCTCCGCCGCCGCGGCCAGCGAGGTACCCGGATTAATGGCCAGCCCGGCTAGACAACCCGCTTCCCGGATGGCTCGCAACGTCGCGGCCACGTCGTGTTTGGCCTCCAGATGGACGTGAATCGAATGCGCACCCGCGTCGACGAATCGTTTCAAATAATGATCCGGGCGCGAGATCATCAGATGCACGTCCAACGTCAGGCCAACCGCCTTCTTCATCGCCGCAACCACCGCCGGTCCGAACGAAATGTTGTCCACGAAATGACCGTCCATCACGTCGAGGTGCAGCCAATCGGCCCCGGCGGCTTCGACGCGTCGCGCCTCCTCGCCGAGCCGGGCAAAATCCCCCGCCAACAGGGAAGGGGCGATGATGATTTTCTGGTGGTCGACGCTCATGGTACGGTCGTGGTTCCTTGACCTGACTTTTCACACCGTAATCGCCACCGAATGTTCGGGCAAGCGGCAGACCTGCGCGAAAGCATCCTCGCAAGAACTTCCACCTTTGCTCTCCTTCGCACCCTCTTTGAGGCTTGCAGCTTGTAGCTTGTAGGTTCCTTGAATTCTTGGTTCCTTGGTTCCTTGGATTCCTCCGAAGCGCCCATCATCGACCTGCACAGCGACAGATTCTTCATGGGCGAAGCCTTGCGCCAAGCCCTCCGCGCCTATGAGAACGGCGAGGTGCCCATCGGTGCGGTGGTCGCGCGCGGCGGGCGGGTCATCGCCCGCAGCTTCAATCAGGTCGAGGCTCTCGTCGACGCCACCGCGCACGCCGAGATGTTGGCCATCACCCAGGCGGAAAGCGCGGTCGGCGACTGGCGGCTGACGGACTGCACGCTCTACGTCACCAAGGAGCCTTGCCCGATGTGCGCCGGGGCGGCGGTCCACGCGCGCCTCGGGCGCGTCGTGTTCGGCTGCCCCGACCCGCGCGGTGGGGCGGCGGGCGGCCTGCTCAATTTGCTCCAGCACCCGTCGCTCAACCACCGCTGCGAAATCTCCGCTGGGGTGCGCGGCGAGGAATGCGGCCAACTTCTGCGCACGTTCTTCCAGGAACGCCGCGCCCGGCCCGGCGAGGGCGGCCCAAAACCACGGTGACAACCGGCCCAAACGGCGCGATGTTCGCGGACAGGACCCACACCGCACATGGACGTTTTGCAAAAACTCGGCGTCGCGCTCGGTTTCGCCACCCTCGCCGGTATCAACCTCTACCTGACCGTCTTCGCCACCAGCCTGGCGCTCTACAACGGCTGGATAACGCTCACACCCGAATATGCTGGTCTGCAGGTACTTGGACATCCGGCGGTGATGATCGTCGCGGGCCTGCTGTACGTGGTCGAATTTTGCGCCGACAAAGTGCCTTGGCTGGACTCGCTCTGGGACCTGATTCACACGGTCATCCGGCCGCTCGGCGGCGCGTTTCTCGCCGTCAAGACGCTCGGCCAAGCTGATCCGGCGTTCGACGTAATCGGTGCGCTGCTCGCGGGTGGCGTCACGCTGACCGTCCACGGCGCTAAGGCGGGCACGCGGCTCGTGGCCAACGGTTCGCCAGAACCATTTTCCAACGTCGCGTTGAGCCTAGCGGAGGACGTGGGCGTCGTCGGCGGCCTGGGCTTGCTGGATTATTCGTACCATCATAACCCGTGGCTCGCGCTGGTGGTCTTCGGCTTTATCTTGTTGGCGTTGCTATACATCATGCCAAAAGTTTTTCGCTTTCTGCGCATCAAGCTCTGGCTGTTCTGGAAGAAGCTCGCCTCGCCCGGCCTCACGAAACAGGATGTCGTGCCGGGGAACACGCTGCCCGCCGAACCGGACATGCTTTTCCACCGCCTGAACCCGCGTGGTGAAAGCATCGCGTGGGCGGCTTCTTGCCTGACCGGTGGGAGCACCCGGGGCGGCCTGCCGTCGAATTTCGACGGCTGGCTAATCGGCACCAAGGAATCGCCCGGGCACGTTCATTTTGTCGGGCAGCGCGGCTGGCGCTCGCTCACGAAAACGTTGGACCTCGCTGACTGCAAAGTATCATGTGAGCCGCGCTTTCTGAGTGAGGATCTCGTGATCTACCACTCCACGCGTGGATCAAAACAGGCGTTTGTATTCGACCGCTCGCGCGCCGCGTTGGTGGAAAACATCGCAGTGCTCCTCCGTGGCCGTTCGGAAACCCCGCAGACCGACCTGCCGGGCCGCCCGGTCCCTGGTCCGGGTGTGCGCATCCTGGAAACGGTGTGAAGGATTTTTTGGGCAGAATTGAATACGACGACGGTGTTCGCGTCTCTTTCAAAGATGCGCGGAACATCGCGGTGAGAAACGGCCCCGGTTGAGAAAGGTGTCTCAAATAGAAGATACCACCAGCGAGGCAATCTCTTTCGATTTCCTAGCACCACAGCGGTTGGTCCCGGTCAAGTGGCCGCCTCTGACGCAGTAAACCCATCATCAACAAGTCTGTCCTATGAAAACTTCGCTCAAAAACCTGTTGGCAGTCGCTGCCGTAACCCTGACGCCTTTCGTCGCGCTCCAGGCTCAAACTACCGTGACGACCACCACCGCCGGTGCCGACACGACCGCCGCCAGCACGACCACTGTCCAGGCGACCAACTCGGAAGGCACCATCGAGTCCTTCACGCCGGGTAGCTCGCAGATCGTGCTCAAGACGACTACCGGCTCGCCGGTGACGTACTCCTACTCTAAGAAGACGACCTTTGTGGACGCAGACGGCAACGTCGTCAACTACGAGAGCATCAAGGCCGGTGCGCCGACGACCGTTTACTACACCACTGAAAACGGTCAGCCGGTTGTCAGCAAGGTCGTCGTCCGCCGGGTGGCTCCTGCCGCCGTCACGAAGACCGAGACGACTGAAACGACCACTACTTCGACCGGCCGTAAGTAATTAGTTGGCTGATCAAGATTTCGGCCATCCGCGCCGTCGAGGTTTCGGCGGCGCGGATTTTCCGTTTCAGACGGCCATTTCCTCACCGATTTTCGTAATCTGTCCGAACGGAAACATTTCCAAAAAGTTAAGTATGAAAAACGCCTCTCTCCTCCGCTTGTCCTTGTGTGCCGCCACGCTTGCGCTGTGCGTTGCTTGCTCCTCTGACCCCGCCGTGACCTCAACCACCACGACGCACCAGACCACTACGACGGAAGTGCCGCCGACGCCCACGACCACCAGCCAGACCACTACGATGGTCCGGCCGTAAGCGGCTTTCGACAACTTGCCTCATCAGCGGCGTCTTCTAAGGGAGCGGACGCCGCTGATTCCTCTTGGTGCGGCAGTCAGCGGATAAGTGCAGGTGGATGGCGACCTCCGGGCGCCACGACAAATCCATGCCGCGCAGCGGGCTCATTTGTCTGGAGTGACACGTCCAATCCGGCAGGTGACCGCGTCGCAGTGGTCACTCAGTCGCCCGGAGATCGCCATCTATCCTCTACGACCATTCGGTGGTGAACCGTATCTGCATTGGTTAGCGGATGATCCCGCGCTTGGAACTCGCCACGAAATCGACTAGTTGCATGACCTCTGGCACTTGGCCGAGTTCGGCGCGCATCCGCTCCAACGCCTGCCCGGTGTTCAAATCCGAGCGGTATAGAATCCGAAACGCGTCCTTGATGGCGCGGATCGTCGTCTTCTCCAACCCGGCGCGTTCCATGCCGACCTGATTGATGTGCCGGATGCTCCCGGGATTGCCATCGGCCATCATGAACGGCGGCACATCCTGCGTGATCTTCGAGCACCCGCCGGTGATTGCCAGTCGCCCGACCCGGCAAAACTGGTGCACCGCCGTCAACCCGCCGATAGTTGCACGGTCTTCCACCTCGACGTGTCCGGCCAGCGTGCCGTTGTTGGAAAATACCACGTCGTCGCCCACGAGGCAGTCGTGCGCGATGTGGCTGTACGACAAAAAATTGCCCCGGTGGCCGACCCGTGTCACGCCGCCCGGCGCGGTCGCCCGGTGGACTGTCACGAACTCGCGGAACGTGTTGCCGTTGCCGATTTGCAGGTAGGTCGGCTCTCCAGCATATTTTAGATCTTGCGAACGCTGCCCAATGCACGCGAACGGGTAGAACTCGTTGTCCGCGCCGATCTGCGTTGGCCCGTGGACGATGACATGGCTCTGCAGCCGGCAACGCTCGCCCAGCGTCACGCCCGCGCCGACCACGCAGTACGGCCCGACTTCTGTGCCCTCGCCGAGCGTGACCGTCGGATCGATGATGGCCGTGGGATGAATGCGGTTGGTCATCACGCTCCTAGCGGGAGAAAATGTTGATGGTGATCTCGCCCTCGCTCACGATCACGTCGTTGACCGTGCAATGGCAGGTAGCGCGCAACGTGCCGCGCCGCGCCTTCGTGATTTCGGCGTGAACGAACAACGTGTCGCCGGGCACAACGGGTTTGCGGAATTTGATGCCGTCGGCGCTCATGAAATAACCCAGCTTGCCAGTGTGCTCCGGTTGGCGCAGCAGCAGCAGGCTGGCCGCCTGCGCCATCGCCTCGACCTGCAACACGCCGGGCATCACCGGGTGCCCCGGGAAGTGCCCCTGGAAGAACGGTTCGTTGACCGTCACCTGCTTGACGCATACAATTCTCGTCTGTCCTTCGCTGGAGATAACCCGGTCAATCAGCAGGAACGGGTAACGGTGCGGCAGCAGGCGCATGACCTCGTTGATGTCCAGCGCGCCTTCGCCGGGGATCAGCTTCCCGGTTGGCACCAGGGCGGCGAGCTGCGCCACTTGCTTGGCCAGGGCGCGCGTCAGGTCCGCGTTGGGCGCGTGGCCGGGCCTGACGGCGATGACATGCCCCTTGATCCGCCGCCCGAGCAGCGCCAAGTCCCCCACGATATCGAGGATCTTGTGCCGCACGAACTCGTCCTGAAAGCGCATCGGCTCCTTGCTCACGACGCGGTCGCCCTGGACGACGATGGCGTTTTCCACGCTGCCGCCTTTGATCAACCCTTTTTCGAGCAGCGGCTCGATGTCCTCGTAGAACGTGAACGTCCGCGCCGGGGCAATCTCCTTCTCGTAGGCTTCGGGCGTGATTTCGAGCGAGCGGAACTGCGTGAACCGCCCGTTCGGGCCAACCTGCGTGCAGGAAACGCGGAAGGAGTCGTCGGGCACGACGGTCATCAGGGAGCCGCCCTTGGTCTCGATGTGCAGCGGCTCGCGCACCTCGAACACGCCGCGCGGTACGTCCTGGGCGGCCACGCCGCACTTGTGGATCAACTCGACATATGGCCGCGCGCTGCCGTCGCCGATGGGCGGCTCGTTGGCGTTCATCTCGATGATTGCGTTGTCGATGCCGAGGCCGGACAGGGCGCTCAGGACATGTTCGACGGTGTGGACCTTCACGCCGCCGTCGCCGATGGTGGTGGCGCGCTCGACGGTTTTGACGTGGTCGATCCGCGCGTCGATAACTGGCTCGTCGGGCAGGTCGCCGCGTTTAAATTTCAGGCCGCTGTCGGGCGCGGCGGGGCGCAGGGTCAGGGTGACGTTTTCGCCGGTGTGCAGCGAGACGCCAGCCAAGCTGGCGGCGCGGGCGAGGGTTTGTTGAAAGGCGGGACTGGACATGACAAAAGGCAGCAACCGGTGTGACACCGGATGGACAGCTTGGCGGGAGAAGCGCCGGGCGGCAAGTCTAAGATGCGCCGCCGCCGCCCGTCCAATTCCTGTTTGCTTGAATTCTTGGCTGCTTCCTTCCCGCAATCTTCCTTGAAGCCTGACGCTTGACGCTTGAAACTTCCTTTGTGTCTCGTTCCGCCGTCTGGTTCTTGTTGGTGCTCTGCCTCGCTAGCCTGATGCTGGCGCGGGAAAGCCGCCAGCCCAACGGCTCGCTGGCCGGGGTGGACCGCGCGTTTTTCGACTGGCTGACCGCCAACGTCAAACCGGCGCGCGCCGCGTTGGGCAGCAACGTGACACTCGTGGAGATCGACGACGGCGTGGCCGACGCGCCGGGCCGCCTGCCGCTCGCGCCGCTGGAAATTGCATCCTTCCTGAAGGCGATCAGCGACTTTGCGCCGGAGGTGGTCGTCATCGAACCCGCGCTCGACTGGCCCGGGATGCCGGCCGGGACCGAACGCATTTTGCAGGATCAGGTACTCGCGGTGCCACGCTTATTGCTCACGGCCAAACTGGGTAGTCGTACGGATGGACCGCCTGTGGATCCGGCGACCCTGCCCTTCGTGACGGGCGTGACCGGCAACGTCAACCGCCTGCCGGATTTTCCCGAGATCGTCACCGCGCCCGGCGCGCGGTTCCTGCCGCTGGTGGCGGCGGTCGGCGCGGACAACCTGCCGGGGGCCGACCTAGTGCCGTTGCGCGATCTGCCGCTGCTTCTGCGCTGCCGGGGCCGGGTGGTGCCCGGGCTGGCGCTCCAAACGCTGACCCTGGGACTGCGCCTCGCGCCGTCGGAGGTCCACATCGTGCTTGGTTCATACGTCCAATTCGGCGACCGCCTGCGCCTGCCCATCGACCGAACCGGGCGCGCTCTGCTCGACGCTGGGATGCTCTCGCGCCTCAACCGCATCGGGCTGGACGACCTCGCGCTCGTGGTCTCCGGTCAAGGGGCACCCAAGGACCGCGTCGCGGCGGAACTGATGCGCCATGGGACGATCATCCTCGGGCGGACGGACCGCGCGGCGCGCACCCTGCGGCTGCCGGATGGCCGGATGATCAGCCCGGCGGAGACCTTCGCCCTGGCGGCGGCGAGCTTGCCGCGCACGCCGCCGCTGCGGCGCGCGAGCGCGTGGAGTGACGCGCTGGTGGTGGCGGCGTTCGTCGGGGTGGCCTCGCAGGTGCGGCGGCGGCGCTGGCAGGCGACGGCGCTGGTCTTTGGCACGACGCTGCTGGCTTACGCGCTGACGGCGCTGTCGTTGTTCGAGGCGGCGGGCCTGTGGCTGCCGTTGGCCTTGCCGGCGGGCCTGTCGCTGTTGGCCTTCTCGCTGAACGCGCTGCTGCCCGAGGTGCCACCTGTCGCAAGGGACTCAGGAGCAGTTTGATGGATACGATGGCCGCCCGAGGGCCGGAACCATGGCGCTCCGCCGCCGTGCCAGGTGCGAAACACGGCGTCAGGGTGTCGTTGCTGCCGCTGATCTTCCCCAGCTAGGCCCGCTTCGTCCCAAGCGGCGTCTGCCGTGCTTCGTCCAGGTGTGCGCGCGCGTTCAGGTCGCGCGGGGACGCTTTGACGGCATGTTCGAACGCGTCCAGTGCCTCCCGCTGCTTGCCCTCACGCCGGTAGCATAAGCCGAGCATATCCCAGGCAGGCCCGTACTTGGGCTGCACCCTCACGCCCCGGCGGCACATCGCCTCGGCGTCCGCCGTCCGGCCTGAGGCGAGATAGCAATATCCCAGTTGACGATAAACGACGGGATTCTTCGGCTGGGCTTTAAGAGCCAGTTCGTACGGTGCGATGGCTTCGTTCGGGTGGTTGGTCTGCACGTAGCAGGTGCCGAGGAGTTCGTTGGTCAAAGCATTGTTAGCGTCAATTTCCTTGGCGTGTTGGAGGTCGGTCACGGCGGCGTCCGGCTTTCCGAGTCGGAGTTTGCTCACCGCCAAGATGATCCAGGGTTGCAAACTGTTGGGTGCCACCTGCGTCGCACGGGTGGCGGAGACGACGGCATCCGCTGGCTTCCCGAGCTTGTCCTGACACCCGGCGAGCAACATCCATCCCGGGGCGAAGCTCGGGCTGGCGGTCACCGCCTGGCGCGCGTTGGCGGCGGCCTCGGGGATGCGATTTTGCAGAGCCTTCACCCAGGCGAGATTATACCAACCGAAGGGGCTTTTCGGCGCGATAGCCGTGACTCGACGGAAAGACCCTTCCGCCTCGGGCATGAACCGGAAGTGTAAGGCGACCGCGCCCCGCAGGGCGTGTAACTGCGGGTACTTGTCGGGGTAACGGTCGGTCAATTCGCGCAGGGCAGCGATGGCCGTGCGGCCGTCGTGATGCGCAGCGGCGTTCCGCAGACGTTTGAAAGTGGGCTCCTGGAGGATGGGATCGGCATCCTTGACCGCGCGCTCCAACGGCGATTGCTCCCATTGCCGGGGATCGGGGAGCCGTGCCAACAGGCCTTGGGGGGCGGGATTAGCGTTCGATGGCACGGGCGCGGCGTCGGGTTTTGCAGCTTTGGCCACTGGGACCAGGGCGGCCAGGGCCACTACGCTAAGACCCAAAAGGGATAACTGGCGGACCGCGGAGGAAAAGTGAGGGAAATGCACACCGCCACTTTTACCCAGAAAACGGTCGGTAAGACAAGGCCCAGGTTACGTGTGGGGTCAGCATCTCCGCCGAAGGCAGACGCCAGGATCGTAGACGCGCCGTCAAAAAGCGCCGGTGCCGGGGGCCATTTGCCAGACGGCACCCAATTTGATATATGCAACGGCATGATGCCCGCCCGACAATTCCAACTCCGCCGCTGGCTCGCCGGGCTCCGTCTGCTGATGCTCGGCGGGATGCTGTTTGCGACCGTCACGGCGTTTGGCCGGTCCTGCGTCTGGAAGGTGACCTCGGGCGATCATACCCTGTACCTGGCTGGTTCGGTCCATGCGTTGCGCGGGGTCGATTACCCCCTGCCGCCCGCCTATGACCAGGCTTTCCGGGAAAGCTCGGCTTTGGCTTTCGAGACGGACCTGCGCAAGTTCAACGGCGGCTTCCTGTTGGAAAAAGTGGCGTGCCTCCCGCACGGCACCACCTTACGCGAGCACCTGGACCCGCAGGTCTACGCTTACATCCAGCGGGTGTTGGCCACCGCGCACGGTTCCACCAGCCCGGAGAAAAAACTGGAGCACCTGCGCCCGTGGGCCATCGCCTGGCTATTGCATTCCCCCAAAGGGATCGAGGGACTGAGTGCCGGTGAAGGCGTGGACTCCTATCTGCTCCGCAAGGCCGCCAAGGCGAACAAGGAGATCGTCGGGCTGGTGCCGCTCAAGGAGCACATCGCGGTGTTCGGCGGGATGAGCGACGCCGACGGCCAAGCATACTTGCTCTACAGCTTTATCAGCCTCAACCAGGAGGATAAAGCCTTCCAGCGGACGGTCCGGGCGTGGAAAGCGGGCGACGTGGACGACATCGCGCGTTCGCTGGACGAAGAGTACCGCGAGGTTCCGTCGCTCCGGAGCCGCATCCTGACGGAGCGTAACCGGCGTTGGGTGCCCGTGATCGAGCAGTATTTGCAGAGCGGCAAGACGTACATGGTCGTCGCCGGGGCGGCGCACATGGCCGGGAACGATGGGGTGCCCGCCTTGCTCAAGGCGCGGGGGGTGCACGTCGAGCAACTCTAGAAAAACATCCCGACGAGCAGGTAATAAACTCCTGCCGCGCCGAAAAGCAGACTCACGAACCAGAACGCCGAACGCCCGGTCAGCACGGAGATGGCCGAGATGGCGATGCAGATCTGGAACATCGTCACCGAGGTCGCCAGCTTGACGTGCCGTTCGAGGTGTTCCACGCGCTCTTTTTCCAGCTTCGTCGCCTCGATCTTGATTTCCTTCTGTTCCTCTTTGTAGCTCTCGACACTCTTGGCTTCCTCACCCTCTGCCTTCGGCGCGGGCGGTTTGCCGAGGGCCGTCAGCGTCTCCTCGCGCGAGGCGAGGATGTTGGCCTTGATGCTCTTGGCCTGGAAATATGCCCAGTGGTCGCTGGCTTGCAGCTGGCTGATGAGCGCCTCGTTGATGTGGTGTCCCGCTTGGAGTGACGCCACGGCAGCCAGCGCGGCGAAGATCGCCGAACTGAGCGCCACCCCGAGCACCCACCACTTGCCGTCGCCGTGCGTGGCGTGGTGGTGGATATGTTCCTGGGTTTGTTCGAGCGGCACTTCGGGGCGTTCCATAAATTTAGACGGGATCGGAGACGAGGTTAGGCGAAACCACGCAGCGACGGCAACCATTGTTTCGTGTGCCGGGCGGGTTGCCCCGCACGTCAACCGCCCGTAGATTCTATCCGCACATGGACACCCGACCCCCCGGCGGCCCGGCCCCCACTGTCAGCCTGTTGATCCCCGCCTACAACGAGGAAGCGTTGCTGCCCGCCGTGCTGGAGCGCGTCCACGCGAGTTTCGCCGCCATCGCGTTCCCGTCCTACGAGGTTGTCGTGTGCGACAACCACTCGACCGACCGCACCGCCGAGGTCGCGCGCGCCCATGGCGCGACCGTGGCTTACGAGGAGCACAACCAGATCAGCCGGGCGCGCAATGCCGCCGCGCGCGCCGCCACCGGTCGCTGGCTCATCTTCCTCGATGCCGACACGCTGCTCTCGCCCGAACTGCTGCGCGCGACGTTGGATTGTTTCGAGGGCGGCAAGACCTGCGCGGGTGGGGCGGGGCTGCGGTTTGACTTGCCGCACGTCGGTCCGTTCGCGGCAGGCATGACCTGGGTGTGGAATAACCTTTCGCGTGGCCTCGGGCTGGCGGCGGGCAGCTACGTATTCTGTTACCGCGAGGCCTGGGAGGAGGTGGGCGGCTTTGACGAGCGTGTATATGCGGGGGAGGAACTCTTTTTTTCCCAGCGACTCAAGCGCTGGGCGCGGCAGCGCGGCCTGCGCTTTCGCATCCTGACCGAGCACCCGGTCGTCACGTCGGCGCGCAAAGTGGAATGGTACGGTCAGTGGGGGCTGCTCTGGCATTGCCTACTGATGATGCGACCCGGCGCGGTGCGCAGCCGGGCGGCGTGCTCGCTCTGGTACGAGCGGCCACCGGCGTGACTCGCAAACTGGAGAATCCGCCGTGGCTAAACCTGCTTTACAAATCGCCCTCGGAGTGATGTTTATCGCGGCGGGGATCGCGCACTTTCTGTTCCCCGGGCCGTACGTCAAAATCATGCCGCCCTGGCTGCCCGCGCCGCTGCTGCTGGTGTACGTGAGCGGCTTCTGCGAGGCGGTGCTGGGCGCGGGCATGTTTAGCCGGTTAGCGCCGTGGGCGGCGTGGGGGTTGATCGCGCTGTTGGTTGCCGTGTTCCCGGCCAACGTTCACATGGCATTACACCAGGAATTGACTCCGAAAATACCCCCGGCGGTGTTGTGGGCCAGGTTGCCGTTCCAGGCGGTGTTTGTCGCTTGGGCGTACCGGTTTACGCATTGAAAGACGGGCGGTGCCAATTACCGCGCGGAAATTGGCGAAAAATCAGTCGTTTTGCCGCAGATAACGCAGGTAACGCAGATAACGCAGGCGTCACGGATCGGTTGGACCGTTTTTTGCTTCATTGCATGAAAAGCCGATCCCAAAATGCAAAAGGCCCACTTTGATTACCTGCTCAGCACGATGCTCGACAGCCACGAGGGCATCGCCGACCTGTTTTTCATCGTGGGCCGACCCTTCCAGGTCGAAGCCTTCGGCAAGCTCAAGCCGGTGGAGGTCGATCCACCCATCAGCAGCCTGACGCCTCATCAGGTCGAGCGGATCGTCAGCCGCATCGTCGGGCACGATCCGCGTCTGGTGCGCGACCTCGTCGAGACAGGCAGTTGCGACACGTCTTACGCCGTGGGCAACCGATGCCGCCTGCGTGTGAACATCTTCCGCCAGCGCGGCAACTACGGCATCGTCATGCGAATCCTGGCGACCAAAATTCCCACGCTGGAGGCGCTGAACCTCCCGGCGATCTTCGGCAAGATGACCGGTGAGAAGACGGGCCTCATCCTCGTCACTGGCGCGACCGGCTCGGGCAAGACGACCACACTGGCCGCGCTGCTCAATGAGTTCAACGACAAGCTCCCCGGCCACATCGTCACGCTCGAAGACCCCATCGAATTCGTCCATCCGCATAAGACGAGCACCTTCTGCCAGCGCGAGTTGGGCAACGATTTCAACACCTTTGCGACCGGACTGCGCGCGGCGTTGCGCGAGGCGCCGAAAGTGATCTTCGTCGGTGAGTTACGCGACCGCGAGACCACCGAAATCGCCATCACGGCGGCGGAGACGGGCCACCTCGTCGTGAGCACCTTGCACACGATCAACGCGGGCCAATCCGTCAACCGCATCCTCGGCATGTTCGAGCAGGCCGAGCAGACGCAGATGCGCCAGCGGCTCGCGGAGACGCTGCGCTACATCGTGGCCCAACGGCTTGCGCCGAGGATCGGCGGCGGGCGGCAGTTGGTCATGGAGATCATGGGCAGCAACCTGCGCACGCGTGAGACGGTCCTGCTCGGCGAGAGCGAAGAACGGTCGTTCTACGACATCACGGCAGCCTCGGCCACCTACGGCTGGCAGACGTTCGACCAGTCCATCCTGGCGTCGTTCAAGGCGGGCATGATCGACGAGGAAACCGCGCTGGCCTACGCCTCGCGCAAGCCCATTGTAATGCGCGGCGTGGACGCCCACAAGCATTCGCTCGGCGCCGGTAAGGACGAGACTTCCGGGCTGCGCATGGCCAGCGAATCGGCGGAACAGGCCGCCGCTCCCCCGTTGCCCCGCGCCACTCCAACGGCACCCCCGCCACTCGCCAACCTCCAGATGTCGAGGTAGTCGCGCTTCCACAATTGCTCCCGACCGCCATGACCCAACCTCTGCGCATCCAGGTTCCCGCCTCGCAGCCGCCCCCCGCCGCCAACCAGGAAGATCGGATCGGGCGCGACGACCGCGCAGCCTTGGTGTGCTGCCACGAACCGGCGTACCTGGAATTTTTGACCACGCAGTTGCGCGCGGGCGGCTATAAAGTCCACCACGCCACTGGCCATCAGGCGGCAGTGCAGCGGATCGCCTCACGTTCGTATCATCTGACGGTGCTGCTCGAAAACCTAGAAGGCTGCGCGCTGGAATCGAACGGTCTGCTGCGTCATCTGGCGCAGTTGGGCACCGACGAACGTCAAGCGATGTTCGTGATCCTGCTGTGTCAATCCTACGCCACCGGCGACGAGCTAAATGCGTACGCGCTGAGCGTGGATCAACTGATCAATTATCAGGACGTGGCGCAATTCAGCGCGCTGGTGGGTCCGGCGGTCGAGGAGCACAACGACGGCAACCGTCATTTCACGGTAGCCTTGCGCAAGGCCGCATAACCGGCTCGCCGTCCGGGAAGCGCGGGGCGTCGGGCATACGCGATTCGGGTGGCAGCATGAAACGCTCCCAACCCCCTTTCTCTCCCGCCGTGACCGTGGCCGGTCTGGCGCTCCTCGGCTACGCTTACCGGAAGCTGCGGCACGATCCGCATTTTTTCGCGGGAAAGGTCGTCCTGGTTTCCGGCGGCTCGCGCGGGTTAGGGCTCGAAGTCGCCCGCCAATTGCGTCGGGAAGGCGCGACCATCGCGCTGCTCGCGCGTGACCCCGAGGAACTGGCCCGCGCCGAAGCGGACCTGTTGACAAAGCATGGCGCGGGCGAGGTGATGACCATCGCCTGCGACCTGAGCAAGCGGGAGGACATCAAGGCCGCGGTTGCCACGGTAACCGGTCGGTTCGGACGGTTGGACGTGCTCATCAACAACGCGGGCACGATCCAGGTCGGCCCACTGGCCAACCTGACGCCCGAGGATTTCGAGGAAACGATGCAGCTCCACTTCTGGGGAAATTTTCACCTGATCTGGGAGGCGCTGCCCTCGCTGCGCGGACGCCGGGGCGCGCGTATCGTCAACGTGGCGTCCATCGGCGGCAAGATTGCGATTCCTCACCTCGCGCCGTACAGCGCTAGCAAATTTGCGCTCGTCGGCCTGTCAAACGCGCTGGGCGTCGAATTGGCGCGCGAGAGCGTGCGCGTCACCACGGTCGCGCCGGGCTTGCTTCGCACCGGGTCGCACGTCAACGCGAAGTTTAAAGGGCAGCACGCCAAGGAGTTCGACTGGTTTGCCACGTCGGACAACGTGCCAGGGTTTTCGGTGAGCGTGGAATACGCGGCGCGGAAGATCGTCGAGGCGTGCCGTCGTGGGCAGCCATCGTTGACGTTTCCGCCGCAGATGCGCGCGGCGGAAATCGCGCAGGCGGTTTTCCCCAACCTGACCGCGCACGTCCTGGCGCTGGCGAACCGCTTCGTGCTGCCCAAGCCGAGTACCCGACCCGACGGCAACGAAGCCTGGAGCGGCGAGCGCAGTCGGTCGCGGGAGGTAACCCCGGCGTGGAAAACTGGGTTGGTGGACCAGGCTGCCAGCGAGAACAACGAAGCGTGACTGGTCCGCGCACAGAAAGTTACTGACACCGGCGCTCAGCGCGGGTTCTGATGGCGGGACGCATGGGCTCTGGCACGATCAAAAAAATCGCGGGCGTCGTGCTGCAACTGGGCATCACGGCGGCGGCGTTGTTTTTCGTGTTCCACGATCCGCTCAAGCGCACGCGGATGTTGGAAGCCTGCCGCCACGCGGACGCGCGGTGGCTCGGCTGTGGATTAGCGGTCTATGGTGGCGTGGAGGCGTTGGCACTCGTGCGGTGGCAGATCCTGCTGCGCATCCAGGGGTTCCGGCTGTCCTGGCGTCGCGCGACGGCCATCCTGTTCGTCAGCGAATTTTTTCTGACGTTCACGCCGGGCCTCGTCGGCGGCGACGCGATGCGCATCTTTTACCTGGTGAAAAATCAGCCGGAGAAAAAAGTCGATGCCTTTACTGCGGTGGCGATGGATCGGCTGATGGGGCTCCTGGCCCTGATTTCGTTCGCAACGGTGATCGTCGGGTCACGCTACGCGTGGTTGAGTCAATCGGTCGCCTCCGCCCACCTCGTGAAAGTCGTGTTGATCATCCTCGGGTTCGGGGTGGGGACGCTGGCATTGTCCGTGACTTTGGCAACCGCCGGTTGGCCGAAGTCGTGGCCGGTCCCGGCCAGCGTCGAAAAAATAGCCGGGGCCTGCCGACAATTCAGCCGCGCCCGGAGTCGGACGGGGATCGCGTTCGCCACGACGCTGCTTTCACACGCGTGCTATTACACGAGTTTTTGCTGCGCGGCGCGCGCGTTGGTGGGTCCCACTGGGCCGACGTTCGGGAGCGTGTTCAGCATCATGCCGATTGAGAACACGTTGACCGCGCTGCCGATTTCGTTCGCGGGCATCGGGTTGCGCGAATCACTGTTCCAGACGTTGCTGCACGATCTGGCGGGGGTAGCACCCGCGGTCGGCGCGCTGATCGGTTCCGCCGGGTTCGGGATGAAAATGTTGTGGAGTTTGCCCGGGCTGTTCGTGTTCTTCACGCTGCGCCTAGCGGAACGGAAGCGGGTGCCGACCGTTGCGCCCGCCACCGCAGGTAATCCCCCGACGCAACCGGCGTGAGGTGGGCAGCGGGAAATTTGTACAGGTAGGTTTCCGCCTGGAGAATCTCGCCGCTGGCCGTCGTGATGGTGACAGCCCGGCGCACATACTCATGCGGCGTCGGTTGGTCGGCAGCGCAGCCTTCGTAAGCGTCGAGGCGACCCAGTGTCCCGGCAGGGTCGTGGAGCAGGTAGATTTCACCGTGCACGAGCGCGCCAGCTTCAGCGGACAGGATGGCCCCGGGGTAAAGGCCCAAGTCGTAAAGCCTGCCCGGGAACGTCCCCAAGCTGACAAACGTCGCCGGAAACATGAGTTCGTGCGTGGGGAACTCGTCGCTGCGGCGCAGGGTGCCGTACACGAAAAGGTGGGTCGATGGGGTGGGGGCGGCAGGCATGAGAACCGGTTGAAATCGCGGATTGAAGCCCGTTGGAGCTTGAACGGCGGCCCGGTCGGCTTAGTGTGCGCAACATGAATTTCGGCCTCATCAAAGCGTTTGTCGACCGGCTCAGCGTGCGGACCAAGCTGATCGCCGTAGGCGTGATTTTTTTTCTGCTCGGAACGTTCTGGGGTGGGCGGGGCAGCGTCGAGGTCAACGGCCATTACGTGCCGTGGGGCGAGAACCTGCTCGATACGCGCACCGGACAGGTTTACATCATGGACGGCGCGAGATTCAAGAAGGGTCCTTCGCCGGGTTGGTTTTGAGCGAACTGGCGTCAGAGCTCTGCCAGCGCGTCGCGCATAACTTCCAACGGCGCGGGTTGGCCGAACCAGTGTTCAAAGGCCAACGCGCCCTGGTGAAGCAACAGCGCGAGACCACCGACGCTACGCGCGCCAGCCGATTGGGCGGCGGCCACGAAGGGAGTCGGCGTGGGGCCGAGGCGGTAAACCGTGTCGAACACCAACGCGCAGGTCGGGATAAGGTCCGCCGGGAGCGGCGAGGGGTCGTCCGGTTTCAGGCCAAGCGAAGACGTGTTGACGATCAGATCGGTCCCGGCAAGCGGCTGACTAAGCGCGTCCGGTTCCCACCGTCGCGGAAGTATCTCGATCCCATGCGCTGCGCGTAGTGCACGGGCCAACTCCTCTGCTTTTGCGAATGTGCGGTTGACCAGGACGAGGCGCGCACAACCCTCGGCGGCGCACTGCGTGGCCAACGCCCGTCCGGCACCGCCGCCCGCGCCTAGAATCAGCACCCGCAAACCTCGCAACGGAACACCAAACTCGGCTTGGACGGCCCGCGCAAAACCGGGTCCGTCCGTGTTGAAGCCACGCAAGACTCCGTCCGGTTCGACCCGAACCGTGTTCACCGCGCCGAGCAGGGCCGCGTGGGGGTCCAGCGCATCGAGTAACGGCAAGGCGGCGGTCTTGTGCGGCAGCGTCAGGTTGACCCCGATGAAACCCGCCGCCGCAAGCAAGCCAAGGGCTGCCGACAATTCGTCGGCCCGGATGTGTAGCCGGACGTAGCTCGCTTCGATGCCGCAGGCGGCCAACGCGGCGCGCTGCATGGGCGGCGACGCCGAATGGGCGACGGGATCGCCGAGCACCGCCAGGCGCCGGGGCTGCTGGCGGTCGGCGGACCACGCCCGCAAGTCGGCGAGCGTGTAAACCTCGCGCTCAGGTGTCGGCGGCATCGGTCGGGGGAAGGGCGGCGGGACGCGCGTGAAACGGCTCGTCTTCGGATTCCCTAAATTTTGTGTACGGGTGCCAGCGGGGGCGGTTTCGGCGTTGCTCGGGTGGCATGTTCGACTCCGCAAAGGCAATTGCGTCCAGGATGGCGTGCCAGCGTTAGAGCGGATCGAAAGCCCGTTCGCGTTTATCCTCCTCCGCCTGTTTTTCCTCCAGAGTCATGGCCGAGGGAAAACGTCATCGTGCCGCCGCGCGCAGGCGGGCCAGCACCTTTTTTTTCCCCAGCAGACCCAGCATATGGTAGAGGCTCGGGCCGACCGAACGCCCGCTCACCGCCACGCGCGCCGGGTGGATGAAAACCGCCGTTTTCACGCCCGCCTCGGCGGCCAGGGTCTTGAACGCGTCTTCGAGTGCCGCCGTGTCCCAGCCTTGCGGCGGCAGCGTTTCCAACCGCGCCGCAAGCGCTTGCAAACGCTCGCCCGCGCCGGGGGCGCGCAGGGTTTTGGTCACGGCCTCGTCGTCGAACGGAAAATCGTCCGTGAAGAAATACGCCGTCCAAGCGGGCAGGTCTTTGAACAGCTTGATCTTCTCTTTGACCGACGCGAGCACGCCGTCCAGGTAATCGTTGCTGAAGCCGCCGACGGGCAGACCGGCGCGTTCCAGCACCGGCTGGCAGAGCGCGCGGAAGCGCTCCAGGGGCATCTGCTGGATGTACTGGCCGTTGAGCCAGAAGCATTTGTCGGGGTCGAAGGCGGCGTTGCGCCGGTTGATCTTGTCCAGCTCGAACAGGCTGGCGACCTCTGCCAAGTCGATTTTCTCGCGGTTGTCCTTGGGCGACCAGCCGAGCAGGCACAGGTAGTTGGCGACCGCCTCGGGCACGTAGCCTTCGTCGAGGTAGCTCTGCACGCTCGCGCCCTGGTCGCGCTTGCTCATCTTGCCGCCGCTGCGGTTGAGGATCAGCGGGATGTGCGCGAAGAGCGGCGGGGTCACGCCGAGCGCCTGATAAAGCTCGAGGTGCTTGGGCGTGTTGGAGAGGTGGTCCTCGCCCCGGATGACGTGCGTGATCCCCATCTCGATGTCGTCCACGACGTTGACGAAATGAAAAATCCAGGACCCGTCGGCGCGTCGAATGGTCATGTCGGGTTCCATGTCTCCGAGCGGGTTGATCGGCTTGGAGCGATCCACCTCCACGCGTCCGCAGACGAGGTCTTCCATGACGACGAGTTTGCGCGGCAGTTTGAACCGGGTGAATCCCTTTTCGTCGAGGTAGGCCGCGCCGGAGGCCAGCAACTTATCGAGATATTTCTGGTAGATGGCGTCGCGCTCGCTCTGGAAATAGGGGCCATGCTCCCCGCCGACGCCCGGGCCTTCGTCCCAGTCCAGCCCGAGCCACTTGAGTCCGTCGTAGATCACCTGCACGGCCTCGACGGTGTTGCGGGCCTTGTCGGTGTCCTCAATGCGCAGGATGAACTTGCCGCCGGTGTGCTTGGCGTAGAGCCAATTGAAGAGGGCGGTGCGCGCCCCGCCGACATGCAGGAAGCCGGTGGGCGAGGGGGCAAAACGGGCGCGGACAGGGGAAGTCATGGAACGGAAACGGGCGATGGATTGGACCGGCATTCTGAACCAGAAACCGCCAACCCGCAATTTTGTCTTTGCCGGGGCGGGTGGGGCGGTGTGTAAGCTGGCGGCGCACCCATGCCTGCGCTCGCCAGAATCAACCGGCCCTTGCAAATGCTCCTGGCGGTCGTGCTAGGCGGGTTGCTCGGGGTGTGGGTCGGGGCGGCTAGCGGCGACCCCGGCGGGATGGGTGCGCTGGCCCAGGCGGTCGGGCTGGGGTGCGAGATGGGCGCGTTCGCTACGCTGACGATCCTGCGCGCGCTGGCGATCCCGCTGATCGTTTCTAGCCTCGTGCTGGGTGGGGTTGGGCTGGAGGCGATGCGTGGGATGGGTCGGCTGGTGGTCAAGACGTGTGCATGGATCGTCGGCAGCACGGCTGTGGCGGCCATGATCGGCTTGGGAGTGGGTTGGTGCGCCGGGTCGAAGGTCGCGGCAGCGAAATTTCATGGTGTGCCCACCCTGCCGCTGGGGTGGCCGGAGCAGTCGAACTGGACCTGGGGTTGGTTGGGACTGGTGTGCTTGAGCCTGGGTTTTGGCTATTATCGCAACCAGATCGAGGAGGGGCATGGACGGTTGTTAGGCCGGTTTTGCCAGGCGTTGGAAGAGATGATCGAGCCGCTGCTGCGCTGGACGCGGGCGATCAGCGCGGTCGGCATCTTTTTTCTGACCGCGAGCGTCGCAGCGAGGCACGTGCCCTTCGTGTTGAATCTCCCGCGAGGTGATTTGCCTGCCAGCCACTTCAACTACGCGCACGCTGCGCTGGTCCTCGCGGGCGCGGTGGCGGCGTACTTGCTGGCGCTGTCGCTGGTGGTCTGGGGTCTGGCGCGGGTCAATCCGTGGCGCTTATTTGGCGCGCTGACACCCGCCATGCTCGCGGCGGCGACGGGTCAATCCGTGGAGGCCGCACTGCCGTGGACGATGGATGCCGTGCGCAGGCAGGGAGGGGTGTCCAACCGGGTGGCCGGGCCCACGCTGTCGATTTGCGCGGTCCTGCACCGGGACGGCGTGGCTCTGCTCTGGACCGTCGCGCTATTCTGCCTGGGTCGTCCGGCCACGTTAAATGGTAGTTGGGACTTGCCGGTGGGCACGGTGTTGGCCGCCATCTTGCTGGGTTGCGGCGGCAGTGCGTTGATCGCACAAGGGGGTCTGACGCCGCTCCTCGTCATGGCCCTAAGCACCGGGGAGGGGGGTGAAATGCTTCCCAACGTGCTCGCCCTGAGCATCGCATTGCTGGGCAGTGCCATCAGCGTGTTCAGTCACGCCTGCGCGACCCTCGTCATCGCCCGCTCGGAGGGCGAGTACTGGGTGCCCGGACCGCAACCCGCCGCCGACGAAATCCAGGGGTTGATCAACCAACAGGCCCTGGCGGAGAGTTAGCGATGGATTTATCGGCCTTGCTCCGCGACGAGGAACTGCGCCAGCGAGAGTTCCCCGTTTGCGCGCAAAAAACCTTTCTCGCCCATGCCGCCGTCTGCCCGCTGCCGCGCGTGGCCGCCGACGCCGTGATCGCCCAGGCCCAGGCTGCCACCGTCAGCGGCCCGGACGACTACGTGACCGCCTTGCGCCAGATCAAGGCGGCGCGCGAAACCTGTGCGCGGCTGCTCGATGGTGTGCCGGACGAAGTCGCCCTCCTCGGCCCGACCTCGCTCGGCCTGAGCCTCTTTGCCGGTGGGCTGGATTGGCAGCCGGGCGACGAGGTCGTATACTCCGCCGACGACTACCCGGCGAACGTTTATCCCTGGCTGGACCTCGCCCGGCGGGGCGTCGTGCCGGTGCCGTTGCGGACGGAGCGGCCCGGCGAGATCACGCCGGAGGCCGTCGAAGCAGCGCTGACACCACGCACGCGCCTCGTCGCGCTGGCGTCCTCGTACTTCGTCACCGGCCAGCGCCTCGACGTGGATGCCATCGGCCAGATGCTCCACGCGCGGGGCATCCTGTTCTCGGTCGATGCTATCCAAACGCTCGGGGCATTTCCTCTGTCGGTGCAGCACGTCGACTTTTTGGCGGCGGACGCCCACAAGTGGATGCTCGGACCGCTGGCGGCGGGCATCATGTACGTCAAAAAGGAGCATTTCGAGCGCATGCGGCCCATTTTGCTCGGTGCGGCGAACGTGCGCTCGCCTGATTTTATCTCCCAGCCGGAGATCGTCTTTGCCAATACCGCCGCGCGCTACGAGCCGGGGGTGCTCACTCTGCGACCTATCCTGGGCATGGCGGCGTCGCTGGAGATGCTGCTGGCGGTGGGTATCGACCGGGTGGCTGCCCGGATCAGCGCGTTGCGCGGCAAGCTGGAGCACGGATTGGGTGAGCTGGGTTTCGAGGCGGCGGACTCCGCTGGAGGCGTTGCCACCAGCGGCATTCTCGCGGTGACGCACTTGCGCGCCGATCTATCGCGGTTGTTCCAGCGGTTACAGGAGCGTAAAATTACTGCCTCGCTGCGGCACGACGCGCAACGGCGGGCTTACCTGCGCTGGTCGCCGCACTTCTACAATACGGAGGAAGAGATTGAGCGAGCGGTGGCGGTCGTCCGTGAGGCGATGGACCTCTTTGCAGCATAGGAGGACCCGTTTGCCGCCCATCCGCGTCTCTTTTGCCGGGGAGCCTCAGGTCAGACATCCAGCGACGTGGTGGATGCCTGGTCCCAGTACGTCACCGCGCCGTGGTGATTCTTGACGAAGCGCACCGCGCCATCTTGCGAGATCACGATGGCCAAGGCGTCCGGCACCGCCAGACACAGCCGGTAGGCCGAACGGTGCCGCGTGCCGACACTTTGTGTAAATTCCTCCTCGTATTCCTCGCCTTCGAGGTCCAGTGCGCGCCGCACCGAGACAACCCCCGGCAACTCGCCGCTGATCTCGCCGCCGAAACCGAGCACCTCGAACGCCTTGGTGACAACCACCGCGCCGTCCACCTCCGCGCACCCTGCGATGAGGTGTGCCATCTCGAAAATCGCCTCGTCGAAATCGGTCAGGTCCGGGTCGCTGCTCAGAGCATAGTCGGTCCAGCCGATGGTGAGAGTCCGTCCCGCGTGCAACTCGCAGATGCGAGTGACGATCTTCATGACCAGCGTACGGAAACGGTAGCGTGGCTCGCCCTCGGCGAACCGATATTTGAGGTCGATGTAGCGATTGACCTCCGAGAGTTCACCGCGCATCTCGGGTGGCAGCAGGAGGATAGTCGCGCCGTGGTGAGCCGTGCGCAGGGCGGATATGACTCGCTTGATGGCGTGCTGGCTGATGGTGCGGAAAAGCATCGGGTCGAGTGGCGGCCAGTTCGCGCCTTGTCGTTCGCGCAGGGCGGCGACCCCCCGGATCATCGCGTTGCGCGTCGTCTCGAAGGCGTCGCGGATCCACTTCGACTCGAACACGTTGGCCGTCTGCTTGATGAGCACGCCGCCTTCCGTCTGGCCGATCAGTTCGGAGCCAAAACCGATGGTCACGCGCCCCGGCCCGGTGACGCTGAGCACCAGCGCGGGTGGCAACGTCTGCACGCGCCCGCGCCCGCCGTGGGCGTTCTGGAGCCAGCGCACCCCTGAATGCAGGATGCCCCACATCTTTGGCTGTTCGCGCTTCTCGTCCAGGCACACGCCGACGAGCGAACGGTAAAAATTGGCCGCCGGGGAGATGCGCCGCGCCTCCAGCGCGTTGAAGGGACGTGGCTGCGTAAAACGCAGGCAGTGGAGGCCATCGGGCGGTCCCTGGTCACAGGGGAACATGTCCGGCTCGGCCAAGATCAGGCGGAAAGTGACCGGGCGCGCTTCCTCTCGCAGCAGGCTCGCCTGGAAGCAGACCATGATGAGGGTTTCCAAGGCCTCGGCGGACGGGGGTTGCGCTCCCCACGGGTCGGGCAGTTTGTCGCGGCCCGCGTGCACGCTGCCCCAGCGTTCCAGAATGAACGCGGCGAGCGTGTGGGGATAGGCGATTTCGGGCATCGTGAGGGAGCGATAAGGCGTTGCCTCGCACTGGGATTTTGGCACATTAAGCAGCGGCGGGCAAACCTTCGAACCGCAATCATTTCACGTTTGCCGGATTTGCCAGCCGCGCTCCATTCTGTGTCCACCGTCCGCAACGCTCTACCCCGCTGGCGCGGGTTCAACCTGCTGGAGATGTACATGGCAGTGAGTCTGGAGCCATTCGCGGAAACCGATTTCCGGTGGATCGCCGACTGGGGTTTCGATTTCGTGCGCCTGCCGCTGAGCTACACACATTGGATCAAAAATGACGATCCGTTTCAGATCGACGACGACGGGCCAGGGCTGGCGCGGTTGGACCGCGCGGTGGAACTGGCCGGGCGGCACGGGTTGCACGTCTGTCTGAACCTACACCGCGCGCCGGGCTATTGCGTCAACCGGGAGCGCCGTGAGCCGTTCAACCTGTGGCGCGACCCGGCGGCGCGGGAGGCGTTTTGCCTGCACTGGCTAACCTTGGCGCGGCGTTACCGGGGAATCGGCGCGGACCGGATGAGTTTCGATCTGCTCAACGAGCCGCCTCGACCGCAGCGACTCGTTCCCGGAGGCTTCACCCGCGCCCGGCACGCGAAGGTAATGCGCGCGGCGGTGGCGGCGATTCGAGAAGTCGAACCGCGACGCACCATCATCCTGGATGGCCTGAACTACGGACGCCTACCCTGCCCGGAATTGGCCGACCTGCCCAGCGTGGCTCAGAGTTGTCGGGCGTATGAACCGTTCGAGCTGACCCATTACCACGCCGATTGGGTGCCCCGCGCTGGGCGATGGCGCTGCCCGGCGTGGCCGCTCCGGCGGGACCATCTTGGACGGCATTGGAGCCGCGCGCGGCTGGAGCGGGTGTACGCGCCGTGGTCAAAACTGCTCGCCGCCGGGGTGGGGGTGCACTGTGGGGAAGCGGGTTGTTACCGGCACACGCCGCATGACGTTTTCCTGGCGTGGTTCCGCGAGGTCTTGGAGGTCCTGACCGGTCACGGCATCGGTTGGGCGCTTTGGAACTTTCGCGGACCGTTCGGCGTGCTCGATTCAGAGCGGGCGGACGTGAGTTATCAGAATTGGCATGGACACAAGATGGACCGAGCGCTGCTGGAATTGCTCCGCTCGTTCTGAGTCTACCCCCGCATCTCCAAATCGAAACCTTCCAAACTCGGATGGATTTCGTCCGCCAAGGAAAGGTCTTGATGCTTGGTCAGTGCATTCGGCACTGCCACGACGTACAGCCCCGCGGCCTTGGCCGCGCGTACGCCTGGCTCGGAATCCTCGAACGCCAGCGAGTCCGCCGGTGTCGAAATCCCCAGGTCGGCCAGCGCGCCGAGATAAACGTCGGGCTGCGGCTTGGGCCGCGCGACGGTATCGACCGTGCGCACCGCCTCAAAAAAATGTCGCAAGCCCAACCGCTCCAGCCCCGGCACGACCCACGCCGCCGTCGAATTGCTCGCCACGCCCAGCCGGTAACCCGCCCGCCGACCGGCTTCAAGCAGCGCCACGACGCCCGGCAGCGGGAGGGCAGCCGCGATCAATTCACGCGCGCGGTTATCTACCCGGGGATCGAGCGTTGGCCAATCAAAAACGCGGCCCGTCCGGCGGGTGAGTTCCGTGCGGGGATTGAAGCCGTCCACATAGCCGACTGCCGCGAGCCAGTCTGCGACGGTCAATTCAACCCCCTCGCGGGCGTAAAGTTCTTGCCACGCCTGGTAAGCGGGCAGCTCGGTGTCAAGCATCAAGCCATCGAAATCAAAGATCAGGGCACGGGGTGGCATCAGGAAAAAGAAAGCGGGACGTCGTGGTGCGCAGGGTGGAGGGCAAGGCTCAAATCCGTCGTGGCAGCCGTCGGGATGATCGCTTTAGCGGGTGCAGCGCCCTTACGTGCCGAAACGCTCGCCGTGCCCGAGACGGGAGCCTACACCGGGGCTTACCTCGACTTTGGCGACACCGAAGACAACGTAACCCGGCCTGCGATCCAGAAATTCGAGGAAATGGTCGGCAAGCCGCAGGCCATCGTGGCCAGTTCGAGCTACTGGGGCCGGGGCAATTTTCCGTCGGAAAACGTCCGTCTGATCGCGGACTATGGGGCGGTGCCGCTGCTCTACTGGTCGCCTTGGGGGCCACCCTACGAGCAGGGCAAGCACGTCGATCCCGGCGCGTTTTCGCTCCGGCACATCGTCGCGGGCGATTGTGATGCCTACATCGACCGCTGGGCCGCCGGCGCGAAGGAATTCGGGCATCCTCTGCTGGTTTCGTTCGGCTGCGAACCGAACTCGAACTGGTTCCCGTGGTCGGGGTCGGCCAACGGCGCGGACGGCAAGGAAGCGAGCGGCGGTTTCACCGGCCCGGAAATGTACAAGCGCGCCTACCGGCACGCCGTGGACCGCGTCCGGGCCGCCGGGGCGCATAATGTCCTCTGGGTGTTCCACGCCAACGCGGATTCGCACCCCGACCGTCCCTGGAACGCCGTGTCCGAGTTCTATCCCGGCGCGGACTACGTAGACTGGCTCGGCCTGAGCGTTTACGGCCAACTCACGCCCGGCGATGACGACTGGGAGGACTGGTCCGACGTGATGGACAAGGCGTACAAACGCCTGTGTGCGCTCGATCCCGCCAAGCCCGTGATGTTGGCCGAATGGGGCGTGGGCGAGTTTCCCGACGGGGACAAAGCGGAATTCATCCGCGACGCCTTCGCGGGGTTTGCCGCCGGGAAATACTCGCGCGTCCGGGCCGCCGTGTTCTGGCACGAACGCTGGCAAAACAAGGATGAGTCGTGGAGCAACCTGCGGGTCAACTCGTCGCCCGGCGCGCTGAAAGCCTACCGGCAGGGGGTGGCGGCACCGTTCTGGCTCGGCAGGCCTGTCTGGAAGTAGGCCCGCCACGCCTGCCGTGCCGCCCGAACTTGCAAGGCAGCCGGGCAGGCGTAACTTAGCCGATGCCAACCATCACGACCCCCCGTGCCGCGTTCGACTACAAGCTACAGATGCTTTCGTCGTTTAACGCTGGCGCGTTCGAACCGTTCTTTGCCAACCTGCCGGTGGACCCGTACATCCAGGGTCAATTCCGCCGCCGCCGCTTCTCGCGCTTTACCGGGACGCCGGGCAATCTTCAGCGCCTCGAACACAAGTATTTCGTGCAGAGCACCAAAGTAAATCAGCTCGCCGGGGGCATCAAACGCGACTTCCCGGAGTTGGAAGAATCGTTGCTGGACCTGGAAGAGTTTCAGATGCTCGTGGCGTCGTTCATCGACTTCTCGAAGATCGACCCGATGGTCACGGAGATGGGCATCCACCAGATCCGCATCGTCGCCAGCCGGGACGAGCAGGGCGAACCCGCGCCGGAGGGCATCCACCAGGACGGTTTCGATTTTGTGGGCATTTTCTGCATCAAGCGCGATGCGATCAGCGGCGGCGAGACGCACCTCTACCGCGCCAAGGATCAGCCGCCGATTTTTGACAAGGTGTTGGTGCCTGGTGAGTTCGTGATGGTCAACGACCGGGAGCTTTTCCACTACGCGAGCGCCGTGGCTCCGACCGGCGACGGCCAGGGGGTGCGCGACGTGTTCGTGTTCACGGCCTGACGCCTGACAACCGGCGACCATGACGCCCGCCGAGCCAACCGCGCTGCCCGTTCCTCACGGGCAGCTTCGCGCGCTGTTTCCGTCGCTCTCGCAGGAGGTCAACGGCCACCCGGTCACGTTCCTCGACGGACCCGGCGGCACGCAGACGCCGCAGGTGGTGATAGACGCGATGGGTGCCTATCTGGGCCGCGACAATGCGAACCTCGGCGGCGCGTTCGCCACGAGCGAGCGCACGGTCGAGGGCGTGGCTGCTGCGCGCCGGGAGACGGCGGCGTTTCTTAACGCGGCGCGCCCCGAGGAGATCGTCTTCGGCCAGAACATGACGAGCCTGACGTTCACGCTCAGCCACGCGCTACGGCGGACGTGGCAAGCCGGTAACGAAGTGGTTGTGACCTCGCTGGATCACGACGCCAACGTTGCGCCTTGGATGTTGGCGGCGGAGGATGCGGGCGCGACGGTGCGCACCTGGGAATTTCACCCCGAGGATTGCACGTTGAGGGCGGACGATCTGGCGGCGTTGCTCAACGAGCGGACGCGGCTGGTCGCGTTCACGCACGGCTCGAACATCGTCGGCACGATCCCGGACGTATCGGGAGCCATCCGGCTCGTGCGCGAGAAGGCTCCCGGCGCGCTGGTGTTCCTCGACGCAGTGCATTACACGCCGCACAACCCGGTAGACGTGCAGGCGCTGGATTGCGATTTTCTCGGCTGCTCGGCGTACAAATTTTGCGGGCCGCACCTGGGGATACTATACGGCAAACACCGCCACCTCGAAGGCTTGCAAAACTACAAGGTGCGCGCCTCGACCAACCTGCCGCCGGGCAAATGGGAAACTGGCACGCAGAGTTTCGAGAGCATTGCCGGGCTGCGGGCGTGCCTCGGATATCTGGCCGGGCTAGGCGGCGGCAACGTGCGCGCGGCGATGGAGCGCGTCAAGGAGTACGAGACCACGCTGAGCCGCCGTTTTCTTTCGCAGGTTTTCGACCGCGTGCCGGGCTTGCGCCTGTACGGTTTGCGCGACCTAGCGGACGCGGCCCGCCGCACGCCGACCTTCGCCGTTACCCTGGAAGGGTATACCCCGCGCGCCGTGGCGGAACGGTTGGGTGAGCAGGGAACTTTCGTCGGCGACGGCCACTATTATGCCATCGGCGTGGTGGATCGACTCGGCCTTGCGGACCGGGGCGGCGTGGTGCGGCTAGGGTTTGCGCACTACAATACACCCGACGAAGTCGACCGCGTGGTGACGGCGCTCGCGGAAATCGCCGGAGCCTGACAGTCATGGCGAAGAAGTTCGATTATTCTGTGGATTTTAAACGGGTCGACTTCCGCCAACACCCGGAAAGATACCAGATCGGTAAGGGGGAACAAGGCGTGCTCTCGGTCGAGCCGTACAAGGGCGAAATTCTGCCACACTGGCGGTTCGCCACACCGGAGGTGGCGCGCAAATCCGCCGATAAGATTTACGCGATGTTCGAGGCATACAAGGCCGCCGGGGATTTTGTCGGCATGGACATGGCGCGGAAGTTTTTGCAGATGGGTTACACCCGTGCCCGCCGTTACGCCAACCACCCCGGAGGCCGCAAATACGCGCCGGGTACACACGACGTTTTACCGTTCAAAGAGGACGCCGAGAAAGCCGAGGCCGCGCTGGTGTTCCGTGAGAAGTGGGATGCCGTCAAAGCGGACGCAGAATATGGACGCATGGCCAAGGAACACCGGCGGCTGTCGGAGTGATCTAGTTTACAAGCCCCGGCTGGCGAACGTGATCCCTATCGGCGGCGGGACGGACCGCACCGGTGCCAACCCGCCCGGACCCGACACATCGAGGTCGCTGCGGTCAATGGCACTGACGACCCCGTTGCTGAATGCCGCGCTGAACTTCCCCGACGCCACCCGCTCGTACACCACGCTGTTGAAAATCCGCCCGTGGTTGTCGTAGCCGCTGATCGTTCGCGGCACGACCGCGTAGCGCACATATTCCCAGCTTTCCATGACGCCTCTCGCGTCGGCGTGGGACGACTTTTTGATTGGCTGGCCGAGGCTGACCGCCACTTCCTCCATCGTCATCCCGAGCGCAATTTCGCCGCTGGCCGTCAGCGCGCGGATCTGCTCCCGGCGCTCGACGCTACGGCGCAGGGACAACACAAATTCCGGGTCGATGGCCGAGACGTACTGCGCTTCGAGCCAACCGGCGACCTGCCCTTGCTCGGCTTGCCCGCGCACGCGCAGCAGGCCGCGTTTGTCGTTGATCGCCTGGAGTTCCACCAGCTGCCCGCGCCGCAACGTACCGAGGAACCGCGCGCGGTCGGCATTGTAGTAGATGGCGGTGTCTTGGAGCACCTTCAGCCGGTAGGGCTGCTCGAAAAAATCTTCCAGGTAGATCGCTCCGCGTTCGCGCGGTAGGCCGGGTGCGGCGGCGTTAGCCCAAGGTCCGCACGCCATCCAGAGCAGACCAAGCAAGAGAAAGCTGCGCAGGGGACTTTTCACCGCCTGGTATCCTACTACATTCCTGCTACGATGAACACAGAAACCTCCTCCCGACCCCGCAGCGCCGCCCTGTTCGCCGAAGCGCGGCGGTTCATCCCCGGCGGGGTCAATTCGCCGGTCCGGGCGTTTCGGGGGGTTGGCGGCGAACCGTTCTTCGTGGACCGCGCCGAGGCGGCGCACGTCTACGACCTCGACGGCAACGAGTACGTTGATTACGTCGGCACCTGGGGTCCGGCGATCCTCGGGCACGCCCCGCGCGTGGTCGTAGAGGCCGTGCGCGCAGCGGCGGGGCGCGGCCTGAGTTTCGGCATCCCAAACCCGGACGAGGTGGAGATGGCGCGGCTGTTGTGCGACTGGGTGCCGTCGCTGGAAAAAGTGCGCATGGTCAACAGCGGCACGGAAGCGACGATGAGTTGCGTTCGCTTGGCGCGGGGTTACACGGGCCGGGATCGCATCATCAAATTCACGGGCTGCTATCACGGCCATGTCGATGCATTGCTCGTCAAGGCGGGCAGCGGCGCGCTGACGCACGGCCAGCCCGACAGCGCGGGCGTGCCGGGCGTGCTGGCGGAGTTGACGCTGACCCTCCCCTTCAACGACGAGGCGGCCCTGCGCGCCGCCTTCGCGCGTGAAGGCGGTCAGATCGCCGCCGTGATCTTGGAGCCCGTCCCGGCCAACGCGGGCCTGTACCTGGCGCGCGAGGGGTTTCTGGAAACGCTGCGCGAACTCTGCACGCAACACGGCGCGTTGCTGATCTTCGACGAGGTAATGACTGGTTTCCGCGTAGCCAGAGGCGGCGTGCAGGAGCTTTGCGGTGTGACGCCTGACCTCACGGCGCTCGGCAAGGTGATCGGCGGCGGCCTGCCGGTCGGCGCGTTCGGCGGTAGGGCCGACATCATGGACAAACTCTCGCCGGACGGTCCGGTGTACCAGGCGGGCACGCTGTCGGGCAACCCGCTGGCGATGGCCGCCGGGCTGGCGCAGTTGCGCGAGTTAGAGCGCACCGATGCCTGGCGCAAGTTGGAAGAAATCGGCGCGGCGTTTGAAGACACCACGCGCGCGGCATTAAAACGAGCGGGGTTGCGGTACACGTTCAACCGCATCGGCTCGATGTTCTGCCTGTTTTTCACCGAAAACGAGGTATTCGACCTCGCGTCCGCGCAGAGCAGCGACCGCCCGGCATTCGCGCGATTTTTCCACCGCTGCCTGGATGGCGGCGTGTACTTCGCGCCGTCGCAGTTTGAGGCCGGTTTCATCTCGACGGCGCATACCGCCGACGACATGGCCAAAACGGCGGCGGTCGTCACCTCCGCGCTGCTCGCCTGAGCCGCCCCCGAGGTCGTACAGGGCCAGATGGGGGATTCGTTGCGATCAAATGAAGAATGACGGCCAGCTTTCCGTCAGAATGATTATGACCAACCTTGCCTTTCCCTCCAAATGGTCCGGCCTCAAGAAATTGTGGCTGGCCTTGCCGCTAGTGGCTGTCATCGCCGCGTCCGTTCCTAATGCCCAGGCCGACGATCACCATCGTGAGCGTCGTGACCGCGAATATCGCCGTGAGTACCGTCACGGTGACAGGGACGACCGCCACGGTCGCGGGGACTACCGTCGCCATCATCGCGGTTACTACCACGAAGGCCGTTACTACAGTGGCCGCCGCTACTACTACCGCGATGGTCGCCGTTACTACCGTTATTACGGCCTGATCCCCGGCGGTGTGTCGGTAAACATCGGCCTGTAACTTGTATCGGCATCCAATCCAGACGCTAAGGGCATCGTTACCCTTCACGAGGTGATGGCGCGTCTCCAAACGGCGCCGTCATCTTAAGTGGGGTAAAGAACAACGCAATCGAAAGCTAGGTCCGCACGACCGGTGCAGCCAGCCGCAGGACGACCGCAGTCAAGCCCTCCAACCTGCGTCAGCAAAGCGTTGCGATCCCTCGATGCCGTTACTCTGCAATCACCCTCACAGCCGCACCGAGGGATTAACCAAATCCAGCGCGCGGTTGAACAGGAGTTTGCCCAAGGTGGTGCGCCCGGTTTGAATCCGCGCCATCCCGGCCAGTCCGGCGCGGAGATGCCCGCCCATGGGGTCGCGGACCACTAATTCTGCCTCGTAGTAACTCACGCTCGGCTCTAATTCGCCCTGCCGGTTGACTTGCGTCGGCACGTCGCCACCAATCAGATTGGCGGATCCGCTACTGGTCAACTTGGTCAAGCTGGACACTGGCGCGCTGCTGATTGCGCCGACGAATGTCTGGCTCGATAACGCGCGCAAACGCAGCTTCGTGGGTTGGCCGACCGCCACGCGCCGCGCCTCGGATTCGTCCAGCGAGATGATCGCCCGGTACTCGTCGGCGCTGCCAACCTCACAGAAAGGGCGTCCGCGCATGAAAAATTGGCCGACTAGCTTGTCCAGTTCTTGGTCACGCACGACGCCGTCGTGCGGCGCGCGCAGTGTGCACTCCTCCAGCTGCCACCGGCGCAGGTCTAGTTGCGCCTTGGCCTGCTCGATCAGGTGACCGTAAGCGGCGGCCATCTGGCGGCTTTCGTCCAGCGGGCTGACCAGTGCAGCCCGGCGCTGGACCTCGTAGGTCGCCATTTCGCTGGCGAGTTGGTCGGCCTCCGACTGGATCTCAAAATTCTCCAGGCGCGCGAGAGGTTGCCCAGTGTGTACCCGTTCGCCGCCGCGCACCAGCACCTCACGCAAAAATCCCGGCGTGCGCACGGTCACACCTTCGACGTTCGCCTGTTCGAGCACCACGCCGCGCTTGACCGAATCCTGCCAAGGAATGAACCAACAAACAACGAGCAACGCGGCCACGCCGAGTCCGATCTGGGCGAAGCGCTGGCTGGCAGCCGCGCGCGTGACGGGGTTTTTGTAGGTCGTTTGCATCAGTCGGAAACAGGGCAGCGCGAGCGCGGTGAACAGGTAGAGATAAACGTAGGAATGACTCAAAAAATCGAGTCCGTACGGCGCGAGTGCGTCGAACATATGCGACGAGATCCGGTAGAGTACTAGCCAGCCATAGAGGTAGCTCGCCACGGCGTAGAGGCCAAACAGCGGTCCAATTTCGTACGAGGAAAATTGCGCCCCGCCTCCGCCACGGATGCCCAGCAGATAACGTTGCGCCCAAGTGCTCGCCGCCACCGCGCTCTTTTGCTTGAGATTAGGCACCTCCAACGCGTCGGACATCATGTAATAGCCGTCGAACTTCATCAACGGGTTCGCGTTGAAGAGGATCGTCGAGATGCTGCACGTAAAGATGATGTTAAAACAAATCTGGTGCAACAGACCGGGTGTACTGATCATCCACACCCAAGCGGCCACGATGGCCAAGCTCATCTCGACGAAGATGCCCGCCGCCGTCACCAGGATGCGCTTGCGCTTGTCCGGCAGCAGCCACGAATCGCTCACGTTGCAGTACAGGTACGGCGTGAACATGATGAACATCGCGCCCATCTCGTGCACCTCGCCGCCGAAGTGCTTGCACGTCAGCCCGTGGCCCAGTTCATGGAACGTCTTGACGAAGATGAACACAAACCACGTCAGCATCAGGTTTTGCAGCGTGAAGAAGTTTGCGCTGTGCGCGGCGAGTTCGTCACCGTGGCCGAGCAACGCGGCGAGCGTGACGAGCATCGCCACCGTGAATGCGACGACGTATCCGCGCGTGAACATCCATGCGAAATACCGGTCCAACCGGCCCAGGAAGCGGTCGGGATCGACCAGAGATTTTTTAATATAAAGAATGCTGCCGATGACCGCGTCCAGCCGCCAGACCTTGCGGCGGCTTTCCTGCGTGTTGATGCGGTTAAGCGCATAGCGTCCGGTGTTTTGGATGACGCCGGAGGCGGAAAGCTGAACCGCCAGCGTGGCCAATTCCTCGATTGCCTGCTCGGGCGGGAGGGCGCGCCAGTACTGGCTCGTTTTGACCAACGCGGCGGCAATAGTTTTGAGGTTGGCTTTGCCATCGAACATCCGCGCCGCCTGGAAATGCTCGCGGCTCAGGCGGAAGTAAGTCAGGCTGATCGGGTTTTTGACGACGGTATAGGCGCGCCCGAGGTAGATTTGCTCGCTCGTGACGAGGTCCGCGCGCAACGGCGTCATGACGAGTTCGTCATGCTTGTCGGCGGATGCGGGGGGCGGGGTGGGTGGGGCAGCCACGGCGCGGGAGTGGGTGAGAAATCAGCGGGTAGTCGCGGCGGACGGCGTGACGGCCCCGGTCGCCTCGACCTCGGCGCTGCGCGGCGGCAGCGGCAACAGGCCTACCGCGCCCATGCCCGAACGCAGCAGGTGTGCGCCGTTGTCGATCAAGATCTTCATGCGGAAATCGCCGCTGGCGGCGTCGATCACCGGCGCGATAAAATCGACCTTGCCGGTGAACTTTTTGTTGGACAGGTCAGGCACGCTGACCTCCACGGTCTGCCCGGGCCGCACGTCGCGCAACCGGTTGGCGGGCAGGTATGTTTCCAGGTAGAGTTGCGAGAGGTCCACCACGGTCAGGAGCGGCAGGTAGTTGTCGGTAGCCTCGCCGGGCTGGCGGATGCGCTTGGTCACCACGCCGTCGAACGGCACATGGACGGACTTTTTCTCCAGCGCGACCTGGGCCTGCTTGAGCTGGATTTCGGCGGTTTCGAAGTTCGCCTGCGCGATACGTTGGTTGCTCGCGCTCTCACTGCCTTTCCTTTGGAGTTCGTCGCTGGCCGTTTTTTCCGCGATGCGCACTTTGAGCACCGATTTGGCACTCTCGACAGCGAGCTTTTCGTTGTCGTCGTCCAGTGCAACAACGACCTCGTCCTTGTGAAATTCTTCACCTTCCTCCTTCATCGTGCGGATGACGCCAGTAGCCCGGCTGCTGAGATTGGCTTGGTGCAGCGGGACGAGTAGGCCCTTCAATTCGAGCGTGGCGGCTTCCGTCTGGATATTCTCTTTCGTGCCTCCTGCGGCGAACGTGGCGAGTGGGGAGGCGCAGAGCAGACCAGTGGCGCAAAGGCCGGGGAGCAAACGGATGTAAAATCTCATGTTAGATACTAGAAAAACTCTGTTATCCCGAGTGGAGGGAGTCCGCGCCCGAACTCAAAGGACTTTCCAGCCCGCGGCAGCGAATCACTATTCCGCAAATTCAAATCAATGAGCAGTGACAACGGGCGAATCCCGGCACATGGCACGAGCCATCAGAACCCCCATTCCACCCGCCAGTAATCCAAAAACTTGCGCAGCATCACGACGGCGAGCGAATGACGGCCCAGGTCGATCTTCGCCTTACCGGTGTAGCCAGGCTTGAGGCTGGCCGCCGTCGCGGCATCCACCGGGAAATCCGCCTTCACCGAGAAAAAGCTGCCGCCGGGTTTGACGTGCGCCGTCTGGCTGATGGCGTCCGGTCCGCGGACAATCGTGTGCAGCCGCGTGCCGGTGTGCGCGTGGAGAATAAAATCCGCCGGGAGATCCGGGTTTTTGCGCATCGCGTCGAGTACAACCCCAAGGTCCTGCTGGCGTAGGTCGATGTTCACCTCGTAAACGTTGCGCCCCGCGATCTCGCAGAAGTTCTTGCCCACTTCCATCGTCTCGCCGACGCGGTTGGCGAGGTTCTTGGTCAGCACGACGCCGCTGATCGGCGCGCGCAGTTCGGTGTGCGTCTGCAAAAGGTTCAGCCGCTCCAGCTTGGCGAGACTACCTTGGCGCTCGATCTCGGCGACCTTGCGCTGGGCCTCGTCGCCGAGGTTCTGGTAGCGGTTGGTTTCCGCCTGCCACTTGCGCGATTCCTGCAGGTTCACGGCGATTTGCGTGCGCAGATCGTCGTCCTCCAGTTTGGCGAGCAGGGTCCCTGCCTCGACGTATTGCCCCTCTTCGACGAACACCTTTTCGACCTTGCCAATCGTTTCGGCGGCGACGGTGGCCAAGCGACGCGGTTGGATGGTGCAGTCGCCGTCCACGCGCAACGTCCACGGCACCAGCAGCCAGAGCAGAAACAGGAACAACGGCACGCCAATCCACGCTGCGAGCCGCACGCGCTGGCGGCGTTTCCACAAGCCACGCGCCCGAGTGACCGGTTGGAGCACCCGTCGAAAGGGCACCTCGCGGTGCGTTGTGGCGGCGAGCATCGAACGGCCCACCTGCCCGCGCGCCCATTCGAGTTGCCGCAGACTGATCGGACTGAACGGCGCGTTTGCCGCGTGGCGTTCCAGCATCAGCAGGCCGGTCTGACCCTCGTGCGGATAGCCGTGAAAAAACGCGTAGGCGACCTGCCGCGTCCCGAGCGCTTCGAGCGCTTCGGTCCATTCCGCCGCCTGCTCGGGATTGTCCAGCGAGATGGCCTGCGGCGCGTCGGCCACGGGCAGCCGGGCGGCCACTGCGCACAAAGCAACGACGAGTTCGCTGCGCTGGTCGATGGTTTCCTGGTTCGAGACGAATTCCAGCCGCCAGCGGTTGCCAACCAGATGAAACAGGCTGCAACGGTTGGCCGAGAACAGGTCGGTAAAATGGTTGACGGTCCCACGCCCGATTTTGACGGGGTCAAGCTGCCCGACGAACTCGCCCTGGAGCCGGAGCATGTGCTCGAACTCATGGTTGCGCGCCATGACGTGCTCGCCCTGGCGCGTCTTGAGAAAAGTCGTCGCGTGGGCGCAGACCGAGTTCAGGAACGTGACGAGCGAGGGGTAGCTTTTCGGGTCACCCGCTGCCCGTAGCCAGACATGCAGAATGACGCCGATCTGGTCGTCACCGCCGAGGATCGGGATGAAGAACATCGGGAACGGCGTGGCGTTCATGATCTCGTCGCCCGTCGCCACCTGGCCGGGCGGGGGCATGTCGGGCGCGAGCGCGCCGACGATGAACGGGCGGCGACTGCGTACGGTTTCGCCCAGGACGCGGTTGATGTCGCGCCGCTGGCGTTCGTTCTCGTGGTAGGCACTCGTGGCGAAATTGACCTCGGCGATCATCTGACAATCGCCGGTCTCGCCTGGCAGCCAGACCGCACCGCCCTGGGCGTTGAGCGCCTGGACGACGCGGGCGAGGAATTCGCGGAAAAATTGGCCGCCGTGGCGGCTGGTACGCGCCAGTTCGGTGATCTCGGCGACCTGTTGCCGAATTTGGGCGCGAGTCTGTTCTAAGAGTTGTTCTTGTTCCAGCGGTGACACGGGAATAAAGGAAAGTTGCGTCTCACACCACCGTCTAAGATGAGGTCAGCGGATTGGAGAATCGGAAACGCAAGATGCCGCCGGTGACACCTCCTGTCACCGACTATTACCAAAGCCTTACGACCATTACCAAAGGATTACAAACCGCGAGGCGCGCCGACCCGCGCAGGGAGGCATCAGGAACGGGGCGACGACTGGTCGCTGTTGGCGCTGGGGGCTCCTTGCGGCTGGCCCTTGAGCAGACGGCGGAAATCCATTTCTACCTCGCCGAAGTTTGCCTCGTGGCGGCGGACCATTTCGTTGAGTTGGAACAGGAGACGTTTGGCCGTGGATGGGCTGAGGATGATGCGGTTCTGGATCTTGATGTCTTCTTCCAAGACCTTGACGCCGAAGGCGTTGGCGTTAAAACCGAAGTCGAGCACGACCTCCTCCGGCGTGAGCGCGCCACGGCAGAAGTTGCTGTATGTCGTTTGCGTGTCCTTGGTGGTGATGAGTTGAACGGAGGTGTTCTCAGCGTTAGGCGTGGGGGTGTCGGAAGGAGTAGACATGATAGTCTTTACAACGTAACGCCAGGGCGGCGAAGTGTCAAAACGAAGGGCGACTTTTGGCGTAGGCAATTTCCGCGCGAAAAAATAGAGAAAATTGGCAAAAGATAACGCAGGCGTCGCAGGCGTCGCGGATGGCGGCGGAGAGCTGTCCCTATCTCACCTCTTCATGGTTGGAGAGAGACGTACTTGTAGGGGTGGTCGTCGAAGCGGTTGGGGGACCAGCCCTTGACGCTCGGCGAGAGGAGGTAGGCGCGCGTCCAGTAGTAGAGGGGGATTAGCGGGGCCTCGTCGAGCAGGATGGCCTCGGCGCGTTGGATGTGTTCCAGACGGGCGGCGGGGTCGAGCGTGCGCGCGGCCTCGTCGAGCGCACCATCGAAGGCCGCGTTGGCCCAGCCGCTTTGGTTGATCGGACTGCCGCCGACAAAGAGTTCCAGGAAGCCGGTGGGGTCAAGGTAGGTCGTGGTCCAGCCACCCTGAAAAATCTGATAGTCCAGTTGCGTGCGGCGGTTGAGATAAACCTTCCACTCCTGGCTGGCGAGGGTCGCGTCTACGCCGAGGTCCTTTTTCCACATCTGCTGGATGGCTTCCGCCAAGATCTCGTTGGCCTCGGACTTGTTGAAGATCATCTCGACCGGGGGGAGGCCCTGGCCGCCGGGGAAACCGGCGTCGGCCAGCAGCGTGCGGGCGGCGGCGGGGTCGTAGTCCATGCGGGCGCGGGTCGTGTAGCCGCCGGTATCGGGCGTGACGAAGGACGTAGCGGGCTGCTCGCCGCCGCGCGTGAGGTTGCGCACCAGCGCCGTGCGGTCGATGGCCAAGCCCAAGGCGCGGCGGACGCGGGCGTCCTTGAGGGTCGGGCGCGTGCAGTTGACGCCGAGGTACTGCGTGCGCGCGTAGGGATCGAGGCGCAGCAGGCCGGGTTCGTCGCGGCGGTAGCGGTCGATCTTGGAAAACGGCACGCCGTAGGTTTTGTGGAGTTGACCGGCGCGGAAGGCGCGCTCCTCGGTGTCCAACACGTCGATAGGGTAGAAACGGATCTCGTTAAGGCGGACGTTGGCGGCGTCCCAATAGGTCGGGCTTTTGCGCACGGCGACGACCTTGTTGACCGTCCATTCGTGGAGGGAGAACGCGCCGTTGCCGACGAGGTGCTCGGGGCGGGTCCAGTTTGTGCCGCGGCGCTTGCCGCCCCCGGCGGCCTCGACCGTGGCGCGGTGGACCGGCAGGAACGGGGCGCTGCGCAGGAGGTTGAGGAAGTACGGCGTCGGGTTGTCCAACGTGACCTCGAAAGTGCGGTCGTCCAGCGCGCGGACGCCGACCTGCGAGAAGTCGGCGAGTTTGCCCTGGTTGAAGGCGCGGGCGTTCTTGATGACCCAGAGGTAGAAGGAGAATTCCGAGGCGATCTCGGGCGTTAGGACGCGCTGGAAGCTGTAAGCGAAATCCTGCGCGGTGACGGGGTCGCCGTTGCTCCATTTGCCGTCGACGCGGAGGTGGAACGTGTAGACGCGGCCATCGGGCGAAACGTCCCAGCTTTCGGCGGCGGCGGGGACGGGGTGGCGATCCACCGGATCGACCCCGGCCAAGCCTTCGAAGAGGGCTTCGACGAGGTTGAACTCCTTGGTGCCGGTGACGATCTGCGGGTCGAGGTCGGCGGGTTCCGCGCCGTTGCCGAGGTGGAGGATGCCCTCGCGGTTGCCGCGTGTGACGTTGGTTTCCGGGCGGTGGCAGGCCGGGAGCACGCCCAGGACGGCGATAAACGGCGCGAGGATGGCGAAAAGATGCGGACGGACCATGAGCGGATGGGGGTCACTTCTTGGCGGGCGCAGCTGGCTGGAGATAAACGCCTTTCAGATTATGGATGTCGAGCAAGTTGTCGTGCCAGCCGACGAGGTTGGGCCGCCGCAGGGTGACGCGGGTGTAGAAATAGATGGGCATAATTGGGACCTCGTCTACGAGGATGCCCTCGGCCTGCTGGAAGATTTTCAGCCGGGTGCCTGCCTCGGGGGTGCGCGCGGCGAGCGCGATGAGGTTATCATACTCCGGGTTGGCCCAGCCGGTCTGATTGTTGCCGCCGGTGGAAGTCATCAGCGTCATGAACGTGTTCGGATCGAGGTAATCGCCGAACCAAGCGTAGCGGGCGATCTGGTAATTGCCCTCGCGCATGGTGCTCTCCTGGACCTTGGCTTCCTGGTTTTCCAGGCGGATGTCGATGCCGAGGCTTTTCTTCCACATGGCCTGGATGCCCTCGGCGACGCTGCGGTGGGACTCGTTGGTGTTGAAGACGATGGTCTGCGGCGGGAAACCCTTGCCGTCGGGAAAACCGGCTTCGGCGAGGAGCTTCTGCGCGGCGGGCACGTCGGCGTGGAGTTGGGCGACAGGCTGGTAGCCGCCCGCGCCGGGTGGCACGAGGGTGTATGCGGGCGGCTGACCCGCGCGCAGGATGTCTTTGACGATGCCCTCGCGGTCGATGCTCATGGCGAGGGCGCGGCGCACGCGCGGGTCGTCGAGCGGCGGCTTGCGGACGTTGAATCGGTAGAAGTAGACGCCCAGGAAGGGAACGATTTTCAATTCGTCGGGGTGGTCGCGGCGGTAAGCGTCCACCTTGTCGTTGGGAAACGTGTAGGTGGCGTGGAGTTGCCCAGCGCGGAAAGCGCGTTCTTCGGTGTTCGAGCTCTCGATGGGGTGGTAGTTGACGCCGTGGAGCTTGATGCTGGCAGCGTCCCAGTAGGTCGGACTTTTTTCCAGGCTGATGAGCTGGTTGGTGCGCCATTGCTTGAGGATGAACGGGCCGTTGCCGACGTAGTTTTCGGGACGTGTCCAGCGGGTGCCGCGGTCGGAGATCATGCCGAATTTTTCGATGGTCTTCTGGTGGACGGGGAACCAGGACGAGTGGCCGATGAGGGATAGGAAGTAGGCCGTGGGCGATTTGAGCGTGACGCGGAGCGTGAGGTCGTCCGGGGCGTCGAAACCGACCTGCGAGAAATCGGTGATTTTGCCGAGGTTGTATTCCTCGGCGTTCTTCACGACGTAGAACATGTAGCTGTACTCCGCCCCGAGCGCGGGCGTGAGGATACGGCGAAAGCTGTAGAGAAAGTCGCGCGCGGTGACGGGGTCGCCGTTGCTCCATCGGGCGTTGGGCCGCAGGTGGAAGGTGTAGGTCAGGTTGTCGGGCGAGATTCCCCAGCTTTGGGCTGCTCCGGGCGTGGGGTGGAGGTCTTGACCGTCGGGCGTGGTCAAACCTTCGAGCAGATTGAAGACGATCTTGAAGTCCGAGTCGCTGGTGATGACGTGCGGATCGAGGTCAGAGGGTTCGGCGAGGTTGCCGAGTTCGAGGGTCTGCGTGCGGTTGCCGCGTTCGACGGGCGTCTCGGATTTCTTGCAGCCGGCAAGTGCGAGGCCAAGAAGCAAGAAGACGGGAAGGCACCGGAGAGCAAGCACGGCTCTGACGATGAACCGGCTGGCGGAAGGTGCAAACGGGAAGTTCGGGATCGACTTTCGGCGGCTTTGGCCGCAGCTTGGGTACCCGGCGGCCCGGTTGCCCGCATCATGAGACTTTCGGACAAGTTTCAATCCTTGCTGCTCGTGGCGGCGTCGAGCGCGTGCGCGGGAACTTCCAACCTGCTGCTCTACACGTCATGGCTTTGGGAGCGCATCGACATGGCGCGGCCTTTCGGGGCGGCAGGGGAACTTTTGCTGTTGAGCGCGCTGCTCCTCCAACCGTGGGTTTTGTTGGCTCATTGGGTCGGGCACTCCGCCGATGGGACAGGACCGGATTCGAGCCTGGCCGTGTCAACCGCGTTCGCTCTCATTTCCTCGCTGATCCTTGGAACGGTTGTATCCCGGCTGACCCGGAAATTTCCTCGTATCTATTGGCCTGTCACTGGGATGCTGATGTTCCTTGCCGCGAGCATGGGGCTGTATTACTTGAGAGATGTCTCCGACATCCGGGCGCTCGTCGGCCTTTGACTATCCAATCTCGGGACCGATGTTCGCTCGCTACCAACCTCGTCCGCTGAATTTTCTCGGGGTCGAAATCGTCGCCGGGTTCCGGTTGAAATGTTACGGCATTTGCCATGCGGGGCAGCCGTTCGCCGCCGAGCGGTTCGCAGATTGGCAGGATATTGCCGGTGGAGTGCTGCCCGCCCCGGCGATGGCCAGCGGCAGGGTGGGGGTGGGCTTTGTCATCCTTCATCAAGCGCAGGGTGATGATTACTTCATTCTCGGCTGGTGGGACCGCGAGAACGAGTTGCCGACGCGCGTGTTTCTGGGCGGCGCGGACGGTTGGCGACCGGCGCGGGGCGGGGAGTCGTTCTGCGTGTGGGATCTGCGCGTGATGTGGTGGGAGCGCGAGGCCTATGTGGGTACGGTGCTGGCGGGACGCGCGGATGGGGTAAAGACTTATCTGGCGACCGTAGTGGAAGGGTATGCGTAGAGCATTTCCTGTCTGGCTACGGCCGTGTTAGGGCGGTTTCCAAATGGTTGATCGTCAGAAGAGTCAGGCGGCGGCGCGCAGTGGTACCCATGGCGCCCGGAAGTCGCCATCCAGCCTCCGAGTGTGCCTGCGGCGCAAATGTGGGATGGCCTGCGAGGGGTTTCCCTCCCTTATTTCGGCGGGCTGAACGTCAGGTAGGTGTAGCCCTGCAAACTCTTCTCGTAACTGGCCAGCAGGCGCATCGCTTCGTTGGGCTTCATGCGGTCCGTCTTGATGGCCGCGTCGATCTGCATCTTCATCAGGCGGCCCAGCTCGGGCAGTTGCCACTGCGTCAGCGCAAGCACTTGCGCCATCGTGCTGCCCTCGATGACCTCCTCGATGTAGTAGCCACTGTCCTCGTCTTCATCGAGAAAGACGTGGACCTCCGTCACGCGCCCGAACAGGTTGTGCAGGTCGCCCATGATATCCTGATACGCGCCGACCAGAAACAGGCCGAGGTAATAAGGCTCGCCCGGGCGGAGGGTGTGCAGGGGCAGGGTGTCCTTCACGTCCTGCAGGTCGATGAACTTGTTGATCTTGCCGTCCGAATCGCAGGTGATGTCCGCCAGCGTGGCGTTGCGCTCAGGCAATTCGTTGAGCCGGTGGATGGGCATGATCGGGAAAAGCTGCCCGAGCGCCCAGTGGTCCAACAGGGACTGGAAGACGGAGAAGTTGCAAAAATACTGGTCGGCCAAACTGTTGGACAGGTCGCGCACTTCCTCCGGTATGTAACGCATCCCCTCGAAGAACTTTACGACGTTGCGCGCGATCTGCCAGTAAATGCCCTCCACCTTGGCCTTCGTTTCCAAGTCGAGCAGACCGAGGTCGAACATGGCCTGCGACTGTTCCTTGTACTGCTGGGCGTCGTGCAAGGCTTCGAGACGGTTTTCCTTGCTAAGACTCTTTTGGGTCTCGGAAATATCCTGCACGAGTTTCGCGTCTTTGTCGGAGACTTCGATGCCGGCAGCGCCGTCTTTCTCGATCGTGCCGAACGCTTCGATGACCAGCATCGAGTGGTGCGCCACGAGTGCGCGCCCGCTCTCGCTGACGATGACCGGATGCGCCACCTTCTCGGAGTCGAGCACGTCCATGATGTTGTAGACGATGTCGCGCGCGTATTCCTGGAGCGTGTAATTCGTGGAGCTGTCAAAGGCAGTCCGCGAGCCATCGTAATCGACGCCGAGGCCGCCGCCCACGTCGAGGTAGCCGAGGTCGTGACCCATCTTGGCCATCTTGGCGTAGAACCGTGCGGCCTCACGGACGGCGCGCTTGATCGTGCCGATGTCGGGCACCTGGCTGCCGACGTGGAAGTGGATGAGCTTGAGGCAATGCGCCAGACCGTTCTCCTTGAGGTAATGGCTACCCGCGACGAGTTCCGAGGTGGAGAGGCCAAACTTCGAGTTCTCGCCGCCACTGGTGGCCCATTTGCCCGCACCGCGCGTGTTGAGCCGCACGCGGAAGCCGACGAGCGGCTCGACGTTCATCTCCCGGGAAATCTCGACGATCTGGCGCAGTTCCTCGATCTTCTCGACGACCATGATGATCTGCTTGCCCAGCTTGCGGCCCAAAAGGGCGTTCTGGATAAACACGGCGTCCTTGTAGCCGTTGCAAATGACGACGCTCTCCGGGTCGCGGTGGACGGCGAGCGCGGCAAAGAGCTCCGGCTTGCTGCCGCACTCCAGCCCGAAATGATATTCCTGCCCGGCGTCGAGGATTTCTTCCACGACCTCGCGCAGTTGGTTGACCTTGATCGGGAACACGCCCCGGTAGGGCTTCTGGTAGCCAGCCTCGGTGATGGCGCTGGCGAAAGCCTTGCAGATTGTCTGCACACGGTGGCGCAGGAGGTCCTGAAAACGGATGACCAGCGGGAAGCCCAAGCCCTGTTCGCGGGCCTCCTGCACGACGGCCATCACGTCGATGGCCGCGCCTTGGTTGGTCAGCGGCGTGACTTGGGCGTTGCCCTGCGCGTTGATCGAAAAATAACCCGCGCCCCAGCGGTCGATGTTGTAGGCGCTGGTCGCGGAGGGAATGTCCCAATCGTCACCCGGTTTGATCATGGAATCGCGCACGTTAGTACCCGCGTTTCGGTTTGCAATTGGCGGAATGCAAAAAATGCGATACTTCCGCGACGCTGCAGGCAAAGACGTGGGCTTTTCGACCGGAGTCCGCGATTGGGCCGAGACCTGCTGGCTGCCCAATCGCTTTGAACCGGTTTTTCACCCAAGCGTTTGAAGCCTACAGCTTGGATTCGAGCACCGACTGGATGGCCTTGGCGCGGTCCTTCGTGTCGTCGGCGTTCGTGAACGGCGTGAAGTTCACGGTTAAAGTGCCGCCCTCGAAGGTGACGCCGTTCGGATAATTGCTGGCGGGAGCAGTGTCCTTGTTATACGTCACGACAATTTTCTTGAGTTTTTCCTTCAGCGCCTTGGCTCCCATGTCGTCCGCTTTGATCTGCGCCAAGGCAGTCGCCAATGGTTCGAAATAGATGTTGGTCCAATAGGCATCTTCGAGGTAATTGCTGGCTTCGCCCGGACGGGCAATGGACTCCCACTTTATCTCCAGCGGCACCTCGAAACCGGCGGCGGCATGGATTTTTTTCTGTTCCTCGGGAAATTTCGTCTCCTGATACTGCTTCAAGGCGCGACGCTCCGGGAGGGCCAGGCCGGGCTCCTGGGCGCGGAGGGTGGTCAACGGCGAGACGAGCAGACTGGCCACGCAAGTGATCGTCAAGGTGAGGGCGGGACGGAATTTTAACATGATGAGATGGGTTAGCAGATTGATCGGACCAAACAGGTACGGAGATGGGGTCTTGCCCGGTCGCCAATGGCTGCAACACCGACGGGTGGAAGACCAGCACGCCGCCGCGCCTGACACTGGGATGCCGGGTTGTGCACCGGTCTGCAAGCCGCCTAGCGAGCTGAGGTGCGACCGCGATTTCAGAATCGCGGGTTGATTCCTGCCCCCGGCACCCTGTACAAGTGGGGCGCCGTGCCAGCCAGCTCGAACGATCCGAAAATCTCCCCCGCCGCTCCCGCGCCCCGCCGCCGGTGGCCGTGGTGGAAGCGTATCCTCGTCGGATTCGCTGGTTTGCTCCTGCTGGTGATCTTACTTTATCAGCCGATCATCGTGTTCGCGGTCAAGACGCTTGCGCCCAGGCTGGCTGCGAAGCAGGGGTTGAAGCTGAACGACTTCAAGCTCGGCGGGTCGATTTTGGGCGGGTTGCGGATCGAAAATCTGCGGGTGGCACCAATGAAACCGGGACTAGTCGAGAAGGCGAACGTCGGGCTGCTCGAATTGCACTACAGCCTCCCGACGCTGATCCGGCACGGGCTCAATTCGGAGTTCATCGAGAGCGTGACGCTGCACGACGCCGACATCGTGCTCGACCCGAGCAAATCGCCACCCTCGTCGCCGAAAAAAAAGGAGCCCTTTTCGCTGCCTCCGCTGCCGCTGCCCGGCAAGCTGAGCCTGCGCAACGTCAATTTTCTGATGCGGCCCGACACGCCGGAGGGCGCGCGGGCGGCGGGCCAGCGCGCGGCGGCGTCGGCCTACGTGCCCGCCCCGGCGGCTCCGGCGGTGGCTGGGGCGACGACGGCGGTGGGTCAACAGGGATTGCTCGTCGCCGGGGCGAACCTGGAACTCGACCCCGCGCAAAACGGCGAGTTGCGGATCGCGGAATTGCGCATCCCGGGTGGGCCGGACCTGCGGGACATCTCCGCGCGGACGAGTTACCGGCAGCGCAACCTGCAACTGGCCGACCTGCGGCTCGCGCCGGATATTTTCGTGCGGAAGCTGAGCATCGACGGCTCGAAGCTGCCGCAGGAGTTGCTGACGCTGTCGCTTGACGCCGATTTGTTCAAAGGCCGCGCGAACGCGACGATCAACACGCAGGGCATCGGCAAGCCGCCACGTGCGCAGGTGCAACTCGACGTGGCGGGCGTGTCTTTCCCGGCGGTGCGCGATTTTCTGAAGGTGGAAGCGCCGGTCGAGGGGACGCTGGAGAATCTGACCGTGCGTTTTGATGGCAACACCAACCTGCCGAAGACCTGGACGGGCCGGGTCGAAACGCGCATCGACAAACCGAACGCGGGCGGCACGGCGTTGGACGCCGCGACGCTGCACGCCACGCTGCGCGATGGCACCGTGACGCTGGAGGACACCGGGGCGTCGGCAGGCGAAAACCGCGTCGCGCTGGCCGCGAGGATTTTCCTCGCTGAGCAGATGGCGGATTTGCCGAAATCGAACGGGCGCGGGACGTTGGAAATCGCCGCGCCGGACTTTACCAAGCTGCCGGTCAAGCTGCCTCAGGAGATCACCGGCGGGCTGAGGGCGGGGGGAGATTTCGCACTGAAGGATGGCAAGCTCAGTACGACGCTCAAGGGACATGTGCAGTCGCTGGCTATTCCGGCGCAACGGCTCGGCGTGGACTCCGTCGATTTTGCGCTCGACACGGCCAAGGTCCTGCCCGCCGACGCCACCGCCCCACCGACGGGTCCCGACGCGCCGCCCCCGCCGCACCTGCCGTTCTATGACCGGCTGCAAACGCACAGTGCGCTGGAGGTGCAGGGCATCCGGTTTGGGGATTACGCGGTGGACAGCGTCAAGCTCGCGCTCAACAGCGACCAGGCGGCGGTGAAGCTAGACTCTTTCGAGATTCTGCGTGGCAAGAACTCGGTCAACCTGGACGGGACGTACACGATCCCAGAGGATTTTGCCCGGGCCGCACAACAGCCGGTGGACCTGCGACTGGACGTGAACGCGCCAGACCTGAACGGCTTCGCATTGGACCCGAAAAACCCGCCCCTCCCGCTAAAGGGTCAGGTTACGGCGAAGGGCAACGTGACGAGCCGCAACGGGACGCCGGTCGGCGGGCTGGACGTACAGGCGCGCGACGTGCAGGCCAAGGGCGCGACCGTGCAGACGGCAGACGTGCAAATCGGCATCGAAAACGGTCACGCGGTCGTCAAGACGGGCCGGATCGTGCTCGACGAAAAGAACCATGTCGACCTGCGCGGCGACGCGGGGCTGCAAGCGCCGTTTCCGTTCGACGCGGGCGTGACGGTCGATCTCGCGGATCTGGCCAAGCTTAACCCCGTGTTGGCGGCGAACGGGTTGAATCAGCCCCTAGGTGGGTCAGTCAAGATCACGGGCGGCGCGAAGGGGCACCTCGCCACGGCGGCGGGCGCGAACGATCAAAAAATCGACGGATCGCTAAACATCACCGCGCGCGACATTGCCTCGCAGGGCGTCAAACTGCAGGGCGCGGACGTGCAGGTGGACGTGGCGGACAACCACGCGGTCATCAAGACCGGGCAGGTGCGGTTCGACGCGAAGACCGGGTTGACGTTCGGTGGGCAGGCCGACCTCGCCGCGCCGAACGCGTTCGACCTGAACCTGGACGGGGAGGTGCCCGACCTCGGCGTATTCGCGCCGCTCCTCAACAAGGATGGCGCACAGGACAAAGTGGCGGGCTCGGTGCACTTGGCCGGACAGGCAAAAGGCCACCTGGCCACTCGACCGGGCGCTGATGACCAGGAGATCAACGGCAACCTGCAACTGACCGGCAAGGACATCCAGGCGAAGGGTGCGAAGATTGAGGCGATCAACGGCGACATCGTGGCGGACGGTGGCAAAGCGGTCGTCAAGACGCTGCAAGTGCGCGTCAACGACAAAAACTCCCTGGACATCACCGGGCAAGCCGGGCTGCGCGCGCCGTTCGATTACCAGGCGGGGTTGAACGTGCGGTTGCAGGATCTAACGGCGTTTCAGCCGCTGCTGCGCGCCACGCCGCAGGCCCAGGCCCAGGCGCAAATAAGCGGCAAAGCGGCGCGCATCGAAGCCGCCTCGAAGGCGAGCACCCCGCCGGTCAACGAGGTCAACGGCCCCAAGGCAACCGAACCGGGCAAGCGGCGCACACTCGTGACCAAAACCAAGACGAGCGCCGGGCCGGTGGCGGTCGTGGTCGAGGGCGCGCCGGACAGCCCTGGCAAGGCGGAGTACGTGGACCCCGCAGGCACCGGCGCGAAGGGCGGAACCGAACCGAAACTCGCCGGATCATTCGAGATGCACTGGCAGGCGCAGGGCAACTTTGCCACGCCGGAACAAGGCGGTAAGAAGTTTTCCGGCGGCGGCACGCTTGCCGCGCACAAGGTGGAGTTTAACGCCGTCGGCCCGCTGGAGGCCGACATCCAAGGCAAGTACGCACAGCAGGTCGTCGAATTCCCGGTGCTCTACGTCGGCACGAACGGCCTGGAATTCCGCAGCGTGATCCAATTGAAAGATGCCCTGGCGCGCGTGGATAAAATCAGCCTCAAGCAAGGCGCGACAGAATTGCTCGCTGGTTACATCCAGATTCCGCTCGATCTGAATCAACTCTCCGCACCCGGCGGCCCGATCCCGGACGTGGACAAGATCGACGTGAACGTGGCCTCCAAACCACTCGCCATCGAAACACTCC
>CAXTBX010000012.1:0-58391 GCA_964242205.1 uncultured Chthoniobacterales bacterium
CATCTCTTACGGGGTCGGCAGTGGGCTGATTTCCAACGCCGTCTGGAAGGGGGTCCCGCTGCCGGTCCTGCTGGCTCGGGCCCGTCCCCGGGCGGATTGCGGCGGCGTCCTCTTCCATGCGGCGGACGGCTTCTTCGAGACGATCCCGCTGGCCAAGCTCGGCGAGGCGACCACGCTCCTCGCCTACGAGATGAACGGCCAGCCGCTGCCTCCGCGCCACGGCTTCCCCGTGCGCATGATCGTGCCCGGCATCTACGGCGAGCGCAACCCGAAGTGGGTCACTCGCCTGGAATTCCTTGCCCAGAGCGATCCGCGCCTGAAACGCAACCGCCACGGCATCGAGGGCGTGGGATTTTACACAGAGCAGGGTTGGGGTCCGAACGTGTACGTGCCCACCACCAGCCGCATCGACGCGCCGCAGGTCAACGGCGGCGGCTTTGCCGAACCGTTCCGGGTGGGACAGACCGTCGAGTTTCGCGGCATGGCCTTCGGCGGAGACAAAGGCATCAGCCAGGTGGAGGTCAGCACCGACGGTGGCCAGACGTACCACGCGGCGGAGATCCACGCGCCGGGCACGCTGATCTCCTGGAGCCTGTGGCGCTACGCCTGGACGCCCACGACGCCCGCCGAAGAGGTGCGCGTTTTTGTGCGTGCGGTCAACGCCCGGGGCGAGCGCCAGATCGAGGAGTTCCGCGACCAGGTTCCCCACGGCGCGCTGGGCTTGCATTGGGTGCGCGCCCGCGTGCAGGCAGCGGACGGCACGCGCGGGTCTCGTTCAAAAGACGCGCCCTATCTGGAGGGAGCCGGTCGATCCTAGCGCACCGCCCGGGCCACCGCGTCCCTGGCGTGGTGTTGGTCGGCTTGCAAGGCGGCGTCCTGCGGAGAATCCGCCGACAGCCGTCCCGCGCAAGCCAGCCACCGCCGCGCGCTCGCCGCCTCCCCGGCGGTGTCGCCTGACTCACGGCAAATCTCGGTCCGCAGCCGAAAAATATGGTTGAGATGCTCCACGGGCAGGAGGCTGGCGGGATCAGCCACCGCCAGGGCGTCGTACATCGCCGCCGACTGATCCAACTCCCCGACCGCGCCCGGCAAATCGCCCAAGGCATGCAGGGGATTGGCGGCGCACCAGTGGGCAAAGGCCAAATCCTGCTTCGCCCAAAAGTTCGTGGGGTCCGCCGTGGCCAATCCGGCGAAAAGTTCGATGCCACGTCGACAATCCGTCAGCGCGCCTGCCGGATCGCCCGCCTGAGTCTGGATTTGCGCCTTCATCGTCAAACCGTCCGCCAGATTGCGGCGCGCTTGACCGTTATCGGGCTGCGCGGCAGCGAGTTCCTCCCGCAAGGCCAGCGAGCGCAAGTGGTGTTCCAATCCACGGCGGAAAAGGGCGATGTCGTCGTGCGCCTGCATTCCCAGGATGTGGTACGTGTTGCCCAAGCGATAGTGGATCCTCGCCAGTTCCAGCGTGTCCCTCAGATCACCTGGGTACCTGACGCGCAACCGGTCGAGCACCACCAGGGCGCGCTCGTAGAAATCCCTGGCGTCCAGGCGTGCTTCGTTTTGATTCCAGGTGGAAATTTCGCCCGCCACCAGGGCGTCGCCCACCGACAGCAGGCTGCTGGCCAGATCGCGCTGACCGGCGGGGTCAGCCGCGTTTCTGGCGGCGAGTTTTTCCCGCGTGATCAGCGCGCGTTTGACCAACCTCAACGCCCGCTGCCGGTCCGCTCCCCAGTTGGTGAGCAGGCTGCCCAACGCGTTCCAGGCGTCGGCGCACACGGCCGCCGATTCGTCGTCGCCCGGGAGCGCTTCGGCGAGGCCCACCGCCCGCCGGTAGGAAGCCAGCGCGCCCTGCGAATCGCCGAGGTTGGCGACGTTGGGCCGACCCTGCACGTCGCCCACCTTGATGTACGCCTGCGCCAGTTCGCGGCGCAGCCCCAGGTCGCCCCCGGCCTCCCGTTCGAGCCGTTGGAGGTAACCGAGCGCGCTCGTGACCAACAGCCGCCGCGCGGGCGTCGAGCCGGGCAGGTTGCGGATGCTGTCGTGGAAATCGAAGAGAAAGGTGTGCGCCAGCGCGCGCACGTCGCTGAACCGCCGCTCCGCGCGCGCGGCCTGCCAGAGGGCGGCGGCGCTGGTGGCCAGCAGCGCCAGCAGCGCCAGCGCGCCGACGCCGACGCCGACCCGGTTGCGTCCGACGAACTTGGCCGTGCGGTAGCGCAGCGTGTCGGGCCGGGCACGCACGGGTCGGCTTTCCCGGTGGCGGCGCAGGTCGTCGGCGAACGCGCCCACGCTCTGGTAGCGCCGGGCGGGGTCCTTGCGCATCGCCAGCCCGACGATGTTGTCCAGGTCGCCACGCAGCCGGGGACGGGTCCGGGCGTTGGTCGCCGCCAAGCTGGGGCGGACGGGTTCCTGCTCGCCGATGACGCGCAGCAGTTCGACGGGCGTGGGGCGTGGGGTGCTGAAACGGTGCGGCGGCTGATCCGTCAGCAACTCATAAAGCAGCGCGCCGAGCGAATACACGTCGCTGACCGTGGTCAGCGCCGCGCCGCGCACCTGCTCTGGGCTGGCGTAGGCGGGCGTCAGCCGACGGGCCTCCGCCACGGTGATTTCCAGCGCGGTGGCGTCCGCGTCGTCGCCCCCGATCAGCCGCGCCAACCCGAAGTCGAGCAATTTCGGCTCGCCTTCCGCCGTCACGAGAATGTTGCCCGGCTTCAAGTCCCGGTGGACCACGAGGTTCTGGTGCGCGAACTGCACCGCCGCGCACACCTTGCCGAAAAGCTCCAGCCGGGCGTCGATGGACAGGTCGTGCCGCCGCGCGAAGCCCGTCAGCGGCGCGCCGTCCACGTACTCCATCACGAAGAAGGGCAGGCCGTCGTCCGTCTCCCCGCCGTCGAGCAAGCGCGCGATGTTCGGATGCTCCAACCGCGCCAGGATGCGCCGCTCGGCCTGGAAGCGGCGCAGCACCTCGTCCGTGTCCGTGCCGCGTTTGAGCAGTTTCACGGCGACCTGCTGCTCGAAGCGTCCGTCGGCCCGGCGCGCGAGATACACCGCGCCCATGCCGCCCCGGCCCAGTTCGCGCGTCAACGCGTAGGCCCCCAGGCGGCGTCCGAGGTTCGCCGCCGCGCCGGAATGTTGTCCCAGCAACGCCCCCGCGCCGTTGGCGAACCGCTCCAGGCCCGCCGGTTGCCGACCCAGCAGGGATTGCACTTCTTGACGCAATTCCGCATCGTCCCGACACGCGCGCTCGACCACGGCGACGCGCCCGGCGTCGCTCTCCTGTTCGAGCGCGTCGGCGAGGATGCCCTTGACCTGTTGCCACCGCGCGGGGTCCATCGTCGCGGCGGGTTTCAATTCCCCTGGCAATCGAGCTGCCGCTGGAGCCAGAGCTTGGCCGTCGCCCACTCACGCTTGACCGTGGCGACCGAAATTCCGAGCACTTCGGCGATTTCTTCGTTGGTCAGGCCGCCGAAGAAGCGCAGTTCGACGACCTGGCCCTGCCGAGGGTCCATTTGCTCCAGCGTGCGCAGCGCCTCGTCCACGCCGTCCACCGGCACGACGCATTCGTCAGAAAAATCCAGCGCGGCGTCCAGCGTGACCTTCGGCGCGCCCCCGCCGCGTTTTTGAGCGTTGCGCGCCACGGCGGAATCGGCCAGCACGCGGCGCATGATCCGCGCGGCGATGCCCAGGAAATGGGCGCGGTTTTGCCAGTCCACCGGCTTGTCCCCGGCGAGGCGCAGGTACACCTCGTGGACCAGCGCGGTGGGTTGCAAGGTGTGGTCCGGGCGCTCGCGCCTCAGATAACTCGCCGCCAAGTCGCGCAGTTCGTCGTACACCTGCGGCAGCAGCGATTCGACCGATTCGAGCGGTCCGGCGTCGCCGCCCGCGCGTGAAACCGGCAGGAGGTCGCGCACCAGCCCGGCGAGGTCGTGCGCCGGGCCGCTTGCGGGATCGGAGTGAATTGGGGGAGGGGTAGTCATCGGCGGGCGAGCCGCGCTGCCGGGTCGGCGCGGCGCGCGTCCTTAAAAATAGGCAGTTTTGTACCAGGGTTTCGGCTGGCAGTTCTTTTTATAGAGGAAACTGCGGGCCGCGCTCAAGCCGGAATTGTCTTGCCCGTCCTTTCCTGTGTCCGCGCCGGTTGGATGTTTTTCGGGCCTTCGCAAAAAAATTGTCATTTTTTGTGAGCCATTTCCCCCGCCGTTTCGGCATTTCCCTATTAACGAGAGCGTGTGCTTCGGGTTTGTCGGACTGGCCGCGCGTTCCTCGTAGACCGCAAACTTACCAACGTTTCACCTCACTGGCCTACCTCCATGCAACCCCTTGCCCACCAGAAAACCTCTCCGCGTCTGCTGGCCGTCTGCGGCGCGCTCCTCGCGGTTCTCCTGACCTCGCTGCCGCTCACCCTCCGCGCCCAGGCCTCCGGTCACTCGGACTGGAACGCGGGCCGCGACCTGGCTCTCAATGAAAAGCCTGACGGCGGCGCGCAGGAAACCGCCGACCCCAACCCCACCGTGCCCCAGTGGAGCTACGGCTACCGCACCGCCATCGCGGACACCGCCCTGACCCTCTATACTGCCGCCGAGCACGTCAACCTCACACAGGGCGACCGCAGGGGCTTGGAAGGCTTCATCGGCGCGCACAACGGCCGGGGCGACCTGGAATACGGCGTGACCGTGTACCCGGCGGCCAACCCGCACCTCAACGACCTCGCCGACGACGAAATCTTCCATTACGTCAACACCCTGAGTCCCAATGGCAACAATGTCATCCGCTGGACTTGCCCGGCGGCTGGCACCTATAGCTACCGTGTCTCTTGGCACGACCTCGACTACGGCGCCGGCGACGGTGCGGCGGGCTACGTCGTCATCAACGGCATCCAGAAATTCAAGGGTACCTGGCCCGATGGCAAAGGCCAGGGCGCTGCCACCACCGGCACCGTCACCCTGAACGCGGGCGACGTATTCGACGTGCTGCTCAATGCCAACAGCGCTGATAGCTTCTACGACAGCACCGGCACGCGCATCGTCATCGTGCCGGGATCAACCTTGCCCGGCGTCGATGTCGTCGTGCCCGGCACGGCCAACCCGTGGCTCGCCGGACAGCCCAATGGCGCAACGGCTGTTTCCGGCGACGCTGCCCCTGCCAATTCGCCAGCTCTCGTCACCGGTCTGACCATCCAGGCCGGTGCCGATTTGACCTTTTCCACTTCAGGACAAGGCACTGCACGCGGTCCGGGCTACGGGCTGCTTCCGGCCGACGGTGATAGCAGCAGTCAGGACCACGGCCCAGAAAACGGCATCGGCGGCATCGCGTCGGTTAGCTACGACGGTCTGCTCGGAGTTTTTCTAAATGATTCGACGCCAGTCGTCGGTGGCCCGACCCCAGCCGCACTGAATTACAGTGGCAATGGCGTCCCGGCAGGCGGGAAGAATTTCGGGACGGTCGCGCCCGCGCTCAATCAGGTCTTTTTCATCGGCGACGGAAAGGACGCCAATGGCGGAGTGCAACACATCACCGCCCCGGCGGGCGCCACCCGGTTGTACCTTGGTGTCTTTGACATCTTTGGTTGGTACAACAACGTCGGCTCCTTGAACGTCCAAGTCTCCGTTAATACGACCACACATCCCCCCGATGGCTCTATCGCCGTCCCAGGCACCTCGAACATCTGGCTCGCCGGGGCCGCCCCCGGCACGACGGCCAGCACCGGCCAGGACACCCTGACCAACGCCACCCCCTTTCAGGTGCCCAACCTGACCCTTACTCCCGGAAAGTCCATCACCTTCACCGCCACCGGCAACGTCTCCAACGACCCGGCCAACCCTGTCACGGTCGGCCCCGACGGCGGCCCCTACCTGGGCTTCGCGCTCTACAAGCACAATAAAGAGAACGGCATCGCCGACCTCTCCGCGCCCGTCAATTCGCTGATCGGCGTGTTCCTGGACGACTCCACGCCCAACCCCGCCACCGCCCCCGACGGCTACAACCTCGCCCTGCCCCCCGGCACGGACTACACCCTGATTGGCCCTTCCCTGCGTAAGCCCTTCTTCATCGGCGATGGTACGAACGCCAGCGGCACCGTGCAGAAAATCATCGTCCCGGACGGAGCCACGCGTCTTTTCCTCGGCTCGCTCGACCCAAGCGACCAGGAAAACAACGTGGGCAGCTTCTTCGTGAAGGTTAACGGCGGCACGACCCCGCCCACCAACAACGCCCCGGTCCTCGTCATCACGGATTCCACCGTCTCCACCGCCACCAACGGCACGGGCACGAGCGCCATTCCCGGTGATCTGGTCACCTACGGCGTCTCCGTGCGCAACACCAGCAATTTCGACGCCGCCAACGTCAAGGTGGTTGCCACCCTTGAAGGGCTCAAGTTCAAGACCGTTTCCGACGCCGGCGCGCTCAACGACGCGAAGAACACCGTGACCTGGAGCCTCGGCACGGTTGCCGCCCATAGCAGCCGCGTCGTGACGGCCACCGCCAAGGTTCCTGGCGCTTTCCCGCCCAAAATCAGCGGTTTCAAGCTCACGGTTAACCCCGTCACCACCGACACCGCCAACGCCACCCTGCCCGCGCCGCTATTCCTGGCGACCGCGGTGGCCTCGCCCTATCAGGTCAACGTCGCCTACAATTCCAACGTGGCCCCCGGCGAAACGCTCCGGCTGACCGTGACCGCCCGCAACTTTTCCAAGGACGCCATCAGCGGTCTGACCGCGAGCGCCCAGCTTCCCTCGGGCGTGAAGTTCCTGAGCATCACCGATGACAACGGCAACGCTCTGGCCATCAAGCCCAAGGCCGGCGTCCTGACGTTGCCGCTGCCCACGCTCGCGGCGGGTGGTTCCACCGTGTTCACGGTCTCGCTGCAAATTAACTTCGACACGGCGAGTGGCTCCACGCTGACCCTGAGCGGCCTCAAGATTTTGATCCCTCCCCCGCTCGGCCCGCTGGAGTTCAGCCAGCCGGACATCACCATCACGCTCGGGACCGCTCCGGTAGCTAAGCCGCCTAGCCTCGCCGTGGGCAAGTTTTCCACCGACGCAAGCGTGCTGAATGCCATCATCGTCACCAAGCCCGAGGCGGCGAATGCTCTTCAGGCCCTCTCCGGCCTCCCGCTCAAAAAGGATGGGGCCGTCGATCCGACGGCGGTCGCCAAGCTCGCCCTCCTGCTCAATCCGACGCTGGGCAGCAACAGCGACGCGGACGATCCCAAGGCACCCGCCTACTCGCTCGGCGTGGCGACCGCCAAGGTGCCCGCGCCCTACCTGACTTACGCGGTCATCGCCACCAACAACGGCACGGGCGACGTGTCTGGCGTCACGGTCACCGACCCCCTGCCGGATAGTTGCATTTACGATCCCAACGCAGCGCAGGCCGCCGGCAATCCGCTCGCGCCGCCCTACGCCCTTGTCTTGGTGGATGGCAAGCCGGCCAAGGACGCGAGTTACGCGCTCAGCGCCGACGGGCGCAGTCTCAAGCTCAAGGTCGGCAAGCTCCCGGCGGGCCAGTCTGCCCTGCTCATCTACCAGGTCCAGGTCAAGGCGACTATCGCGCAGGCGGGCAGCGTCTTGAACGCGCCCAATCCGACGCTGACTGCCAAGGAGGTCACCGCCCCGATCACTGCGGGCTTGGATTTGCAGTACGTTGTCACCGGCCCGGCCCACGCGTTCTCGGAGGTCACCAACCCCGCCGGAACCGTGGGGGCGGTGGCGAAGTTCAACGTCATTTATCAAAACGACGGCGGCAAGACGGCCAAGGACCTGAAGTTGCTTGTCAAGCAGCCCGCCAACGCGCTGCCCTTCAGCGCCCGCTTCCTGGACAACAACCTCAACGTCCTCACCGAGACGCCGCCAGGTAAATTCATTGAGGATGCGCTCGACGCCGCCGGGAACAAGGTGTTCCACCTTGGCAAGGTCAAGGCCCGGGAATTTGGCTACGTGCAGATCAGCTACACGCCGGTCGCCGGGACGAAGGCTTCCGCCATCAAGCCCGTCTCGACGATTTCCCCTGACAGCTTTAGCCCGGCAACCAACGCCTTTGATCACAATGGCCCGGTGGCCCGCGATGCGTTCCACTCCCGCGCGGGTGGCACGACCGGCCCGGTCAGCGGCAGCAGCGTCGGGGTTTTCCAACCGATTGATCCGCGTTTCGCGTATTTCGGGGTGTTGCAGCACACGCCCTTCTCGGTCCCCTCCGGGCAAAACTACGAGGTTACCTTTTCCGCTTGGAACCTGAGTGACAAGACCACCCAGGCCGTCACGGTCTTCTTCCCCAAGCTGCCGGATGGCGTGGAATTCGTCTCCATCAAGGGTGTCTGCGCCGGGCAGCCTGGGCGCCCGGGCGGCGTTGCGTCGGCTACTGCTCCCTACATCGACTTCAGCGAGGTCAAGCCTCACACTGCCCTCGGCGTGACGTTGACTCTGCGGACGCGGGCTTCCCTCACGGGCCGGACCGTCATCGTCGGCGGTGCGCAGGTCGCCCCGACTCTCCAGGACTTCGTGCCGGTCACGGCCAATGCCACGCAGACCTACGTGCTGGGAGCTAGCGAGTCTCGGGCCTTGCTGGCCACGCAGATCGTCGCCGCCGCCGTCGCGCAGTATGGAGCCAGCCCGTCCAGCGTCGTCCTCGCGGCGGACAAGCTTTCGAGCGATGCCAACGTTGGCATGACCACCATCGTGAACTCCGCCGCCGTTTCCTTCCAGGGCGGCGGCGTGATCATTCCGATTGGCCCCCTCAACGGCGTGCCGCAACTCGTGGCCGCCGGGGCGGGTAATTTGATCCGCAATGCTGATAACACTTTGATTGCAGCCGGGGCGGGCAATCTGGTGGCCGCCGGGGCGGGCAATCTGATCGCGGCTGGCGCGGGCAACCTCGTCAATGTGAATGGCCTGAACGCTCTGGACTCCATCAAAGGCCTCATCAGCCAGGATGGCTCCGGGGTGGTCGCCAGGAACTTGGCGAACGTCTTCAACGGCGGCGGCAACAACCTGATCTCGCAGGACGGCGCGGGCGTCATCTCGCGCGACGCCGCCGGGCTGGCCACCAACGACATTTCCAAGGTGGTCTCCAACGACGGCGGCTCGTTCGTCGCCGGACGGTCCAGTCTCATCAGCCAGGACGGCGCGGGCATCGTCGGGAACAACTCGAGCAGACTCGTGGCCGCCGGGGCGGGCAACCTGGTCGCGGCGGGCGCGGGCAACCTCGTGGCCGCCGGGGCGGGCAACCTCGTGGCCGCCGGGGCGGGCAACCTTACCTCGCGCGCGGACCACGGCTCCCCGCAGACGCGCGACTTCCGCCCCCGCGCGCTGGCCGCTGGTCGGCCCGCGTCGGGCTCGCCCGCCAACTCCGTGGTCATCCACCCGACCGACGACGGCCTGGTCATCGTCGGCGGCGGCAAGATCGGGGACTGATTCGCGTTATCTGCGTTATCTGCGGCATCCTTGCGGATTAAATCAGCCTTTAATCCGCGCTAAAATCGGGCCGTTCGCCGGGCAAGGGCGGTCGGAACTTAACCCGTTCTGCATAAACCATATAAGACAGGATACTCAGCGGCCTGCACTCACTGTGACAGGCGGGTTTCGAAGAAGACGGTTTCTCCGTCCGCAAACACGAGGTCCCGCCCGGTGATCAGGATCAGCACATATTTTTCGGTCGTCAGCGAGCCCTCGTAGCCCGAAGCAATTTCCAGCCGGTTCCCGTCGACACGCCAACGTCCGTGGAGATCACCCTGCTCGGCGGGGATCAACGTCCAAGTGCCGTCGGCACGGTAAAAATAATCGTGCCGGGGTGAATGCCATTTACCGGCCAGTCGCCGCCCGGTTTCGGCGGGGTCAGCGTCCGCCGGGGCAGGATGACGCTTGATTTGGGTATCGCACGCCTGGAGTTCCAGCGTTTTCCCGGCGCTGGCCAGCGCGGCACGGCGTTTGATCAGCTTACTCAACAGGGCCACGCGGTCGGTTTCCTCGTGCGCCGTGACGGTCGCCGCGGTTTGCGAGTGCAAGTCTGTTCCCGTCAGCACGAAGGCCGTGAGAATGATCAACGCGAGGAAGAGTTGGGGGTGGAATGGCAGGGTGCGTTTGAACATGGGCAGATGACTTCACGAGAATATTCCACCTCGTACCTCCGCGATGACATAAAATCTGTCGGGCGGCGTTTCGGCTGAGTCTCAGTCTGCCAAAAGCGGCGCGAGCGCGATTCTGCGTAATCGCCGGGACCCGAAGCGGAATGTTCTGGTAGGAAAGCCAAGCCAACGTCTGGCGTGGCTTGCCTTCACCAAATGAACACACCACCCGCTCTACCCACCGTCACGGACCTGCCGACAGCCGACAGCCAAGCCAGTTCCAGCGCCGTGCGCGCCGTCGGCTGGGCGCTGGTGGTCATCGGGCCGTGCCTGAGCCTGGCCATGGCCGCCGTCGTAGGGAGTCTCGCCGACACCATTTACCACGTTGGCCGACCGGCTGGCCCGACGCGTTGGCACGGTGGGCCAGAGTTTACACGCGTGGCTTTTGAACTGTTCGGGGTGGTGTTTCTCCTGGGAATCGGGATTTTTACGGGCGGCGTCTACCAAGTCCGCACCGGGCGACGCCATCCGGTCCTCGTCGGCATCGTGCTCGTGTTGGCCGCCGTCATGGCCTACCTCGTTTGCACGGTCATCCTGGCACCCCCGACTTCCGTTCAAGGATAACCGTCATGGAATCGCACTCCCCTGCCCCGGAAAAGCCCCGGCGATGGCCCGTGGCTTCGCTCGTCGCTTGCGTCAACGCTGTCGCCGGTGGCGCGCTCGGATTGCCCGTGGCGCTCTGGGCGATGGACGTGTTGAAAGCCTCGCGTTTCGAGGGGAGCAGCGACTTCGGCGTTGCTTTCATCTGGACGCCGCTGGCGATCATCACGGGCTTCGTCGTCGGGTTCGTGGTCAGCTTTTTCGTGAGCCGCACCGGTTTTGCCGGGTTCATCGTGCGCGCAGGCATCGCTTTTTCCGTCGTCGCGGCGTTGATCGCAATGACGGGCGGCATTGCCTATGCTTGTGCCGATCATCCGCCCCATGTCGACGGGAAACAAATCGAGGTGGAATTTGAATTGCGGGTGCCGACCAGAGGCCGCTCCATCGAAGACGTTCTGCAACCTGGCACGAATTCACCCTTTGCCATCCGCTTCATGGCGGGGGAATCCTTCACGAGTTACGCGGAAGAACGGTGGAGCGACGCGCAACGGACGGAGAAGTACATCACTATCCTAGTCCGCGGCGCGCTCGGTTCGCAGGATGCCAAACGCGTGTTCACCGCGGGAGGATCGGGCGAATCCTGGCAGATGTTTCCGTTGCTGCTCCCGCCGTCGCCCGACAAGGTCACGGAAACGTGGTCAGCTTGGCTGCCGCCGGACAGGCGGTGGGACGGCAGCACAGTCCGGCCCGAGGATCGGTACTGGCTTCGCTACCGGGTCCAGTTTGCGAAGAAGTAGCGTTGGCTCAATGCTTTGGTGGCAGGACCCGTCATTCAATGGGGTCAGCCGGGGTCAACTTGGGGATGATGATCAGGAGATCGTAGCCGTTGATCAAGCGAGACATCGCCGGGTCGGTTGAGGCTAGCGCCTTCGCGCGCAGCCGCCGCAAATCGAACAGAGTCCAGCCGTCTTTGACTTGGTTGTCCAGGGCAGGTTTGAGCCAACGGTAATCCGGATCTTCGCCGAGCACGAAGGGTTCCACCCTGAGCGGACGAGTATAACCACCGTACAGCCGGTGCGCGCCCTTGGCACCCAGCACACAAATGTGCAAGGAGGTCTCGCCCCGCCCGTCCGCCAACTCGGCGACGTAATTGCCCAGGTCTCGCTGGTTCAGCGGGTTGAATCCCTTGTACAGATGCCAGTCGCCCAGTTTGACGAGCACTTTGCCCTGCTGACCTACCGCCGTGGCAGCCTCCAGCCGTTGTCGGAAATTACGCTTGAGGAGTCGGGCGCGCTGGGCATTGGCGTCCGGCGAACCCTCGGCGTCCTTGAGGTAGATTTCCCGGCTTTCGACCAACGCGCGAAATAGCGTGTTAGCGATGGGATTACCCTCTTTCCGCAAAAGCGTGGCGGTCTCCTCCAACGCGGCGGCGGGGGCGGTGAACAGGAAAAGTTTGGAGGGGTCGCCGCTCTCCCGGGCCTGCGTAGTGGCCTTTTGCTCCTCGGTTTGCAGACGGCGCAGGGCGGTGGTGGCCGCCGGCCCCGGATGCGTGGCGAGTATTTGGTCGAGCAGCCAACCCGCCGAGCCGAGAAACTCTTGATCCAAGCCCCAGAGTTGAAAATCCGGTCCGTGCGCCGCCCTGACCACCTGCGCCGCGTGCGCTGCCAAGTCGTTCTCCGACGCGCTGTTGAGAAAGGCCACGCTGTCCGGGTATTTTTTCAGCAAGGCGGCGAGTTGCGCCGGGCGGGCGGTCGCGGCGAGCGTCGCGCCGACGAACGCCGCCGCCTGCGGGCTGGCCTCCGTCGCCAGCGCGAACAAGCCCTGCGGTGCCAGCAGATCGCAGACGGCGGCGGTGAACTGCGGAATCTCGCGCGTAAAGTGATCCTCGCCCACGAGGACAAAACGCGCCTCACCGGTGGCTTTTTCCAGGACGGCTGCGCTGTCGCCGCCAAACCCGTGCTGGTCTAGCACCAGGCTGGTGCGTGCGCCGCGCAGGGTTTCTTCGATGGTCGGCGGGGGCGATTGCGCGCGCAACGGTAACGCGACGACGAGGCTGGCGAATGCCGCCAGCGCGGAAGATGTTTTCATTCTCATGCCAAGGTAGCCGGTGGCCTGTTTATGAACGGATTCAGTTGGTGGAGTCGAGCAGTGTTTTCTCAGTGATGCCTGGCAATTCCATCGGTAGCCGGGCTGGTGTGGTCGCCGGGCGGACAGGGATCATCGCGCGGCGGTCGGCTACGATCGCATACCGCACCCCGCCGCTGCCGAAGTCCGAGCGGGGGTCATAGTTTGCCCATACCTCACCCCAAGGGTAAGACCCGACGGGAAAGCCTTTGGACCGGAGCCAGACGCGGGTTTTTTCCGCCCGGAGATGTTCCCGATTGGTGGGCTGGGCCGCCTCGTCCGCGCCGTAAAGCGTCGGCTCATCGTGAAAGAGGCTGATTTGTCGCAAGGTGCCGTCCTGGAAACCTAGTTCGAGGTCGATGGGCGTTGGGCCGTCTTGGAAGGTCGGCAAGTGACACCAAGTCCAGCCAGCCGCCCCGGCCTCGCGCAGGCGGAAGCCCGGTTGGCCCCGAAACGCCGCCAACGCTTCTTCGCGCAAATCGCGGTCGATGCGCGGCCCACCCGGCCACTGCAAGACGAACGGTCCGGCGGTAGGTCGCGCGACGGCGAGCAGACCTCCCGCGATCAACAGGGACAGTAGCCCCGGCACGAAGAACCACCACTGGCCGGGATCGTCGGGCATCCCCGCCAGCCAGTGCATCACCGCCGCGCTACCGAGCAACAGCGCCAGCACGACACCCGCCGCCGCCCGCCGCCAGCGGGCACGGAATCCCGCCGCCAACAGCACGGCGAAACCGACCAGCATGACGATGGTTCCCCACGGATACATCGCGGCGACGAACGAGAAAATCGCGTCGAAGAAACCGAACAGACTGCCGCGCGTCGTGACGGCCTGGAGTACGAGGCAAGCACACGCGAAGAGAAAGCTCGGCAGCAATAAAAGCACGCTGAGGAGGTGGAAGAGCGGTTGCAGAGTTTTGCGTCCGCCGATGACAAGCCCCGCGAAGACGGTAATTCCGAACAGGGTGAACATGAAAAGAAAAAAGGTGAAACGGGCGACGCGAGTGGTGTTCTCCCGAAGATTCTGGGTTCCGGCGTGGAAGTGACGCGAAACCTCAAAATTTGTTTCCTGCGAGTCCGCTTGCAGCGGGTCCGCAGCGGCCGAACGCTAGATAAGACGACTGGGTTTACCCAGCCACATGACGATTCCCAAGCCGAGCAGCGTCAAGAGGCACAAACCGAGCAAGGTCCAGTGCAGCCCCCGTGCCTGCCGACACGTACACAGCGCCAATACCGAGAGCAGGCCACCGGCAACCCACGCGTCGACGGCGATTTCCCCATCGTGCCGCAGTTGAATCCAAGGCCAAAGCACATCGAAGAAAAGCAGTGCGCCAGAGGTGAACAACGCCAGCGAGACAGCGGCCAGGATTGAGCCTGGATTGAGTAGATTTTTCATGGGCAAGCGGAATTTGTTGCGGCTCGCATCGGCTATTCGTCCTCCGACTCTCCGGGTGAAAAATCGGCGACTCTCTGCCGGGTCGCTCCGGCGAGATATTGCAGGTGGCGAACCTCTTTTGCGGCGGCATCCGCACCAAACCCGGCGTAAACCCGCGCCCCTTCGTCCCGGCGCTTGAGCCATTCGCGCTGATCGCTGCGTTCAATCCGCTGGTCCTTGGGCAACAACTTGCCGAGTCTGGCGGCGTAAACGTCATTGAGACGAGTGTCGAGGGCGGCATATGCCTTCCTGGCGGTGGCCTCGTCCGGCCAGCCTCCCTCAAGCGGTTCGGCGCAGGCGGCGAGCGCAGAATTGCCACGAAAATTGTCGTCGCTCCAGCGGCGCTCGGCGGCGCGGTTGAGCGAGCGCAGATAATCGGTCAACTCAAAAGCCTGCGTGCCGGTGTTCCAATAGACGTTCCAGGCGTAGATGCCATCGCCGTGGCGGGTGCCACCCCGGAGCGAGACGAGCAGACGCGCGGCGTCGGGACTCCACGCGACAAAGTCGATGATCTGCGCCTCGGCGTCGGCGCGTTTGACGATTGCCGCATGGCGTTGCTTAAAGCAGAATTCCCACGCCAAGTCGGAGAAAAGCTTTTTCCGGTCGAGCGCCACGAAGTGCGGACCGTCACGGTGAAGGAACACCTCGGCTATCGCCATGCCGCTGCCCAGGGTGTACTCGCCATAAAGCCAGCGGCAATCCGGCGAAAAACGGTATTCGCCGTTACCGGCGTCGCTGGCGAATTCGAGCGGCGCGCGTTTCGCAGGCTCGGGCAAGAACACGACGATGTCGTGGTCCGGGGCATCCTTGGGCTGGCGTTCGGATTTGTCGTTAACGGTCACGACTTGGTAGTCGTTCGGAGAGTCGGCAGACGGGGCGCCGACGGCACGGCTGCCGATTTGAACGGTGGTGGCGGCGAACAGCGTGATGATCAGGCCAGAGCGGTTGGTGAATTGCATGGGCGGTTACCCAGACATTCAGGTATTTGCGGAGATGATTACCGGAATCTTCAAAGAATGCATTCACGTGAGGGACAGCGGCACCCGCCGCGGCAGATTTTGTGTAATCCTCGGGCGAAAACTTTGCATGTGTAATTGAACGACCCATGAAAACACCCAAGCATTTCTTCCGCCACCACTGCCTTTTATTGTGCGCTGGTCTGGTGGTGATCAGCACCGGACGCGGGGAAGCGTTGCTCGCCTATTCCCACGGCGAAGCGATTTACACCGCGCGCGCCGCCGATGGACAAGGTGCCAAACGGGTCTGCGCGGGGAATGATCCCTGTATCTCCAACGATGGCCGTTTCCTCGCCTACACCCGCACCGACCACGCTCCCGCAAAAGCCAAACACCGCGCCAGCGACGACTCGGCGGCACCCCGGGTGATCATCCTCCGGGACCTGGCCAGCGGCAAAGAAACTCCCCTCCCCAGTGGCGGCGCGCAGCAGGTGTACGGCGCGCTCTGGTCGCCGGACGACGCCTGGATCGCCTGCAACGTCCTGACCGGCAAAAATTGGCAGGTCGCCGTCGTGCATCCTGACGGCAGCGGCTTCCGCGTGATCAGCGAAAAACTCGACAGCAAGAGCGAAGGCTATTTCCTGGCCGGGTGGAATCTCCATGACAAAGCCGTGCTCGTCGAAAACCTCAACACCTTGGCCCAGCTCGACCCCGCCACCGGCGGCGTGGCCTGGCAGCGGCCAGTCAAGGGACTGACCGGCGAAGAAAGCTGCGACAGCGGGCTGCGTTGCATGATCTCCGCCGACGGTAAACTACTGGTTTCCACCCGTTCCGTGGATGACGACGAGTTCACGAACCTCGACGGACCTTCCGCTTACCTCGTGCTGACGGATTTCCCGGACGGCAAACCCCGGCGGGTCACGCCCAAGAAATTCGACGCGGCCATGCCGTGGCTCGATGCCACCGGCACGACCATCTACCTGCGCGGGTTCGGCGAGCGGGACGTGCAGACCGTCAAAGGCACCGACGGCGTCAAGCTCAAGACGCGGATCTACCGCTACGACGTTCCCTCGGGCAAACTGACCCCTCTGGTCGAGGGTGGCGAAACGCCGTCCGTCAGCCGGGGCTAAATTTGCGCCGTGGACTTTGCAAAGATCCATCAAGCGGAACTGGAGCCGCAACGCGCGCAGATCCGCGCGCTCTGCGTCCAGGGCCTTTACGCCCAAGCCACCGAACTAGCGCGGACAGCCAGCGACGAAGTCCTGATTTTTACGCCCTGCGAAGCACTGGCCGACCACCTGCGCGCCCAGCAACCCGCCGAAGCCGCCCGCCTGTACGCCATCGCGGCACAGATGTGGGAATACGAAGGGACGCAAGCCACGGGTTCGGGCGAGGGACTGATGGCCATGCATCACCTGAAAATCGTGGAAGAAAAGCTCCTGAGCTGCATTTCCAACGCCGTTGATCACTCGAAATGCCCTGATGCCGGGAGAGATTTCAAGATAAGATAGACTTTCCCGCGACAACCTCCTAATCCTTGGCGTGTTGACCTTGCCATGAGAGGGACACACGACGCGGACGAACTGAAGGTTGCCAACGGGTTCATGACCACCCGGTGGAGCGTCGTGGCGCGGGCCACCGCCTCGTCGGAGGAGAGCCAGGCGGCCCTCGAACAACTCTGCCGGGCGTACTGGTTCCCCGTCTACACCTACGCCCGCAAGCAGGGGTGCGATGCGACGGATGCCGAGGACGTGACACAGGATTTCTTCGCGGAAATTATCCAGTCACAGTTTTTGCAGCGGGCCGATCCCAACCGGGGGCGGTTTCGCAGCTACCTGCTCATGTCGGTGCGCAACCGCATCATCAACGCCCGCAGCCGTGCAACGGCCCTCAAGCGCGGGGGCGGCGCGGAAGTCTTTTCCATCCACGAGCCGCGCGCGGAGGAGCAGTTCAGCGAGGTCAACGATCCGTCGCTTGACCCCTCGCAGGCCTACGAACTGAGCTGGGCGCTCACCGTTTTGCAGCGGACCCGCAGCCGCTTGTTGGCGGAGCAGAAGGCGAAGGGCGCGCTCAAGGAGTTCGAAAGGTTCGAGCCGTTCCTGAGCGCGCCTCCGTCGGACGGCGAGTATGCCGCCATCGCGGAGGAATTGCGGGTTTCGCGCAACAGCGTGGCGGTGAGCATTCACCGGTTGGGGCGGCGTTACCGCGACCTGCTGCGCGACGAAGTGGCGCAGACCGTGGACGATCCCGGAGAAATCGACGCGGAGCTTTCATATTTATTGAAAGTTTTGTCGCGCTAACCGGAATTTTCCCCGGAAGCGTGGTGCTTCCCGCTTCGCGCCATGGAAATTTCGCCCCCTGCCCTGTGTGCTCGCTGTCAGGCCACCTTGCACAGCGCCTTCGTCGGAAGAGTGTGCCCCCGCTGCCTGATGGCCAGCGTGGTGCCCGATACCTTGGTGGACTCCGCTTTCGACCTGGACAGGCCGGTGACCACCGAGCAGCCGCTGCCCACGACCGACAGCCTACACATCGGGGCGCGGCTGGGTGACTACGAGTTGCTCGACGTGCTGGGCCGGGGCGGCATGGCGGTCGTTTACCTCGCGCGGCAGATCAGCTTGGACCGCCTGGTGGCGTTCAAGACCATCGCGGCACCCCTGACGGGAGACGCGCGTTCGCAGGAGCGTTTCCGCCGGGAGGCGCGGGCCGTGGCCCAGCTCGACCATCATGGCATCGTGTCCGTCCACGACACCGGCGTGCTCGGCGACGCGCTGTTTTACACGATGGACTACGTGGACGGTCAAGACCTGAACCGGCTCCTGCGCCAGCGTTCGCTCCTGCCGCGCGAGTCGGCTTCGCTGATGCGCCGGATCGCGGATGCGGTCGGGTACGCTCACTCGCGCGGGATCGTCCACCGCGACCTCAAACCTGCTAACATCCTGCTGGACGATGCCGGGGAGCCGCACGTGGCAGATTTTGGTTTGGCGTTCGAGATCGCCAGTGGCAGCGGGATCACGCTGACTGGTGACCTGTTGGGCACCCCACCCTACATGGCCCCGGAAGTTCTGGCGCACGGCGCGGGGAAGGCCACGCCGCAGACGGACGTTTATTCCCTGGGCGCAATGTTCTTCCAGATGCTGACCGGACGCACGCCGTTCATCGGAGGTTCGCCAACGGAAATCCTGCATCTCGCCCTCAACGAACGACCCCCGTCACTCCGGCTGCTCAACCCCGCCGTCCCGCGCGACCTGAGCACGATCTGCCTGAAGTGCCTGGAACGCGACCCGGGCAAACGCTACGACAGCGCGACCGATCTGGCCGAAGACCTGCGGCGGTTTCTGGCCGGTGAGACGATCATTGCGAGGCCGGTGTCTCCCGTGGGACATTTCGCGCGCTGGTGCCGACGCAAACCGGCGTTGGCGGCGGTGTGGTTTCTCGTGGTCGCGTTAGCCATCGCTTCCACGGCGGCAACGGTGCGCATCCGCCACGAGCAAGCGCGCACCGAGGAGGCTCTCACGCAAACCCGAGCCGCTGAAATTGCGGGACGAGAGCGGCTGCGCGATGCCAGGCTTGCCCAGGCGCGGGCGATTCGCCGCACGACGATCCCCGGCCGCCGGGATCAGGCACTGGCTGCCCTGGCGGAAGCCGCGCAGATCCGTCCCGGCAGTGATCTGCGCGACGAGGCACTCGCGGCATTGATGCTATTCGACGTGAAAACTCTCGAGCGCTGGTCGCCCGGACTCGGCGGCCCCGCCAGGATCAATCTGGACCCGACGGGCCAGGTGGCGACCATCGAGAAAGTCGCCGACGCCGTTGGCGTGGCACTGGAACCCGCGACTTTGTGGAAGTGGGGTGCCGATACCCCGTTCGTGACCCTCGCGGTTTCCGGCACGCGCGCCATCGGCTCGCCGCGTTTCAGCCCCGACGGCAAGCATCTCATGCAATCCTTCGCCGACGGGACCCTGCGGGTCTGGAGACAGGGGGAGGCTGTGCCTTTCTTGACGTTTCCCTTGCCCGTTCGTCCCGGCAGTGGACGGCTGGCGCGGATGATCAACGACCACTACGCTTTCACGCCGGACGGCCAGTTCATCGCGCTTGGCCTGCCGGGCCACGGCCTCGCGTTGCGCCGCCTGGCCGATGGTGTGGAAACCGCGCGGTGGGAGGAAGGCGACACCTTTGACACCATCAGCGTCTCGCCGGATGGCCGTTACCTGGCTGCTGAGAGCCTGGACGAGAGTCGGCCCCGCACCGTCAGTCTGCTCAGCATGGACGGGCTGAAACCCGCGGGTACGTTCGCGCCCGCCAGTCCGCCGGGGCTGTTGGCCTGGTCGGGCGACTCGCGCGTGCTGACCGTCGGGCAGGACGACGGCGGCTTCAGTTTGTACGACGTGCGCGACGGACGGCTGCTCTCGAAAATCACCGATGCCCAGCGGCGTTCCACCGCCGTGCGCCCGCTCGGCGGCGATGCGTTGTTGGCAGTGACGACGACCAACAGCATGCACATGCTCAACGCCGTCCTTGGGCGCGAGGAACTTTCCTTCGCCGGTGTCACCCGCACGCCCATCGCGGCAGACCCGGCGGGCGACACGTTCGTCATGGCCTGTAACGACGGCACGGTGACGCGGATGCAAACCGAGGTGCCGCTGGGTTTCCGGACGTTGCCCCCCTCGCGCGCGGCTGGTCACGAGGTCATGGGTAACACCTTTGCCATTGATTTCAGTCCGGATGGAAAGTTGATCGCCTCTGCGAATCGCAACTGGCTCGTCGTGTACGACGCTGCCAGCGGGCGGTTGCAATGCGACCTAGACACCGGCGTCAACGTGCAGGGTGACATGGGTTCGCTGGCGTTTTCCGCCGACGGACACTTCCTATATCGCTGTTCGTCGGGCTCCGTGTTCACGAGCTACCCCGTGACAAGCCGACATGGCAGAGGGTTGGAGTTGGGCACAGGTCAACCGCTTGGCACCGAGAAAGGGTTTTACATCGCGGACGTATCAGCTGACCGGCAGCGCATCGTTCTCCTGAACCTTGCCAGCGGCACCGTGCGGATCGTCACCGTGGATCACGACGGCGGGAAGCTTAAAACGCTCGCGCAATGGGTGGTGCCGGGGGTGTACAACGCTGCCCTCAGCCCCGACGGTGAGCAGTTGATCACCAATAGCAGCGGCACCGGTCCGGAACCGGCCAGTCAGCGCATCCGTGTTTACCGGACGCATGACGGCACTGCCCTCCGGGAGCTTGACGCGCGGATTTCGTGTGACGTGGCGTGGAGCGCGGATGGCCGCACGGTGATCACGTCAAACGGCACGGAAAAAACCCTTTTGTGGGACACATCCGATTGGCACGTCAAAGCGCAACTGACCGGCGAACTCGGCGGTGATGTCACGACGTATGCCATCGCTCCGGATAGTTCGTATGCGGTCATCACGCACGACGACCGTATTCACCTAGTTTCCACCCGCGACGGGGCATTACTCGGGAGTTTCGAGAGTCCTGGGGCCACCGGACTCGCCGCCGGCGTGCGGTTCCTGCCTGATCGGAAGCGTTTCGCCATCCTGTGGCGCGACGGGCGGGTCGACCTCGTGGACCCCGAAGTGTTGCGGCGCGGTCTCGCCGAGATCGGGTTGGCGTGGTAAACCGCGGTGGGCGATTCGGATGATTGCAGCGGGTGACCCAATTGTGGAAGATGTGGTTCCGAAAAATTCTTCGTGGTCGTCGTGTAATCGCTTATCCGAAAGTTTGAATGTTTGGATGAACGGACCTTTCCGCCTCCAAACTCATGAAAATCAAATCTCGTTTCGTTGTTCCCGCGCTTGCGGTGCTCGCCCTTTCCGATCCCCGGATTTCGCTCCATGCTCAAGGCAGTCTGACGCCGCCCGGCGCGCCCGCGCCGACGATGAAAACGCTCGATCAGGTCGAGGCCCGCACCATCGTCAACTCCACCACCTGCCCGGGCGGCAACGGCGCGGCCTTCATCATCTCCCAGCCCGGTAGCTACTACCTTGGCGCGAACATCACGGTCGCCGGTGGCAGCGGCATCAACATCGCCGCCAACGGCGTCACGCTCGATCTCAACGGTTTCACGATCTCCTCGACCAGCTTCAGTACCAGCAACAGCGGCGACGCCATCTACTCGAACGCCACGCAGGACACTACCATCCGCAACGGCCACCTCCGCGGCACGACCAGCTACGGCGCTGGTAACAACGGTAGTCCCGGCACGTTCAGCGGTGCGGGTTTTGCCAACGGCATTAACATCGCGCAGGGACGCAACTGCAAGGTGGAGAATGTCACCGTGTACGGCGTGCGCGGCTTCGGCATCTCTCTCTTGGTTACCGAGGCGACCGTTTCCCGCTGCTCGGTGGACATCGCGGAGAGCACGGGCATTTTTGCCCAGCCCAAGGCTTCGGTGGTGGACCACTGCACGGCGCAAGCTTGCGGAATCAACGGTATCCAGGCGCAAATCGTGGATGGTTGCAGCGCGAATGCGGTTGGCAGCGGTAGTTACGGCATCTACGCGTCCGCGGTCACTAACGCCGTGGCTTATGGCTACTATACAGGCATTTATTCCTTGAATAACGCGGCCCATTGCACCGGAAATGCCTATTCTTCCCCCGGCATCTCCGCCACCACCCTCACCGATTGTAATGCGAGTTCGACCAATGGCGACGGCATCGTGGGAACTACCGCCAACGATTGCGTGGGTTACTCGGTTTCGGCTCGGGGAATTTTTGTGGACAACACGACTGATTGTTATGGCTACACCAACACCGGCGGCACGGCCGCAGGGCTCGAAAGTTCCAGAAGCGTCAATTCTTACGGGATCTCGTACGACCTCTCGAATTCTGCCACCGGCCTGAAAGCGACCAACGCCACCAACTGCAGGGGTGAAGCGTTCGCCGGAATCGGACTCAACGCCACCACGGCGACCGGTTGCACTGGCGTTTCGGTGAATGGCACAGGTTTGAGCGCCAAGACCAGCCAGAATTCGGCTGGTACTTCCTCCGGCGGCCTCGGACTATATTCCGAGGACGCGATCAACGATTACGGTGTGTCTAGCAGTAGCGAGGGTCTGAATGCGCAGATGGCGACGAATTGCACCGGCGCCAGCACGAGCAGTGTGGGGTTGCGGGCACAAAATGCTACTACCTGCACGGGTAGTTCTGATTCGAACATCGGCCTGTTCGCCACCATGGCCATGAATTGTACGGGAAGCACCAAGGGCACGAATGCCACCGCCATCGGGTTGAATTGCCTGGGTGCCGCCACCAGTTGCGTGGGTTACGCAAGTTCCGGTGCATTCAGCATCAAATCCACCGTGAGCGTCAGTTGCTTCGGGCAGGGCGGCACGGCGTCCTTCGGCACCAAGTTCAACATGCCCTGAATCAGTCCACGCATCCGATTCTCAACGTTTCATTTCCAGTCATGAAATTGTCTTCCTCTTCCCTCGCCCTCTTGGCTTGCGCCTCGCTTTGGCCTTTGGCCGCGCCCGCGCAATCGACCATCGACGCCTTGCTTAACAAAGGCTGGGGCACAAACATCGGCTGGACCAATTGGCTGCCCAGCGCGGTCGACGGTGCGCGCATCGGCGAGTACGTCTGCTCGGGCTACGTGTACAGCGCCAACGTGGGCTGGATCAACTTGGGCAGCGGCTTTCCCACGAACGCCGTTCAGTACCAGAACGACACCGGCGCAGACTGGGGAATTAATTACTTTCCTACCAGTGCGCCCGGCGTCGCTATCCTGCGCGGTTATGCCTACGGTGCAAACGTGGGTTGGATTGCCTTCGAGGGCCAGGGCAACCCGAGCGTCAACCTGCTCAACGGTCAGCTTTATGGCTATGCCTATAGCGCGAACTGCGGGTGGATCAACCTGGGTAGCGGCACGGGCTACGTCGTCAAGACCGACACCATCGCGCCGGGCATTGACACGGACAGCGACGGCATCGCCGACGCGTGGGAACTGGTCAATTTCGGCAACTTGACGACCGTCAATGCGCTGAGTGACGCCGATGGCGATGGCATCCCGGATATTCAGGAATATCTCGCAGGTACGAGCCCGTTGAGTGCTAGCTCAGCGTTGCGGATCACCTCGGTTGCCAAAGGCAATGCGGTCACCAGCCCGGTGCTGCTCAACCTAACGTTCACCACGATGCCTACTCGACTCTACCGAATCGAAACCTCACCAAATTTGACCAACCCGGTCTGGATCGATAGCGGGCTGGGTAATTTCCTGCCTGACGCCTCCAAGTTCACCACCCGGCAGGTCAGTTCGACCAATGCCACGCAGTTCTTCCGGGTCAAGGCGTTGCGTTTGGGCTTGTAACCCACGCCAAGCAGACGCCATCGCATGAAATTTGTTTCGCTCGCTTGCCTGTGGCTGGCCCTGCCGCTAGTCGGTTTCGGTTACTGAGGACTGCACGCCATCAACGGGAACCGTGTTTTCGACGAAATGGCAGGCATCGTACCGTTCACGGCGGGGGCGATGAGCGTGCTATTGGTCGCCTTGGCTGGCACCGCCTCGTTGTTTGAACCGCCCGAGGAAAATCACAAGGATCAGCGTAGTTTCCAGATGATCAGCCATAGCCAACAAATCTTGGAAAAACTATGTGGATCATGCTCAAAACTCTCGCGCTGTTAATTGGTGGCGCAGTGCCACTGGCGGTGCTCTTTGTCGCCCTCTGGTTCTTGCGTCCATCCATCCCTTACGTCCTGCGCAGCGAACTTGAGCAGCTCGCCGCCTCCGCGCCGTACAACGGACCCAAACTGGCCAGTGAAATCTGTGGTAGGCCGGTTGATTACCTCGGTGGTCTTGATCCCGGCTCGCCTGCCACGGCGCTTCCCCAAGCGAAGCTGCTCTCCTGGCAACTTTTCTGCCCCATGGAAGGAACCACCTCAGCACGCATCGTCGGCGTCGGGGCCAGCCAAGATGGGCGGGCGCTGACGGGTAGGTGTGAAGCGACTATCACCTTCAAATATCAATTTACGTGGTCGTACAACGGACGGGCGACGGTGCTGGAGTCGTCTTTCCCAGAAAGGCCCAAAGTTGTCCCCGGGACTAATAAACAGAGTAGATAAAATCTGAAAGCCATTCAACGCGAGCTAAATGTATTATTACGACAATGCATTGAAAATTTGGCGCACCAAGCTTCGACTGGGTAACTGGTAAACAATGTTAGGCATGCCGACTTTTGGGCGACTTCCGTATTGGGCTTATCGGGTGGAGCAAAATTTTGATGATCGTGTGTAATCAGCGCGCGGCGTTTCTGAATGTTTCGGGAGAACACACTCTTGCTCAAACATCCACGCCCGCCATGAAAATCCTTCGCCGCCCTTCCAAAAGACTCATCCGCCGCCTTTCCACGGCCACCAGTTTCGCCGCCCTACTGCTCGCGTCGCCTTTGACCGTATGCGCTGCGGCCAGGAGCTACATCGGCAGCAACAATAGCCTTTGGACAAACCCGTCAAACTGGAGTCCGCTTGGCGAGCCATTGCAGGGCGATGATGTGGTGCTTGGCACTCAGAGCGCGGGGACGACGGACCTGCACGTGGTTTATAATCGCGTCTATAACTACGTCCCACAAGACTTCACGTTCAGACTGAATTCCGTCACGCTGAACTCGTCAGCCCTCAATGGCTCCATGATCGTCGACCAGAACATCGCGGGCAGCACGCTGCTCGCCGAGGACTTGACCATCGGTTCGACCGTCAACGCCAACACATGGAACCTAAGCGAAGGAAATTTCTACGCCCTCAATTTGGTCATGGGACGGGATGCCACCAGCAAGAACAACACCCTTAATGTTTCCAACAACGGCAATGTGTCGATCGTGCAGGGCGCCATCGGCAAGGCCGGGGCAGGCGTCATTAACCAAACCGGCGGCAAAGTCCAAATGAACGGCGACCTCGTTCTCGGATCGATGGCCGGCAGCAGCGGGACGTACAACCTGTCCGGCGGCTTGCTCCAAGCCAACAATAATAACCCCGAAATGAACGTCGGGGCCATCGGCACGGGGTTGTTCTCGGTGAGTGGCGGCACCGCCGATCTGCTCACGCTTAATGTCAATTCCTCCGGGGGGGCGGCCACCTGCAACGTGACCGGCGGTCTGCTCCAGGCCACGGGCGGGATCTACGTCGGCGACACGGGCTCTGGAGGGACGCCGGCATCGGGAACTTTCAACGTCTCCGGCGCGGGGAAAGTGTTCGGCTTGCTCACGGTGCGGAGGGGTGGCACGTTCAACCTCAAGACGGGCGGCGAGTTTCAATCCGATAGTTCCGTTTCCTACGATATTTTGCTCGAAGGCGGACTCTTCTCCTTGCAGGGAGGCACCATCAAGCTCCCGAAAAATGGCGTCCAAATGAGCGGCGGTTCCAGCGAGTTCCGCCTCAACGGCTACAGCGTCACGCTGGGTGGTCTCTCAGGCAATGGCGGGATCGTGCGCAGCAACGCCGCTGGCAATGTCACCCTGGCCCTCAACGTCCGCAGCGGCAACGATTACGGATTCTCCGGCACGGTCACCAACGGCACCAGCGGGGTCGTGAGCCTCGCTGTCACCGGACCCGGCTCGCAAACCCTTTCGGGATCGAACTCTTACACCGGCACCACGACCGTCACCGATGGTGGCACGCTCAAGGCCGACAGCAACTCCGCGATCCCGGTCCACACCAGTTTCATCCTCAGCAACGGCGGCACCTTCGACGCCAACGGTTTCAGCATCAACAGTGATACGATCTACGGCAACGGCGGCATCCTGAAGGTGGATGGCGCGGGAACTTTCACCACGGGCTCCAACGGATCGCCCGCCAGCTTCACGGGGCAATTCGTCGGCAACGGCACCATCAACAAGGTGGGTGCCGGACAGTTGAGTCTCAATGCGGGCGCCAGCACCTTCAACGGCACGTTCAATCTCCAGAACGGCGCCGTGGTCAGCGGCGCTGCCAACAGCCTGCCGCCCCTGGCGACGTTCAACGTCACCGGTTCGGCGGTGTTGGCGACCGCCGATGACCAGACCATCGGCGCGCTGGCGGGCAGCACCGGGGCGCTCCTCTCGTTGCAAAACAACCCCACGTTCACCGTTGGCAACAACAACACGGACAGCACGTACCTCGGCCAGATCACCCCCGACGGCACCGTGCAGAAAATCGGCACCGGGACCTTCACGCTCGGCTCCGGCGCGAACGACACTGCGGCCGTCTCCACGGGGACTGGTGGGCCGGCGTTCGCCGTCGCGGGCGGCACGCTCGCGCTCAATAAGGCCCTCGGCACCAACACCGTCAGCGGCCCCCTCACGCTCACCGGAGGCACGGTCACCCTGGCGCGTGGTCAACAGATCGCCGACAGCAGCCCACTCACGGTCAACGGCGGCACCTTCAAGCTCAACGGCAATGGCGAGATCGTCGGCCACCTCGCCGGCGCGGGTGGGACCATCGACCTCGGAGGCGGCACCTTGACCGTCACCGAAGGTGGTACCGCGTCGATCTTCGTCTCCACGGCGCTGACGGGCGGCGGTACGTTCGTCAAGAACGGCACCCCGAGCCTGACGCTCTACAACACCGCCAACTCCGGCGGGACCTTCGTCGCCAACAACGGTTTCCTCTACCTGCAAGGCGCGTCGAACATCATCGGCGCGTCGGCGAACAACGGCGGCGTGCTGAATTTCCTCAACGGCACGGCCAACCTCAACGGCGGCACCATCACGGCCAACCCGGGCGGTTTCGTGCAGTACTTCGGGGCCACGATCAACAACGCGTACCTGCGCGGGTCGGCCCCGCAGGTCATCGTCGCCAGCGGTTATCCCGCCAGCACGTTCAACAACGTGACGACCTACAACAGTGCCGTCCTCACCCAGAACGGCGGGGCCACGTTCAACAACTTCACGAACGGCGGTACGCTCATCAACAACTCCCCGGCGACGTACAGCGGCGGACTGAACACCATCACCGGCGCCATCAACGTCAAGTCCACCCTGACGACGACTGACTTCGGCACGAGCGGCGTGATGACCATCAGCAGTGGCGGCACGCTCAGCAACACGGGCAGCAACCTCGTCGCCGGGGGCGGCTCGCGCACGACGATCAACAGCGGCGGCACCCTCTCGACCGCCAGCGGCACGAGCATCGAACTCAACGGAGCGCTGCTGGTCAACAATGGCACGCAGACGGGCCAACTCGATGTCAACTACGGGTCCACGGCCAAGGGCAGCGGCACCTTCGGCATGGTCAGCATCACGGACGGCGGGCGGTTCGGCGTGAACGCTTCGACTGCTGGTGTTTCCAGCAACAGCATCGCCAACATTCACTTGGCTGACCAGCAAGGTTTGGCCACCACGGCGTTCGTCGGTCCACGGCTCGCCGTCACTCCCGCAACGGCTAATATGACCAGCCTCGCCTTGGGCAGCGGCAGCGTGTTCGCCTTTGTCGTGCAGGACACGCAGGGAACCGCCGGAGCGGGCTACGATCTCGTGCACGTCACTGGCGCGCTCACGCTCGCGGCGGGTGTCACGGTGGGCGACCGGATCACGGTCAGCTTGGCGTCGCTCGGCATGGATGGTTCCAGTGGGTTGGCCAATAATTTCGATCCCACCAAGAATTATCTGTTCGTACTCGTGCAAGCGGACGGGGGTATCACGGGGTTCAATCCCGGCGAATTTATGGTGGACAGTTCAAACTTCAAAAACACCGCCACGGGTGCTTTCACCGTCGTGCAACAGGGCAACAATCTGGTCTTGGCTTACAACGCCGTACCGGAGCCGGGCACCTGGGCATTCCTGATCTTGGGAGCTGGTGGTGTGCTTGTCTCGATGGTCCGTCGCCGCGCTTAAGTTGGCCGGACGGCATGACCCACTATCGTATGGATCAAATGACCACACAACCATTGCCGTTGGTCATCTGGCGCGACAGCGTTTGTGCGGGAGACGACTGCGACGCTCCGCACGAAAGGATCCTGCACGCTCGCCTGGATGAATCGCTCGACGCGCTGCTAGGCCGACTGCTGACAGAGCGCTACGTCGCTTCCATCAGCGGCGGCCAAGCTACTTGGGTGCTCGTGGGAAGGATGCCGCTGGCGGTCGTGGCGCAGCAGTGGGCACAGCCGCGCTACCTGGTTCAGCCCAGCGCGCTCCTGGCCGGGCTCATTGAGCTGAACAAAAGGCCGCACCTGAATTTCTTGTATCGTGCTCAGGCCGATCCCGAGCAGGTCGTCCGGCAGTTATTATCCGATGCTGACAAGCAATCCTGATGGTCGAAGGCAGGTTTGCTGGACATGTGGCGATGCACGCGTTGCAATCCAAGCATTCATGCTCTGCTGGGCGCACACTTGATGCATCGTCGCGCTCTCCGTCGAAAATTTCAACTCACCGCCAGCCGATAAACCGCCATTGTCTCGCGGAGATTCTTTGTCCAACTGAACTGTCCCGCGCGCCGGAGCGATTTGGCCGCCAACTCGGCGCGGAGCGGCGCGCGCTCGTGTAAATCCAGCATCGCGTGGCACAAGCCGTCTTGATCGTCCGGCGAGAGCATGATTCCGGCGTCGCCCACGACTTCGGGCAGGCTGCTGGTGTCGGATGTGACCACCGGCGTGCCGCATTGCATCGCTTCTAGCGGAGGCAATCCGAACCCCTCGTAGCGCGAGAGATACAGGAAGGCCAGCGCGCCGCTGTACAGCGGCGCCAGGTCGGCGTCCGGCACGTACCCGGTCGTGATAATGCGGCGTCCGAGCAGCCCCGTAGCGTCGAGTTCCGCCAACACCGGCTCGAACATCCAGCCCTGCCCGCCCGTCAGGACGAGCGACAGATCGCTCACCTCCGGGTGTGCACGCAGGAGTTCCACGAAACTACGAACCACGTGACGCAGATTTTTGCGCGGCTCGAAAGTACAGACGCTCAACACGTACGGCCCATCGGGAATTCTGTACCTTGTGCGGACCGCAGCGGTTTCCCCCAAATCCGGGCAAGATCGAAACAGCGCGTCGTTCGCCGCCAACGGGATCACGTGTACCCGTTCCGGCTCGAATTGGGTGTACGCGCAAAAATCATCCTTCGCCGACTGCGAAATGGTGATGACGCGGTCCGTGGGCCGGATGCGCCGGAGAATGTCCGCGTAATATTCCCGGTATTCCGCCGTCATCGTTTCGGGCAGCAGAAAAGGGATCATGTCGTAGACGGTCTGGACCACTGACAAGCGCGGAAACCGACGCACCACGTCCGGCACGGCGGAGTGTGGGGTATGGAAGACCTGGGCCTTTTCCAGCGCGCGGCGGTCGATGCCATCCGCTGTCTCTGCCGACCACCCGGCAAACCCAGCCTGGCGCAGCACCGGATGAGAATCGACGAACTGCCGGGCCTCCGCGGGATCTTCCGTGGCGCAAAACGTCACCACGCATTCCGGCGACGCCAGCAAGCGGACGGCTTGCTCCAGGATGACACGCGGCATCCCGGTGATCTTGGCCGGATCACCCTTGCAAAAGCCCAACAGTGACAGGTCGTAAAGAACGGTGGGGATCACGTCTAAACCGGTGGGAAATATGTTCGGCTCAAAAGCAGGTGGAATGTTGATTTACTTCCGCGTTCCGCCTTTCACGGGTTTCGATGCAGCCACTCCACGGTTTGCAGCACGCCCTCTGGAAAAGTGGTCTGCGGCGACCAGCCTAACGTTTCGCTCGCCAGCCGGTTATCCAAAGCGCTGCGGCAAACTTCCCCAACCCTGGACTGGGCATACTGCGGCTCGCGTGGACCGGTGCCCGTCGATCCCAGGATTTGGTCCGCCGCGCCGCGCACGGTGTTGAACACCGCCCGGATGGTGGTCTGGCAGCCCGTGCCGATGTTGAACGTGCCGCCGTCGCCGTGGGTCAGCGCCAGTTGGTTGGCGCGGACCACGTCACCGACGAAGACGTAGTCGCGCGTCGAGTTTCCGTCGCCGTAGATCACGCACGGCTCCCCGCGCAGCAAGCGGCGCGAAAAGATGGCGATCACCCCGGCCTCGCCCTCCGCGTTCTGCCGGGGGCCGTACACGTTGGCGTAGCGCAGGATGACCGGCACGATGCCGTGCACCTGCCGCCAGATGTGCAGGTAAGATTCGAAGGTCCACTTGGTCAGACCATAGGGTGACAACGGGCGCACGGGAGTCGCTTCATCCGCGGGCAACCGGGCGGTGTCGCCGTAAATGGCCCCGCCGGACGACGCGAAGATGAACCGCCGCACCCCGCTCCGGGCGGCTTGGAGCAGCACGTTCAGCCCGCCGAGCACGTTCGTCGCGGCATCGTGCGCGGGATCTTCCAGCGAATGCCGCACGTCCAGTTGCGCCGCGTAATGGGAAATGACCTCGGGCTCGAACTCCCGGAACGCCGCCGCCACGTCCGCCGCTTGGCTGATGTCCCCGGCGAACAGGGTCGCGGCGGCGGGCAGGTTCCGCTTGTAGCCGGTGCGGAAATTATCTAGCACGGCGACTTCGTGGCCGTCGCGCACGTAGGCGGCGGCAATGTGCGAGCCGATGAAACCCGCTCCGCCGGTGACAAGGATTCTCATGGGACGTTGGCGTGGGCGTTAGACAGACGCGGCAGCACGGCAAGGGGTACGTCGCGCGCCGGTCGAGGGTTGCATCGGGGATTTTCCGATACATCCTGGCGGTGGGCTTGTCATTGGTGCCGCGGTGCGTCCTTTCTGCCCAGTTCGGCGTATCGCTTCCGTTTCAATCCTCATGCAAACGATCTCCGGCGACGTTCACGTTCACTTCCACTACGACGTTCATTTCACGACCGACCTTTTCGCCCCGGCGAACCTCACTTTCCGCGAGGTCGCCCTCGCCGGTAGCCAAGAGGAACGCCGCCCCATCCGCGTGTTGTTCGTGGTGGATCGGGACGTGGAAAACAGCCGTCCCGTGTGCGCCGCCATCGCGGCGTATTTCGAGCACCATGCCGATGTCTTGGCGCTGGCCGATGCCCCGCTCCTGCTGCCGGGCGGTGAGGCTGCGAAGAACGATCCGGTCCACGTCGAGGCCATCCGCCGCGCCGTGAACGACACTGGCCTGGACCGCCACAGCTATTTGGCCGTGATCGGTGGCGGCGCACTGCTGGACGTGGGCGGGTTTGGCGCGGCCACAGCCCATCGGGGCATCCGCCTGCTGCGCATCCCCACCACTACCCTATCGCAAAACGACAGCGGCGTCGGGGTCAAGAACGGCATTAATTCCTTCGGTAAAAAGAATTTCACCGGCACTTTTGCCCCGGCTTGGGCGGTGTTCAACGACCTCCGCTTTCTGGAAACCCTGCCCGACCGCGAATGGCGTGCAGGCATCGCCGAGGCCGTCAAGGTCGCGCTCATCAAGGACGGCGCGTTTTTCGAGCAGATTGAGGACTTGGTGCCCGCTCTGGCCGCGCGCGATCTGGATGCCATGGGCCGCATGAACTACCGCTGCGCCGAACTCCACGTGCAGCACATCTGCCGGGGCGGCGACCCTTTTGAAATGGGCAGCAGCCGCCCGCTGGACTTCGGCCATTGGTCCGCGCACAAGCTCGAACAACTGACGAACTACCGGCTGCGCCACGGCGAGGCGGTGGCCATCGGCCTCGCGCTGGACGTGACGTATTCCCACCTGCAAGGCTGGCTGGACGACGACGATGTCCGCCGCGTCTTTGACGTGCTCACCGGGGTGGGTTTTGCACTCTACGATCCCGCGTTGGAGTCGCCGGAGGTTTTCGACGGGCTGCGCGAGTTCCGTGAACACCTCGGCGGGGAACTGACCATCCAGATGCTCCGCCGCCTCGGCGAAGGTTTCAACGTGCACGAGATCGACGAGGACCTGATGCGTTGCGCCATCGATCAGCTCAAATCCGCGACGCTGGCACCGGACGAGCACCGTCCTCGCCTGATCAAAAGCGCTCGGGAAGCTCTAGCGCTTGCCTGAAAACTCATCGCTGATGGAAACGGCGGACCACGGGCAAGCACCGGCGGCGGCAACGGCGGGTCTGGCCGATCTGCTGCCATTGTTCCGGGAACTGAACGGCCTCAAGCGCATCCGCGTCGCCGGAAAGACCGGTTCGTGGGCAGATCGCCTGTTCGTCCGGTCGTGGGCGCGGCTCGTGGCGGGCGAGGATATCAGCCGGGTTGCTCACGAAGAGGCGGCGGCGGCGGTCGTGGCGACGCTGCTGGCCGGGATCGACGCGCAGGTGCTAGCCGCCGGAGGGTTGCCAGCCGAGGCGCGGCTGGAAATTTTGCAACGCGCCTTCGACGCGGCGGCACGCCCACTCGACCCGGCACTAGCGGCGGCTTTGCGCACCGGCCTCAACAGCGAGTCAAGCTCCCTCCCTGTCGACCCGTCCCTCCCCTTTGTCGCGCTGCTCGCCGCCCAACCGCGCGCCGGAGCCACCCGGCCCGGCCATGCGCGTGTCATCCTCGAACCGGCGGAGAACCACGCGGAACACTGCGTCGTGGTCGCCGTTAACGGCGTGCTGGCGGCGGGCGTGTTCGGGGCGAACCCCGCCCTCCCTTTTCTGACCGGCCTGGCTCACCATTTGCACAACGCCTATTTGCCCGATGCCGGAGACGCCGGGGATCACCTGCTGGGCGACCATCAGCGTACTCTTTTGGAAGCGTTTCGTGCCCAAGCTCTTCACCAACTCCCCGGGTTCCTGCACGAGCCAGTCCGGCGCAGCTTGGCGGCGGTTTACCAAGCCGACACGCCCGAGGCCCGTGCCTTTCAGGCCGCCGATTCCATGGATCGCGTGTTGGAAATGGAATGGCATGCCCGTAGCGCCGCCTTCACGCTGGATGTTGCCTTGGGAGAAATGGACATCATCCACCCCGGCCCGGTGCAGGCGTTCCAGCTTGAAGTGATGCGGGCAACAGGTCTGCGTTGACAAGACGCAGGGCGGGGAAACAAGGGAAGGCCGGGGACGACGGTCCCCACCTCTTTTGGGTCGGTCACTGTAAAATATCCGCCAGCCAGCCTGGTACCTGCGCAAAATGGGGCTCGCCACGCCGCCGTAGCTGGAATCAAAGCCTTTGCGGCTCAGGATGATTTTCATGGCAAAGCGAGGTCAGTTGCGGCGCATCCACCTCGCCGCCACAGACGAATTGTTTTCTCCGATGTTGTACCGTTTACCGCCATGCAGCTAGGCCCGCCCGTCCAGTGGGGAATCGTAGGCTGCGGCTGGGTCGCGCGGGACTACGTGGCCCCGGCGATGGCGGCGGCCCCGAACGCGCGCCTCGTGGCGGCTTGCGACCCAGACCCCGCCGCCCGGCAGCGCCTCGCAGAGGGCGATGCCGGGGTCGTCCGGCACGAGGATCTGGCAAATTTCCTGGTGACGCCGGGCCTGGAGGCCGTTTACGTCGCCACGCCCAACCACCTGCACCGGCCCATCGTCGAGGCCGCCGCCCGGGCGGGCAAGCACGTCCTCTGCGAAAAACCGATGGCCACCACCCTCACGGACGCGGAAGCGATGGTCGCCGCTTGCAAGGAGGCCGGGGTACGCTACGCGACGGCTTTTGACCAACGCTTCCAGGCGCGCCATCGCCGCTTGCGGGAGTTGGTGCGCGCGGGTCGACTGGGCGAGATTACCGCCGTCCGCGTCCATTACGCCTGCTGGACGCCCGCCGACTGGTCGCCGCCCGCCACGGAAGGCGTCCACGATAACTGGCGCGTGGACCCCGCCCGGGCCGGGGGTGGAGCGTTCATCGACCTCGCGCCGCATGGCCTGGACCTCACGCAGGTTCTCCTGGGCGAGCCGCTGGCGGAAACGCGGTGTCTGCTGCAACGCCGGGTGTTCGATTACCCCGTGGACGACGGCGCGGCGCTCATCGGACGGTTCCGGTCCGGCGCGCTGCTGCTGCTCAACGTTGCCTACAACTGCCCGGACTATTTCCCCCGCCGCACGCTCGAACTCATCGGCACCCGCGCGATGGCCGTGGCCCGGGACACCATGGGCCAGACCCCCGGCGGCACCCTGCACCTCGTGGACGCCGCTTCTGGCCAGGAGGAAACCGTCGAAATCCCCGCCGACGAGGACGTTTCGCCTTTTGCGTCCGGCATCGAGGCTTTTTCGCGCTGCCTGCGCTCCGGCGAGCCGTTCCCCTACCCGCCCGCGCACGATCTCCACACGATGCGCCTGCTCGCGGATGCGATGCAAAGTTGACCCCGTTTCCCGTGAGTTTGACGCCTTTCGTTTGCACCAACTGCGGTTTCTGGCAGCGGCACTTCACCACGCCTGCCACCTGTCCAGTATGCCTCGATTTCCGGCACACCCCGGCGGAGAAAGGCTTCGAGTTCTGGAGCGCGGAGGACGCGGCCCGGCACATTACGACAACCTGGCGCGAGGACGAAAACGGCGTGCTGATTTTCCACAGTGAACCCGGCCTGGGCATCGGCCCGAGCGGCTACCTAATCCCCCTGCCCGGCGGCAACTTGCTCTTTGAAAACCCGCCGTGGTATTCCGAGGCGGCTTTGGCCGAAATCGCGGCCCGGGGCGGCGTGCGCTGGGCGGCGGCGTCGCATCCCCATGCCTACGGCGGCCTGTGGCAGGTTCAGGAGCGTTTTGCGCCGGAAACCGTCGCTATCCAGCGCGCGGATTTGGCGTGGACCAACGCCTTCCGCGCCAGCCATCCCTACGACGACCGCCTAGAACTGGCCCCGGGTGTTATCCTCCACCACACGGGCGGCCATTTCGACGGGCACGCCGTCCTCTGCCTGCGCGACCGGCGCATCCTGTTCGCGGGCGACATGGTCAAGTTTCACCTCGCGGACCAGCCGCCCGGCATTTCCACGCACAAGGGGTTCAACCGGCGCATCCCCATGAGCCACGCGGAAATCCGCCGTTACCGGGAGGCGGTCGAGTCATTGGATTTCGAAGAGGTTTACACCACGTTCGAGCACGCTCCCAAGGGCGTCGGCACGCGCGAGGCCGTGCTGCGCCTGTTCGACGCCCAGTTGGCCGCCGCGCCTTTCTTTGGACCCGTGCCGTTGGCCTTGGCGTCGGACGCGGAAAGCCGTTCGAGCATCGACGCGCCCGAAAGCTCCGACGCCGCGGCCCTGGCGGCCTACCGCGCCGCTTACGCCCCGGCCCTGGCGGCAGGTGCCCAGTGTTTCGAGTTTTCGCAGACCGCCCTGGACCGGCTGGGCGTGCCGCTCTGGACGGTCGCCTCCGTGGACGCCGACGGCGCGCTGTCGGACGGCTTTGGCTACGGCCCGACGCCCCTCGCCGCCCAGACGAGCGCGTGGGGTGAGGCCGTGGAGTGGCACCTGGCCCGCGAATGGTTTCGTCACGCCCCGCGTACTCGCGGCACCTTCGCGGCGTTGCGGGCGGACGGCAAACCGGTGCTCGACCCGGTGTCGCTCTGCCTGTCCGCCGGGAGCCATTATTCGCATGACGACACCATCGTAGAATGGGTACAGGCCCGGCGGCATCCCTCGCGCGAACCGGTCTGGGTCCCGGTCGAATTTGTGGCACCGCGCTTCGCCGATCTTGGCCCGGGGTTTGATCGTGCCGGGGCGCTGGCGGTGCCCATCACCAACGGTCTCGGCGCGGGGTTGACCCACGCCCACGCTCTTGCGCACGGTCTCTTGGAACTGCTCCAACGCGACGGCAACAGCGTTCACTACCGAGCGCTGGACCGGGGTCTGCGGCTCGACCTCGGCGACGATTTCGGGCAGGTCCAGGATCCCCGCACGCGGGCGCTCCTACACGATCTCGATGCGGCGGGCGTGGAAATCCTTGTCAAGCTGGCGGACGACAGTTTCGGGCTGCCCAATCTGTACGTCGTCGGCTACGACCGCGACCCGGCACAAGCCCCGCAGGCCATCAGCCTGAGCGCCTGCGGCGAGGCCGTCCATCCCGACCGCGAACGTGCGCTGGCCAAGGCGTTGCGCGAGTTCGTATCCGCCCGCGCGCGCAAGGCTTTTAACCACGGGCCGCTCGCGCCGGTGCGGGCCGTGGCACCGCCGGGGTACCTGGAAGCGTTCGGCCCCGCGTCCCTGCGCAGCGAGGACGACCGCGCCCTGCGCGAGATGCAACGCTGGACCCGGCTGGAACACGCCGCGTACTTCGAGGAAATCCGCCGTCCGCTTTTCGACGTGCGTGCGAGCTTCCGTTTCGGCGAATTGCCGACGACCACCGTGCCGGATTCCGGCGCGCTGCTGGCCTTGCTGACCGAACGGCTGGCACAGGCTGGCCTGGAAATCATCTACGTGGATTTTACCCCGCCCGGGTTGCCCGTCGCGGCATTGAAGGCCATCGTGCCCGGCCTAGAAGTGGAGACGATGACCTACCAGCGCATCGGTGCGCGCAATCTGCGCCGGTTGTTCTCGCGCGGTTCGCCGCTGGTCGGCGTCGGCGAGCGTGGACGTCCGGCGGAGGCGTTACCGATTCACCTCACACCCGAGGCCGCCGCCACCTTCGACGGCGACCCCTGGTTCGACCCCGCCACGTTACGGGAAATCGTAGGTCCGCTTTATCCGCTCTACCGAGAGCCGGGCCGCCACGTCGTCGCCATCCTCGACGAACAAACCCAGGCTAACCGCTGATTGACACCTCCCTGCCGTGCGCATCTGTTTTTTCTCCCGCCGTTACTTTCCCGCTATTTCCGGGATGAGCGTTTACGCGCAGAATCTCCTCCGCGAACTGGTCATATTGGGGCACGAGGTCACCATGATCTCCCAGTACCGGGGCGACGAGGCGGGCACGCGCGTCTACGGCGGCGGCCCGCCCCCGCCCGTGCCGGGGGTGCGCGTCATCGGCCTCGAAGCCCTGGGGGAACAGGAGCAACCGATCGCCAACTTCGAGCGGGACATCGAGACGATGGTGCAAACCGCCGTGGCCGAACACACGCGCGCACCGTTCGATCTGCTCCACGCCCAGTACGGTTATCCCACGGGGTTGGCCGCACTGGAAACCTCTCAGAGGCTTAACTTACCCAATGTTGTGTCGATCCAGGGCGGCGACGGTCACTGGGTTGGTGTAAACTGTTGCGAAACGCACCGCGAGGCGATGCGCGTTGTCCTGGACCACGCCGGGGCGTTGCTCATCGGTTCGCGCTCGTTTGCCAAGGAAGTGCGCGGCAACCACGGCACGCCGCCCGAGCGTTTCACGGTCGTGCCGGGGGCCGTGGACGCCACCCGTTTCCGTCCCCGCGACGATTGGCGGTCTGGCGAATGGATCTACGCCTCGAGACTGACGATCCTCTACCACGGTCGGGTGGAGCGTCGCAAGTGCTCACTGCATTTGCTGTAGTCCTTCGCCGAATTGTGCCGTCGTGGGCACGCGCTGGCCCGGCGCGCTCGACTCCTGTATTCCGGCATCGGGCCGGACAGCGCCGCCGTGGCTGAGCGGGTCCGGCTGCTCGGCTTGGACGATGCTTATACCGAGTTGGGTTACGTCCCTTACGACGACGTCCCGGCGGTGTATCGGCGGGCCGATCTGTTCGCCTCGCCGACATACTCCGAAGGATTTTCCAACACGATCCTCGAAGCCATGAGCGCCGGGCTGCCCATCGTCTCGTGCCATGCGGTCGGCGTGGTGGATTGCCTGCGCGACGGTGAAAACGGCCTGTTGGTCCAGCCCGGCGACATCCCCGCATTGGCCGACGCGCTGGGCCGTCTGCTCGACGACGCGCCGTTGCGCCGCCGGTTGGCGAATTGCGGGTTTGAAGAGGTGCATCGGCTGTATTCCTGGCCGGTCGTGGCGCAGCAGATCGCCGGGGTATACGACCGACTCCAGGGAACCGCACCCGACAACGGCTGGACCTTGCGCGTACCGATGGACCCGGCCTGCCGCTACCGCGCCGCGCCGCACCTGCTCTAGGTCATTCCAACTTTCATCCGATGCCGACGGCCCTTTTTCTCTCGCCTCATCTCGACGACGTGGCTTTCTCGTGCGGCGGCACCCTGCTGCGGTTGGCCGAAGATCCCGTGTGGCGGGTCGTGCTCTGCACGGTCTTCACCGCTTCCGTGCCGGACCCGCAGGGCTTCGCGCTCCGTTGCCAGACCGACAAAGGCATCGCGCCAGAGGTGGACTACATGTCCCTGCGCCGGTCGGAGGACGAGTCCTACGCCGCGTCGGCCAATGTCCGCGACGCGCGGCGCTGGGATTACCACGAAGCCCCGCATCGCGGCTACGACTCCCCGGCGGCGTTGTTCGCGGGCATCCGCGCTGAGGATGCCGTCTGGCAGCCGTTGAGCGAAGACTTGGTCGCGCTAGACGATGAACTACAACCCGATCTGGTCTTTGCTCCCCAAGGCCTCGGCAACCACGTCGACCATCTGCAAGCGATCCGCGCTACGCTGGTAGCCTGGCCCGTCGAGCGCGTCGTTTGGTACCGCGACACGCCCTATGCCATCCGCGAACCCGCCGCCCAGCCCGCCGGGCTGCTGCGCCTGGAGGAAGACCTCTTTCCTTGCCGCGTACCGCTGTCGACCGCCGTGCTGGACCGGAAGATCGCCGGGTGCGCGCTTTACGCGTCACAGATCGGGTTTCAGTTCGGTGGCCCTGCCCCCTTGCGCGAAAAACTCATCTCCTTCCACGCTTGCGAGGCAGCGGCGGAACTTACCGCCAGCGCCTACGCAGAAACCTTCCTCGGCCACCCCTGCGTGACGCCTTTACTTCCCCGATGAATATGTCCCTCGCCCAAGCCATAAACGCGTACCGGGCAGCCCTACCACCTGGTCGACTGCTGGAATTTCCGCTGACGCCGTTGGATCGGCTCGGCGTGCCGGTCCAGGCCATCACGCTGTTTCCTTCGCGCGAGCAGGTTGGTTCCACGTTGTCCTGGCCGCTTTGCGAGGGTATAGGCTACGGCGAAACGGAGGAGGCAGCCCGCATCGGAGCCTACGGCGAGCTGACGGAAGAAGTGTCTTCCAGCGCTGCCCTCGCCAAGATGGAGCGATTGACCGGGTCGCACCGAGAAATGCTCGCTCAGCACGGCGAACGTGGCATCGTCGATCCGGTCGCGCTTTGTCTGGAGGCGGGCAGCCCTTACGCGCCGGACACGACCCTTGAATGGATCAAGTGCCGCCGCTGGTCCAACGATGAGACGGTTTTGGTTCCGGTAGAATTCGTCGCCTGCGCCGGGATGGACGCGCCGCCGGTTCCCGGCCTGACTCGCCTGGTGACGCCCATCACCAACGGCCACGGCGCGGGCACCACGCTGGCGATGGCCCAGGTCCACGGCCTGCTCGAACTGCTGCAACGCGACGGCAACAGCGTTCAGTACCGCGCCCTCGCGGGCCGCACTGCCCTTGACCTGGGCACGATCACCGACCCCGCCGCCCGCGCGCTGCTGGACCGTTACGACGCCGCCGGTGTTGAGATCATCATCAAGGTCGCCGCAACAGATTTCGGGTTTGTAAACCTCTACGTCGTCGGTTACGACCGCCCGACGGCGAGCGTAGGGCTGCCGGTCATGGCGGCGGCCTGCGGGGAGGCGGTCCATCCCGTGCCGGAAGTAGCGTTGCGCAAGGCCCTGCTGGAGTTCGCCTCGTCGCGCGCCCGGCTGGCGCTCTTTCACGGACCGCTGGATTTCGTCCGGCGCTTTACTCCGCCGGGTTATCTGGAGGCATACCAGCAGATCGTCAACCCCGCCGACGAGGAACCGCGAGGTCTGGCGGGGATGCAGCGTTGGGTGACGTGCGGTTGGCCAGAGATGCGCCAAGTCCTCGCGCCGGTGTTTGCGGTAGACGCCCGCACAAGTTTCGCCGACCTGCCTGCTGCCTCGGACCCGGCGCTGGCGTCTGACAAAAATGCGCTCTTGCACCACACGGTTGCCCGCCTGACGCAGGAAGGTTTTGACGTGCTTTGGGCGGATCTTTCGCCGCCCGGCCCGGGCATCTACGCCGTCAAGATGATCGTCCCGGGCCTGGAGGTGGAGACGATGAGCTACCAGCGCATCGGCGAGCGGAATGTTCGTCGTTTGCTGGCGCGGCAAACTGCAGACGTCAGTTTTCCAACCCTGGTAGGAATCGGCGCGGCACCGGCGGAAACCTTCCCGATCCCGTTGACCACCGCCGCCCGGCAGCGGCTCGGTGGGGCGGCTTGGTTGGATCATGTCAAGCTGGCGGCCATCATGGAAAACCTCTACGTCCTCTACCGCGAACCCAGTCGCCACGTCACCGCGTTTTCTCACCCGGACCCCGTACAAAATTAGCGGCAGCCTGTCATGCTATTGTTCTCTCTCGTCTGTCAACTTTTGCCTTGTGCCTTTCCACCTAACGCGCCGCAGAATTCCTCGACTGACGCAAACCGCGCGCCCCCATGTTCGACCCGTATTGCTCACCGCTCCCGCTGACCGATTTGATGGATCAGGCGGCGGAGTGGTGGCGTGGCGCGCGCATGTGGACACTCATGTACCGGAGCCTGCTGCTCGCGGTCGCCGGGTCGCTGGTGGCATTTGTAGTCGCGCGCATCATCGACTCCCGTCGCGAGCGCGCACGGCTGGCAGCGCTCGTCGCCAGCCGCACCCGTCAACTGCGCCTGAGCGAGGAGCAATTCCGGTCCATCTTCGAACACGCGATTGAAGGGTTATACCAATCCTCGCTCGACGGCCACAACCTGCGCGCCAATCCCGCGATGGCCAGACTCTGCGGCTACCGTGACCCGGAAGAAATGCGGACGCTGCTGGTGAACGTGGGCAGGCAGTTTTACGTTGACCCCGAACGGCGGCAAGAGATTCAGCAGGAGCTAACTCAAAATAAGGTCATCACCAACCTCGAATCCGAGGTCAGACGCAAAGACGGCAGCACTTTCTGGGCTTCGGAAAGCGTGCGCTTGGTGGTCGATCCGGCGACAGGCCAATCGGTGTATCAGGGCAGTCTCGTGGACATCACCACGCGCAAGGCGCTGCAAGAAGCGCGTGAGCAGGCGCGTGCCGCCGCCGAGGACGCCAACCGGGCCAAAAGTGCTTTCTTGACCCAAATCACCCACGAACTGCGCACCCCGCTGACGGGTATCCTCGGTGGCGCGCGCGTCGCCTTGCGCGACCCACGTTTGGACACGAAAAACCACGAGCGTTTTTCGCTGATCGTCACCAGCGGCGAGCACCTGCTCGGCCTCATCGACGAGCTTCTCGACCTCTCGCGCATCGAGTCCGGGCGTTTCGAGTTACGCGTGGCACCATTCGCACTGGACGAGTTGCTGCGGTCGTTGTGCGGCGAGTTTCGCCTGCGGGCGGGCGACGCGCGGACCGGGTTCCGCCTGGAAGCCGATCCCACATTGCCGCGTAGGGTGCTCGGCGATGCCGGGCGGTTGCGGCAAGTGTTGGTCAATCTGCTCGGCAATGCCGTCAAGTTCACGGCCCGGGGCGAGGTGGCGTTGCGCGTGCGGTCCGTCGTGGACGGTGCGATCTGCTTCGAGGTGGCGGACACCGGCATCGGCATCCCTGCCGAGGAATTGACGGCGATTTTCCAACCGTTTCACCAGGTCCCCAGCCACCGGGGACAAACGGTCGGCGCAGGACTGGGGCTAAACATCAGCGCGCGGCTGGTGGAATGCATGGGTGGACGCTTGGAGGTGGCGAGTGAACTGGGCCAAGGCAGCCGCTTTTGGTTTGCGGTCCCGTTGCCGGTCGCGGAGGGCGGTGGAACACTCGAACACGTTCGGGATTCGGTCGACTCGGCAACGCTTCCCGCCGCCATGGAAAATCTCGGGCCGCTGCCGCCCGCACCGGAGATCGCAGCGTTGCTAAACCTCGCGCTGGCGGGGGACATCGTCCGGCTGCGGGAAAGACTCGCTGGCTTGCGCGAGCAACTCTCCGGCGGCGGGGCCTTCGCCGCCCGGCTGGAACGTATGGCAGCCGGTTTTCGAATGGACGAAATTACCCAGCTCCTGCAAGAAGCTTGGCGAGAACAAACGGGTGATCCCGACGCGCTTGACCATTCCACGACCTCATGAGCACGTCATCGCCAGCACCCGCTTCGGGCGGTTCTTCCTCCGTCGTCCGGCCCTGCGTGCTGCTGGTGGACGACACACCGGCCAACCTCTCGGTCTTGCTCGACCTGCTGGTCGGCGAGGGGTTTGAAACTTTGGTGGCCGACGGCGGCGAACGCGCGCTGTTGCAGGTGCGCCATCGGCTGCCGGACTTGATCTTGCTCGATGCGCTGATGCCTGGACTCGACGGCTTCGCTACCTGCCGACGCTTAAAGGAGGACGACACAACGCGTGATATTCCTGTCCTGTTCATGACGGCTCTGACGGACACAGCGGCCCGGCTCGCCGGGTTCGCCGCCGGGGCGGTCGATTTCATTTCCAAGCCGTTTGAACCTGCGGAAGTGTTGGCGCGGCTGCGGGCGCAACTCGAACTGCAACGCCTGCGGCGCACTTTGGAAACGGAGGTGCGCCTACGCCGGGAGGCGGAAGCACGCCTGGAAGACGCGCTGCCGGCGGCGGTGGCCGTGGCGGACCGCGAGGGCCAACTGGTTTTCTGCACCCGCCGCGCCCGCGAACTCCTCGCGCGCCACCTGCCGGATTCCTTACCCGACGATGTCCTGCCTACCACGTTTCTGGATGGGCAGGCGCCGCCGGCGCGACCGGACGGCGTGCGGCTGCGGGTGCGCCGTTTCGCCGAAGCGGGCACCGCGCCCGGCGAGTTAGCCGTGCTATTACTCGGCGAGGAGGCTCCCGACCCGAGTCTGGTCCTGCTCGCCGCGCTCGGTCTAACCGAGCGCGAGGCGGAGGTCCTTTATTGGGTCGGCGAGGGAAAAACCTCGCCGGAAATTGCGGTTATCCTCAGCATGGCGCTGAAAACTGTAAAGAAGCATCTGCAACGCGTGTACGAAAAGATGGGATTGGAAAACCGCACCGCCGCTGCCCTACGCGCCAACGAAGTTTTGCGGCAAGCGGACGGCCGCATTTAACCCAGATAAGGATCACCAACCGGTCAAGCCACCACCGACTCGGTCGGCAGCCGCACGCGAAAACACGCCCCGTACCCCTGCAGATTGGGTTCGTACCGCACGGCACCGCCGATGGCCTCGGTCATGCGCTTGACGATCCACAACCCCAATCCGAACGATTGCTCACGACCGGTCGGGCGCGGGGTCAGTTGGGCGAACTCACCGAAAAGCTTCTCTTGATCCTCTTCACTCAAACCTGGACCACCATCCATGACGCAAAATTCCAACTGTCCCGGCGCGGCAGCCAGGCTGACCGTGAGCGACACCGAGCCACCCGCCGGAGAATATTTCACGGCGTTGGAAACCAAGTTGTCGAGGATTTGCACCAAGGCCGTGCGGTCGGTGTTTAAGACGGGAACCGCACTCACCGGAGCGGCCACCGTCAGCGTGATTTGCTTGAGCACGGCAGAACGGCGATGCTTGTCGGCCACGAATTTCAGGCTCTCCAGTGGGTCGATCTGTTCGCGGTGCAGGCGCAAACCTTGGTGGCCGATGGCGTCGGCGTTGAGCAAATTTTGCCCGAGCAAAATCATGTGTTCCGCTTCTTGCACAAGCAGCCGCAACGTCTCCTCTGTTTCCTCGCGCGCTTCGTGGTCGTCGGGCGATAACAAGCTGTCGCACACGCTGATGACGTTGGCGAAACTCGCCCGCATGTCGTGGGACACGATGCTGAGCAGGCGGTTTTTCTCCTCGTCCAACTGCCGCAGATCATCTCCCTGCCGGGTCAATTGTTGGTTGTACTTCAGCAGGGCGTCGCGCGCGTTTTTCAGTTCGAGGTGCGTCTTAACACGCGCGAGTAGCTCGGTCGAGTTGAATGGCTTGGTGATGTAGTCCACCCCGCCCACGTTGAACCCGCGCACCACGTCCTCCGTGTCCGTGCGAGCGGTGATGAACAGCACCGGGATGTTGGAAAGCTCCGGCATGTTCTTCAAGCAGCGACAAACCTCGAAACCGTCCATTTCCGGCATCGAAACGTCGAGCAGGATGAGGTCGGGCATGCGTGCGCGTGCGAAATTCAGCGCCTTGGAGCCGCTGGTGGCTGGGAGCACCTCGTAGCCAACGTTAGACAGATAGCTGGCGAGCACCTGGAGATTCTCGGGCACGTCATCGACGATGAGGATCAGCGACCGGGGTGCCGCAGAATTGCCCGTCGTCGGGCGGGTAGAAATGCGTGAATTTACGAAGGTCATCAGGCAACAGCGGCTACTACCAGGGAAGAGGCGGAGGAATGTTTCAACGCGGATACCATTTTGGAAAAGTCCTGCAAGGTATTTTCCATCTCGGTGAGTTCAAAAGCGTTGGCATAGCCGAGCAGACGCTGCGCGAATTGCAGCAGCCGCGGGCTGCCGTGCCCGACGGCCAGAGCGTGCAGGGTTTCGCCAAATTCCTGCACTTCGCTGATGACCGGCGCTTCGCACAGCGTGGGCCAGACCTCGTCCTCCAACGGCGCGAGCGCGGCGAGCAGGTCAGAGGTACGCTCGGGTATGCCGGGCGGGATGCCCTCGCCGGGGTCTGCCGTAACGTGGTCTGCGTAAATGGCGTTCCGAGGCTCGGATGACACCTTCCAGAAGTGTTTCAACTGACTGGTGAGATCGATGCGGCTGACGGGTTTACGCAGGAACCCGTCAGCGATGGGCTTCAGTTCCTGCTCCTCGCTACGCATCGCCGAAGCGGTGACGATGACGATGGGGATGTGCTTCAACTCCGGATCAGCTTTCAAAGTGCGCGTGGCCTGGACCCCGTCCATCACTGGCATCCGCACGTCCATCAGGATGAGATCGGGCCGCTCGCGGCGCGCGGCCTCGATGCCTTCGCGCCCGTTGACCGCCTCGATGAAACGGTGGTGCGTGTTTTCAAAGAAAGCCCGGAACAGGTCGCGGTTGAGTTCCACGTCGTCCACGACGAGCACCGTGGCAGCTTCGAACTGCCCCACGTCCAGCACCGCCACGACTTCCGCCACCTCTTCCTTTTGCGCGCCGACCACCTTCACGTCGTCGAAGGTGAACCGGAAACGGCTCCCCTCCCCCGGCGTACTCCAAAGCGAAATCCTACCGCCCATCATCTCGACCAGCCGCTGCGTGATGGTCAATCCCAGGCCGGTGCCACCGTGCTTCTTCGTACTCTGCCCGGCCTGCTGGGTGAACGCTTCGAAGATGCGCTGTTGTTCGCCTTCGGGGATGCCGATACCGGTGTCCTCCACCTCCAAAAGCAGCCGCACGCGGTCGGTCTGTCCGGGAATAGATTCGCATGAGGCACGCATGAGCACGGAGCCTTCCTCGGTGAACTTGAGCGCGTTGCCAACGCTGTTGAACAGGATCTGACGCAGCCGCACCTCGTCGAGCCACAGCCCGGCGGGCAGAGTGGGGTCGAGTTCGACACGCAGTTGCACGTCCTTCTGCGCGGCCTTTTGCGAGAAGATCTGCTGGATCTCCCGCAGGACTGCGCCCACGGAGATGTTGTCGTTTTCGAGGTCCAGCTTGCCTGCCTCAATCTTGGACAAGTCGAGGATGTCGTTGATGAGCTGCAGCAGCGTGTGTCCGCTGGAATGAATGGCCGAAAGATAGCTTTTGGCCTTGGGATCGCGCACCAGCCCGGTCAGCAGTTCAGAAAAGCCCAGGATGGCGTTCATGGGCGTGCGGATTTCGTGACTCATGTTCGCCAGGAACTCCGTCTTGGCGCGGTTGGCCGCTTCGGCGGCGGCGACGGCCTGGCCCAGGTCCTCGCGCGCTTTTTTCTCGGCGGTGATGTCGCGCACGATGCCCTCGTAATGCAGCGGCTGGCCGTGCTCGTCGCGGATCAACCGGGCGTTTTCGGTGATCCAGATGACGGACCGATCCTTGCGCCAGATCTGGGATTCAAAATCGGTGACGGTGCCGTTCCGGGCGATGGCGGCGCGGAACTCGTCGCGGCGCGCCGGTTCCACGTAGATCTGCTGGTCGATCTTTGAGCAGCTTTCGATCAACTCTTCCGGCGACGTGTAACCATAGATGTGCGCGAGCGCTTGGTTGGCCGCCAGGTAGCGCCCCTCGGGCGAGGTCTGGAAGATGCCGTCGAGCGAGCCTTCAAAGATGCGCTGAAACCGCGCGCCGGTCTGCTGCAACCGCATGGCCACGCTGTTGAAAGCCCGGGCGGCGGACCCGAGTTCGTCGCGCGTTTGCAACTCCACCGTGATGTCCTGCTTGCCCTCGGCCATGCGCGTAGCGGCGGCTTGCATCCCGCGCACGGTTTGCATGACGGATTTGTAGAAGCCGATCCACAGATATGTCACCACCAGCACGGCCAGGAACGCGAGCCCGATGAGCTGAAAGAGCCGGAGCAGCAGGTTGTGCTTGCGGAAGTTGAGCACCGAGATGAGTTCCGCCGCGCTGCGGTCCCACAGGCGCGAAATGCTGACGACGCAGGCTGAGGCGATGTTTTGGAACTGCTCGGCATCCATCGGCACGGAGCGGTTGACCGTGGCGTTGTCAAGCACGCGCAGCAGGCTGCGGGTGGCCGAGACGTGCTGCGAAAGCGGGCTGTCGAGGGCGATGCGGCTGGTGCCGCTGGCGTTGTGGGCGAAGGCCACGCCGAACCCACGGTCCAGCTGTTCCAGGTTGGAGTTGAGCAGGCCGGACTGCACGGCCAGCTTGGCGTCGTCGCCGGCGCCGAGTTCGTGGCCGGGTTGCAGCTTGCGCGCCACGAGATAGCGGGCCTCCGAAACCATGTCCAGGCTGGCGGGCAGCTTGAGCAACACGGCGTCCATGAAGTAATAAGAGTCCAGGTCTGGGTCGAGGATCAGCGTGGACTCGTCACCGACGAAGGCCATCAGGTCACGTACCTCTTGACCCATCTTGCGGAACTGATCATCAGCGATGTCGGGGGTGAGTTTCGGGAACTGGTCCTTGAGGTCTTCCCAAGCGGCGCGCAGCACGCGGAAACGCTGGGTTGTGTGCAACCGGCTGCCGAGTTGCTCGTCGAGTTCGGCCAATTGCTCCATCGTGCCGTCGATCTCGGCCTGGCGGGTGGGCAGGTGTTCGGCGGCGAACGCCTGTTTTTCGAGCGAGGCATGGGCGAGGGACATCGCCTGGGGCAGTTGTTCGCCGAGTTTCTGGAGCGGTGTCAGGTACTGCACGCCGTCGATCTCCAGGCGCGCCATCTGCACCTGATCGTTGATGTTGTTGCACAGGAAATAAATCACCAGTCCCAGCGGCACGGCGAAAAGCAGGCTGATCAACGCAAACTTTTGCGGAAACCGCAGACGATTGAGCAGAAAAACGGCAGGGCGAAACCAGGAGAAATTCATGAACGTAACAGAGTAGTTTTGGGTACCGTTCAGGCCCCGTACCCTGTTGAGCACGTTCCGTGCGAGGCGGCGCAGATCGCCTCTAACTCAGGTCATTCGTCCAGCCCCGCTGGTTCGCAACGCACCTCGGTTTTGACCGAGTTAGCGAGGAAGCATTCCTCGTGGGCGCGGTGGTGCAGCGCTTCGATCTCGGCGGCCGTCGGCTGTCGATCACCTGCGAAATCAACCCGGGGCCGGAGCGTCACGACCAACATCGCCAGTTTGCCGTCGGCATTTTTACCCACGGTTCCTGCGGCCTCGTCACGGTAATTTTCGATGGTCCACCCCGCGTGCGCCGCCAGCGAAAGAAACCACAGCATGTGGCAACTCGACAGGCTGACGACAAACGCCTCCTCCGGGTCCAAGGCTGCTGCGACCGACATGGGCAGCGGTACGACGTGCGGCGACGACGAAGCGGGCACTTCGGTCCCACCGTCAAAGCGCCAGACGTGGCCCCGGCTGTATCGATTGTCCGTGAAGACGGCTCCCCGGCGGTTCCAGACGACGGTGGATCGGTGTTCGCTCATGTTCGGGGCCAAGGTAAGTCAGCCAGCGCGGGCGGTAGGCAGCGGCCCGCGAGCAAATTCTCGAAATAACCCGCCAGCGGTTGTGGGAACGCGTCCGGGGCAAACCAGCCTGCTTCCGCGATTTCTGCCAGGTCGTTGATATTCGTCTCGGCGGTGTCTGCCTCGGCCCGCAGCCAGATGGTGACGTAGTGCTTGCCCGCTTCCGGCAGCACGTCGTTGGTGACGGCCACAAACCGGACGTTTGTGACCACGACGCCGGTCTCCTCCCACGTTTCGCGCGCGGCGCAAGCTTCGAGCGATTCGCCGAAGTCGAGGTGGCCGCCGGGCGTGGACCAGTAACCGCTCCGGCCACGCACGAGCAGCCACTGCCCCCCGCGCGTGACGATGCAGCCCACGCCAACAAAGGGAATTTTTAATTGATCGAAATCTATCTCCATGACGATGAAACGAGCCGTACCGAACCTACGGCTCAAGAAGATTTTTCGCCAGTTGCTCAAACCACGCGGAGATCGTCGCTGGGGTCTTGCCGTCCATCAGCACCGGTTTGAACAGCGCCTCTGCCGCGTGGCTACCCAGTTGCCGGTAAGACTCGAACTGTTCCTGGTCAAAAAACTGATCCAAGGTCGTCTGGTGCGGAAATTCCGGGTGGTTTGTCCGGTAGCGACGGATCATTTCCGACTCGTCGCCCGTGATGCTGAGTTTGATGTAAAGCAGCAGCCCGACGCCCTCAGGATAAAGGATGCGGCGGAGGTGAAAATGACTCCGGCTTTGCAAAGTCCTGGCGTCCTGCCGCAAGTCGTCCAACACCGGCTCGATATTCACCCCGAAGTCGATCCGCGCGTGGCGCGTCAGCGTCATCAACCCCTGGAACGTGAACGTGGGATCAGACTCGCCGTCCACGCAGACGATGAACTTGCAGCGGCGGCGCAACAGTTCGTACACGGCCATGTTCTCGATGTGCCCGCCGTCGGAAAGGTTGATCCAGTTCGATTTTTCGGTCATGGCAACGCCGAGCGTTTCGCGCAGCAGACACCAGAAGCCCGGCAGCGGGTTGCCCGGCGGCGTGCCGGGTCGTTTGATCCAGAAACCGAGCCGCACGTTGAGCAGCGTAAGCAGTGCCGTCAGCGTCGGCATCGAACCCAGGCCCATGTGTGCCGAAAACGCCGCGCCACTGACCGCCATCGCCGTGGCCAGGTCAACGCCCTGCGCGTTGGTGCGCCACTTCTCGGTCGGCTCGTAGCCGGTGGACGCCGACCCCGTCCAGTGCTTCGAGAACGTAAAGAAATCGCAGCCGCGGTCCTTCAAGGCGGCGGTTTCGCTCGCCGGCACATTGAGCGTCGCGTTGATCAGGTGATACGGCGCGGTGTTCGCCTGGTTAATGTCCGCCAACAGAACGTGCGGCGAGCCGCCCGCCGTTTTTTGGATGAACGTCCGCGCTAGGCAGTCGCGGTAGAGCCGGTGCGGCCCCGTGAGGTTGATGTCCACCACGTAAAAACTCACCGCTCCCAGCGCGACCGCAGCCAAAAGCAACAGCCAAGGGTGATGCTGCCCGAGGTCGAGCAGCACGTAGAACAGTACGACCGCCCCGCAGGGCACGGCCAGGCCCGCGAGCGCCAGCGCAATTTTTAGCAACAACTGCCGCCACTTGGGGTTCATCGCCACCGGCACGATGCGGACGATGGCGGGCGTGATCGTCGCCGTGCTGCCGACGAGCAAGGCCAGCGTGGCGGAAAGCGGGCGCGGATGGTGGTGATGCCACCAGTCCGGCAGCCACAGGTAACGCAGGTCGTGGAGCAGCGCCGCCGCGCCGATGGCCAGCGTGGCCGCCAGCAGCCAGGCGAGGAGGCCACCCGTCGCGGAACTGGTATCCTTGCCGCCGCGCATCCCCCAGCCGTAGCCGCCGACCGCGATGAGCGTCAGCGCGGCGAAAAATTTCACCAGCCCCCAGCGGTGCGGCGAGAAAACCGGCCCGACGAACGTGGCGACCAGTGCCAGCACCGCCATGACCAGCAGTGGTGTGGTCCAATTTAAGAGCATCCCCGCCAGCGTCGCGCACACCATCGACCAACGCTCCTTGAGGTTGTTGCCGGAGAGGTAGCGCGTGTTTTGCCGCAGGTAGCGGATCGGTTCCGGATCGGGGCCGCGCGGCGCAGCGACTTGGTCGTGCGGCTCGCCGTTGCCGAGCCGCCGGGTCAGGAAACTGCCCGTGTAGCCGCCGCCGGACACCGTGGACAGAAAATCGACCTGCCCCAGCAGCCCGCGCTCCGCCAGCACCTGCACCACCCCCAGGCTGAACGACGCCGAGCGGATGCCGCCGCCCGACAGCGCCAACCCCACGGCGTCGGTGCCGGGCGCGGTGGCGACTCCAAAATGGGTCCTCCGTTGCGCGACGCTGGCCGCCTCGTCCGCCTGGATGCGGTCGGCTTTCTCGGCGGCCAGCGGCGTGGTCGCCCGGAAGCCGAAGGCCAGCGGCTCGGCGAGCTTCGCCAGCGCGTCGGGCGTCATCACGTTGGGCGTCAGCGCGTCCTCCGCGTCGGTGCCGTAGGCCATGCGGTGCAGCTCGCGCGCGAACGTGCGCAACTGCGTCTGCAAGGTCCGCAGTTCGCCGCGGAACGCGTCCGCGCCGTCGTGGCTTGCCAGCCGGTGTTCCTCCAGCGCGCGGTGCCACTTGGCCGTCATCGGGCGCAGGACGACGTTGAGCACTTCCGTCGCGCGCGCGGCAAACCGTTCGCAGCCCGGGTTGGCGCGGATCGCCTCCCGCGTGTGGCCGAAGACTTCGAACAGACTCGTCAGCGCACGCTCTTCCACGCCGTACTGGTAAGGCAACGGCTGGGTGGAGATACGCGTGCGCAGCTCCGTGAGGAGTTGGTGCGCGGCCTTGGCGTCGGGCGACAACTCCTTGTCGTCCGGTGGCGGGTTGGCGGCGGGCGGGGCGGGTTTCTTCGCGCGGGCGGTCATTTGTAATTGTCGTCCTCCGAGGTCAGGTCGAGCAGGGGAATCTCCATTTCCACACTGTCGGTGGGAGCCAGTTTCAACGCGCGGGCCGCGCCGGGCGACAGGTCAAAGGCGTAGTGCGATTCCTCGCCTGGCCCCCAATCGACCGGCTGAGCTTCGATGGTGTCACCGGTCGGTTTCCCGGCGTGGTCGAGCTTGCGCAAGAGCACCCGCGTGTTCCGCAGCGTCGAGCGGCGTGTGAAACTGTAGTTCCAGCGCGCGTTGACGTAAAACGCCTCGGGGTTGAGCCGCGCGACCAGGCCCGTGGTCCCCGCCGGTTGCTCGGGCAGGAAATACTTGCTGAACTGCGGCGACTTGAGGTCGCTGAGATCGAGCAGTGCCATTTCCTTGTCCAGCGGCGGACGCCCCTTCGGTCCGCCCCACTCCCGGAAGGTGCCGCGCAACGTGGGCCGCAACGGGTACACCCGCGCGACGCCGTCCATCCCGGTGGTGGCGACAAACCGGCCGTCGGGGCTGATCGCGGCGTCGGTGACGCCCCCTTTGTGCGCCGGTAGCAGGTAGGGCTGTTCGTTATAGGTGATCTGCAAGCGCGCCAGCGGTTGTTGCCAGAGGATCGTGGACCCGTCCGTGCCCGCCGACAGCAGATAATCGCCCTTGGGCGACCAGCGCAGCGCGGTCAGCGGGCCGTGGTGGCCGGAGAGCACGGCTTCCAGCTTCATCGTAGCGGTCATTTTCCTCGGCCACTGCGGCCCTCGATGAATCGCGTCCAGCAGGTGCACGGCACCGTCGCCGCCGTCGCAGGCGAGCATCGAACTATCGTTGCTGAAACTCATCGGCAAGGTGGCGGGCTTGATCCCGGTTCCGGTCGCCTCGCTGGGCGCTCCCTTGGAAGACGACGTGGTGATCTCCGCCGTTTGCGCGTCGATCAGCAGCGGCGGCCCCACCGAGGCGCTGATGGCGACCCAGCGAGCATCCGGGCTGAGAATTGCGCAACGCGGCCCAGGACTGCCGTGATGCTCGTGCGTACCCATCGGCACCTGCATCGCATCGAACAACGCGCCGCCGGGCAGCAACGTCCACCACTTCGTCACGCCGCTGGTGTCCGCCGCCAACACCGTGCGCGGCCCCTTCGTCACGTAATCCACGCTGCTCACCTCGCCGAGCTTCACGTCGTACAAATCCACGCGGGTGTCGTGCTGGCCGTCCCACAGGCCGAGTTGTCCCATCGACGTGCCCACGAGCACCACTCGCGGCGAGTCTCCCACCAGCTTCGCCGTGGTGATCGTCTGCCTGCAGTCGGCGGAAATGAAGATCGCGCCGCCCCCGGTCACCCGCCGGATGCGTCCGCCCTCTATCAACAACACGTCGTCCTGCGAGCCGACGAGGGAGCGCGATTCGAGTTGCAGGTCCACCGCCGCCGGTGCGGCCTGCGACAGGTTCCACCAGCCGCTCCAGTACGACCAACCTGCACCCGCGCTCGTGCCGGATGGCGTGACCGCGGCGACGAGCAATGCCTTGTCTGGTCCCCACGCGAACGCCACCCGCGGCGTGCTGTGCGCCCCAATCCCGTCCAGGCTGAACTCCACCGGTGCTGCCGCTCCGGCCACCACCCGCTCGCCGGTCGTGGCCCCCACGGCCACCGGCTTGGGCGCCAGCAGCGACTGATATTCCGGCTTCTTGATCAGTGCGTCCAACGCGGACGCGTCCCGGCCCGACTTGGTCACGGCTTCGACCAACGTCTTGAGGTTCTCGTTGACGATCAGCAGATCCGCGCTCGTCCGGACACCCTCCAGCACGGCGCTCCGCTGGCTGGCTTCCGCCGCGCGCCGCGCCTGCTGCTCGTCCTGCCGGGCTTTTTCGGCCTCGTCGCGCGCCTGCTTGGCCACTGTCATCTCCAGGTGCGCGTTGGCCTCCGACTTTTTCGCATCCCGCTCCGACAGCCGTGTCCTCTCCCACAGCGCCGCCACGCCGACCACCGCCACGACGAGCAGCAGCGACAACACCACCAGCCCGGCTCCGGCGGTGCTCGCCACGGCAGCCATCTGCTTCCAGAGCCGCACCTGCTTCCAAAACCCGGCCAGCCCGTTCCAGTCGAGGCCGTAGCGTTTTGCCTGGCGCGGGATCGCCGCCCGCGCCGCCTCGGCCTCCGGTTCCAGGAACGGCAGCGCCTCCCGGTAGAGCCGGGTCGAGACTACCTCGCCCGCGCGCTGCCAGCGGCGCAGCCCTGCCAGCGGGTGCTTGCTGTCCGCCGCGTTCTGCTCCAGCCAGACGCCCATCGCCTGCGCCAACTCCTCGAACACCCGCCGCTGCCGCCATTCCGCGCGCGTCCATTCTGTGAGCCATTGCCATTGCCGCAGCAGGCTCTCGTGTACGATGTCCACGAAGCGGTCGTCCTCCAGGTGCGCCACCTCGGTCACGGGCGGACGCAGCAGGTTGTTCCCCTCGGCCCGGAACGCGTCGGCGATGGCGCGCACCGTGTCCGTCGGCAGCCCGGTTTCCTCGGCGATTTGCGCCACACTCGCCGGTCGCCGCACCGGCGGGATGTTCGGCGAAACGGTGACCGCCAGGCAGCGAAAAAACCGCTCGACGCTCTCCCGGGGGATGCCCTTCGTCTTCTCCAGCGTCTCGCACAGGCTGTTGCCGTGCCAGTCCAGCGCCGACGCCAGCCCGCCTACGGCCAGGTAGTCGCTCACCTCCAGCCGGATCGACCCCTCCGGCTGCGCACGCTTTTTCTGCTCCCACGTGCGCGCCAGCGCGTGCTCCATGAGCGGGAGCTGATCCTGGGCGTTGGAAATCTGGTTGAGGATCAGGTTGACCAGTTCCGGCTGCACCGTCGCCCCGAAGAGCCGTGCGGGCCGCGTGATCGCCTGTTCGAGCTGGAAGCGGTTGAGCCGTGGGGTCAGGAACTGGCTGTGGCTGATGGCCTCCGGCAGCCCGGCGAACTGGTCGCACCGGGCGAGAAAGTCCGAGCGCATCGTCACGAGCACATACACGAGCCGCCGCGCTTCCTGCGCCGACGCCAGCAGCAGGTTGACGAACGCCTGCGCCTCGTTCTGCGGGCCGTCGAGCATGGGCCGCACCGCATGGGCAAACTCCTCGCGCTCCAGGTCGGCACTGGACAGGTCCGCGAAGCGAAAAATCTCTTCGAACTGGTCCACCACGATGATCAACGCCTGCCCGGGCGGATACTCAGTCTCGTCGAGCAACTGCGAAAGCCCGAGCGGTCCTCGACGCAGGGCCGACTCGATGTCCGCGCCACTTGGGAGGATCGGCGCGAGCGCCTCGGCCAGGTGCGCGAAGGGCCGCAGTTCCGGGTGCAGGCAAGCGATCCGGGCCGCGCCCGGGTCCACGCCGGCGAGTTGGCCGTCGCGGATGTCGGGCAGCAACCCGGCGAAGACGAGCGACGACTTGCCCGACCCGCTCGCGCCGACGACGGCCAGAAACCGATCCTCGGCCAGGATATCGAGCAGTTCGGCGCGCTGCTGTGCCCGCCCGCAGAAGATGACGGCTTCCGTCGGTCGAAACGCCCGCAGACCGATGTACGGCGCGGGTGGCAGCTCGACCATGCGCGTGGCGGCGCGGGGCGGGGCGGCAAGCTCGGTTTCGGCGGGTGGCGGCATCGGGACGAGAAATCAGGTCAATCCCAGCAACAGCTTGAGTTGATCAAGTTGCCCGGGGTCGAAGCAGATCAGCCGGTCGGGCGTCGGGTTGACGCGGCGGTCGGGTTTGTTGGGCGGGGGGAAGCGGCACAGGCCGGGGATACGCGTGGGCATGGCCTCGTGGGCGATGCCGATCATGTGGCGCAGCCGCGTGTCGCGCCACGACCCCGCGCACTGGCCATCCACAAACACGACGTTGACGGCGTTCCACATCTCAATGCGTTGGCCCATTTCCATGTGCCAATCGTCGGGCTTGGCGATCACCTCGTCGGTGATGAGCGCGTCGCTGCCGCCGCCGAGGGCTTCGATCTGCCTTTCAAGTTCGGCGAGGTACGCCTCGTCCAGCTTCGAGCTGACGAGCACCACCATCGGGCGGGGACCGGCGGGCGCGCCGCCCACTCCACCCGCCCCACCCGCCACGCCGGGTCCGGGGTTGGTCTGGATGATCAACGGCAGCAGCGAGGTCTTGAAATCTTCCAGCGTCTCCTCGACGAGGCTGGTTTCCTGCATCACCACTTGGGCGGCCTCGGGCGCTAACTCGCCGCGCGGCAGCCAGCGCACGCGCTTTTTGCCGAGTTCCGTGGCGAGTTGCGCCTGCCGGACGCCTGCCGGGGTCGGCGCGGGTTCGGACAGGTCCACGAAGAGGCTGGCCTGCCCGATGAACGCACGGCTGTCCGTCTCCCAGTCCGGCGCGGTGCCCGACGCGCGCAGGACGACCACCTGCCTTTGCAGCAGCCAGTTCCTGATGTCCTCCGCCTGCGCTTGACGCGCGGGCGAGGTTTCCGCGAGAAATACCCTGGGCGGCGGTGGCTCGTTCTTCATCGCTTCGAGCGTTTCGACGATCTCCCGCGCCAGTTCCCGCGCTTCTTCCTTCAGGGTCAATTCGTCCGGGTTGCGCTGCTGCGGCTGGCCCGGATCGAACGGGAAATCCTCGCCGTCCCCGTTCACGTAGTAAAACTTTCGGTAGCGTCGACCGCGCACGAGTTCGAGCGGCGACTGCGCCGGGTTTCCGCGCGTGCCGAACGACGCCACGAAGAACCGGCCCGTGAGCTTCGGACGGCGTGGGTCGTAGTTCGACAGGAACGCCTTCGCTTCCTGCTGGCACCAGTCGGACTTCAGGTAGGCCGAAGAGTGCAGCATGATGAACACCGCCGCCGACCGGGCGTTGGTGTCGATCTGCTCCGCCAGGTCGCTGCCCGTCTCGATGCTGCGCCGGTCGAGGAAGATGTCCACGCCGTCGGGATGGTGTTCGTCGCGGACCCGCAGCCCTGCCTCGTCGATGGCTCCTGCCAGCAGCGTGTAAAAATGCCGCACCAGCCCGTCCACCTTGTCGTTGGCTGTGGCGTAGCTAACGAAAATGTCGTGGAGATAGCCGGAAACGTAAGCCATGACACCGGAATTGTTCAGCCCCTTGCACCGAAAACGACGGCATGATGAGACATTACTGGCGGCCGGTAAAGCGTTTTCCCAGTGTAAAATGCTCTCGCGCAGGCCACCATCCCTTCTTCAGACTGCGCTGCTCAACTGCCGCGAATCACGCCGCGAGCCTTGGTTGCTAAAACGCACGAATCAGCTAGCATTAATAATGCCTGAATTTGGCCGGAGGGCTTGCCCGAGAGGAAAGATATATTTGCGGGTTGGCGCGGTTTCATGACGCATAAATAATGCCGGAAAAGATCAAAAGAAGTCCCTTCAGAGGCGAACTTTTTTTGTTGAGGGTACACGCAAAAAAGTTTTGACCGCGATGACCCCATAAATCAATCTGTTGGGTAGTTCTTTGAATAACCGCCCTATATGTGGTATGGTCTGTTTGTCAGACCACAACTAAGGGGGTTCACGGAAGAGAGACTTCGAGCCGGGGTTTGAAGCATCCCTTCGGTGAACTTCAGTAAACTGATGCAGAGTGGCAGCGACGCCCGGTCCGGGCGTGCTCCTTGACTCGGGGATCGTTGATCTTGAGCAGGGCGGGTTTGTTGCCGATGATGTTGTACCGGTGGGGACGTTCTCGACGTTCATCGCCTGGGATTTTGTCGCCTCAAAACGGTAAAATTACTGGCTAACCCCCGGTGGGGCGGCCCTGCATGAGCATCCCTGGCGGTTATTTGCAGGAACGATAAAATCGTCGCCCCTTCCACCGCCAATTTCCGCAACCCAAACTCATTTTTTCCATGCTTGCCGACGCGACCCAGACCCAGTTTGACCTGCTGCCGACCGCCCCCAGCGAAACCGAACGCTTTCTCGTCCGCAAACGCGATGGCCACCTCGAAGCCTTCAACGAGGCGCGCATCCAGTTGGCGCTGGAAAGCGCTTTTAAGGATGAAATGGGCTTGGGCAAGGACCGCACGCCCTCGAATGACGTGCGGGCGTCGGTGGCTTACCTGGCCAACGCCGTTGCGCAGAGAGCGCTCGAACTCGCCGCCGATGGGCGGGAACTGGAAGTCGAACTGATCCAGGACCTCGTCGAAAACGAACTGATGCGCTCCGGCCAGCATGCCATCGCGCGCTCTTACATTCTGTACCGCGAGGAGCGCAAGAAGGCGCGCCTACTGCGCGGTCAGCAGGATGCCAAAGTGGCGGCGGACGGTCCGACGCTCAACATGACCTTGGCCGACGGCACCGTGGAGCCGCTCGACGTGCAGCACGTCCGCCGCAAGCTCATCCGCGCCTGCGCCGGGCTGGAGGACCACACTGACTGGCGCGAATTGGCCGAGGAAACGCTGCAAAACCTCTACGATGGTGTGCGTTGCGAGGAGATCGACAAGGCGATGATTTTCGCCGCCAAGGCCCGCATCGAGCGCGAGCCGGCTTACAGCTACGTCGCCGCGCGGCTGCTGCTCAACACCATCTACCGCGAGGTGCTGCCGGGCGACGCGGACCAGAACCTCAACGTGGCGAGCCTCAAGACCCGTCACGCCGAGCATTTCGAGGCATACCTGCGTCGGGGCGTGGAACTGGGGCGGCTGGACTCGTCGTTGCTGACCTTCGACGTGCAGAAAATCGCTCACGCGATGCATGTCGAGCGCGACACCCGCTTTACCTACATGGGTCTCCAAACGGTTTATGACCGTTATTTGATCCACGACAGAGGTACTCGGATGGAATCTCCGCAGTATTTCTGGATGCGCGTGTCGATGGGCCTCGCCGTCCTCGAAACCGCCGACCAGAAGAACGAGCGCGCCATCGAGTTCTACGAATTGCTCTCCTCGCAACGGTTTACCTCGTCCACGCCGACTTTGTTCAACTCCGGCACGCTGCATCCGCAGCTATCGTCCTGTTACCTGAGCACCGTGATGGATGACCTAGACCACATCTTCAAGGTCATCAGCGACGACGCCAAACTCTCCAAGTGGGCGGGCGGCCTGGGCAACGACTGGACGAACATCCGCGCCACCGGTGCGACCATCCGCGGCACCAACGGCGAGAGCCAGGGCGTCGTGCCCTTCCTGAAGGTCGCCAACGACACTGCCGTCGCCGTCAACCAGGGCGGCAAGCGCAAGGGCGCCATGTGCGCCTACCTGGAAACGTGGCACCTGGACATCGAGGACTTCCTCGAACTGCGCAAGAACACCGGCGACGAGCGCCGCCGCACCCACGACATGAACACGGCGAACTGGATTCCCGACCTGTTCATGAAGCGCGTCGCGCAAAACGGGATGTGGACCTTGTTCAACCCGAGCGACTGCCCCGACCTGCACGACCTCTACGGCAAGGCCTTCGAGGCGCGTTACGCCGAGTACGAGGCGAAGGCCGACGCGGGCGAACTGCCGCTGCACCGCCGCGTGGAGGCCGTCACGCTCTGGCGCAAGATGCTGACGATGCTCTTCGAGACCGGCCACCCGTGGCTGACGTTCAAGGACCCGTCGAACATCTGCTCGCCGCAGGACCACACGGGCGTCGTGCATT
>CAXTBX010000013.1:0-57189 GCA_964242205.1 uncultured Chthoniobacterales bacterium
ACGCTGGCCCGATCCCAAGCTGGCCTCCGAAGAAAAATTCCCCGGCGTCACGCTCGCGGCGCTGAAATACCTGCACGAGCAACGCCACATCCTTTTCCACGGCCACGAACCGCTCGACACCGACACGACGCCCGACCTGGAAGGCGAGGCGTGGCTGTTGCGCAACGGTTACACGCAGGCCGAGGGTGTTGCCAATCTCGACCAAGTGCCCGAGATAGGCGCGCTGGTGGAAATCGGTTATCCGAAGTTCGGCGGCGGCACGGGCGGCTACGCGCGTTTCGTGGCGATTTACCCGCCGGACTGGCCGCACGGGGCGGCGATTGATCCGCTCAAGGAGTCGCCGCTGCCAAAGATGAGTAAGCCGCTACGGTGGGACGAGAAGGCGGGGATGAGGGTGCGATGAAGGTCCAAAGGCCGGAGAGTCCAAGCATCCGGGGAAAATCTAAGCATCAGCGAATGAATAACCCGGTATGCGCTTGGAGATGACGAATGACGAATGACGAAGGCAGCGGGCGGCAGGAGGAGACGGCAGTGCGTAGCTCTTTCATTCGTCATTCGTCATTCGTCATTCGTCATTCCCGCTTGCTACATCGCAAAAACATTTTCAGCATTGCTTAATTGCTGGAACGGGGTCGAAGGATCAGCCCAATCGTTCCACAATCGCCGTGCCCATCTCGCGTGTGCCGACTTTCCGACCCTCACCCGCAAAAATGTCGCCCGTGCGGAAGCCATCGTCCAAGGCCGCGCGCACCGCGTCCTCGACCGCCTGCGCCGCCGCTTCCTCACCGAATGAATGCCGCAGCATCAGCGCTACCGAGAGAATCTGCGCGACAGGGTTGGCAATCCCCTGCCCCGCGATGTCGGGCGCGCTGCCGCCGCTCGGCTCGTAGAGACCGAAGCGGCGTCCGCTCTGCCGGTGCTCGCCCAGGCTCGCACTGGGCAGCATCCCGAGCGAACCGGTCAGCATCGCCAACTCGTCGCTGAGGATGTCACCAAACAGGTTTTCCGCCAAGATCACGTCAAAATCGCGCGGACGGCGGATCAACTGCATCGCTGCGTTGTCCACGTAGAGGTGCGACAACGCCACGTCTGGATATTCTCGCGCCACGTCCACGAGCGTCCGCCGCCAGAGAACGCTGTTTTCCAGCACGTTGGCCTTGTCCACCGACACGAGCCGCCCGCCCCGCGCGCGGGCCGAGTCGAAGGCAACCCGCGCCACGCGCTCGATCTCGCTGCGGCGGTAGACCATCGTGTCGATGGCAACGGGGTCGGCGGCTTCATGATCCGTGTACTTGGGCTGGCCGAAGTAGAGGCCGCCGGTCAGCTCGCGCACGCAGAGCACGTCGAACCCACCTGCGACGATGTCCGGGCGCAGTGGCGAAGCATGGGTCAGGCTCGGGTAACAGACGGAGGGGCGCAGGTTGGCAAACAGACCGAAGTGCTTGCGCAGCGGCAGGAGGGCGGCGCGTTCGGGCTGTTGCGCCGGGGGCAAGGTTTCCCATTTCGGGCCGCCGACGCTGCCGAAGAGGATGGCGTCGGCGTTTTCGCAGGCCGCGAGGGTGGCGGGCGGGAGGGCATGGCCGTCGGCGTCGATGGCCGCGCCGCCGACACGGGCCTCGTGGCGTACAAAGGTGAGAGAGAAACGTTTTTCCAGGGCGTTGAGAACGCGCAGGGCTTCGGTCATCACTTCGGGGCCGATGCCGTCACCGGCGAGGACTGCGAGCTGGTAGGTGGAAGGCATGGAAAGGGAGGCACGATGCAGGATGCAATATGCAGGCGCAAGCGTGAGTTGTGCGTTGTATGATGACGCTTAGCCACCAAGAAGACTGTCATCCTGCATCTCACACCCCGCTTCCCCAAAAAACCTGAAGCTCGAAGCCCGGGGCGACACGCACCCCGAACTCCGAGCTTGTTGGTTTATTCGATAACTTGAATGACGGTTTCGCCAGGATCAATTCCCCCGGTCCGCTGCCGTCTCCTTAAACGACACCGGCACGTTGCAATTACCCGGCGCTGGGTACTGACCCGCTAGTTGATCGTCCTTCGGCTTCTTGAGGTGCAGCGCGCCCTTGGCGTTGTTGCGCCAGCCGTTGATATCGGCCACGTCCGTGCGCGTGTTGGCGTTCTTTAGCCCCGTCACCTGATCCTCCAGCCCCGTGCCGTACTTCGAGCTGACAATCGTCGGCGTCACGAAGATGAGCAAGTCGCGCTTGTTGCGCACGTTGAGATGCTCTTGGAACAAGTATCCGACGATGGGAATATCGCCCAGGATCGGCACCTTCGTGGTGGCCTTGCTCACCTGGTCCTGCAACAGACCGCCAATCGCCAGCGTGCAACCGCTCTTGATGAGTACGTTGGCCTCCAGCGTGCGCGTGTCGATGATCGGGCTGCTCACTTGCGCGCCGGCGAAGTTGAACACCTGGTCGCCGATGCGGTTGCTGATCTCGGGCTTCACCGACATCGTGATGAAGTTATCCTTGTTGATGCTCGGCTTGACGACCAGCGTGCTGCCGAAGGTCTTGTCCTGGAAGCCGCCGAAGACCGCCGTCGCCGTTTGCTCGTTGAAGTTGAGCTGCGGCACGGGCTGGTTGCGGGTGATCTTGATCGTCGCCTCCAGGTTGTCGGCGGTCACGACGCGCGGGTTGGCCAGGAACTCGGCGTCGCTGTCCTCGTTGAGGAAACGCACGGTCGCAGACATGGACGGAATATCCAGAATGGCAAACTGGCCGCCGAGACTGTCCCCAAAGGGGGTTCCCGATTGGCCGTTACGAAAGAAATCCAACAGACTGCCATTGCCACCGGTAGGCGAAATTGGCACGGTACTGTTAACCGGCGACGCCGCAGGCAAGCCAGTTATGAGTTGCGTGGTGGCCACCGGGTTTGGACCGCTGCCGCCGTAGCGGAACGTCTTGGGCGCCGCGCTGCTGCCGACCACGCCCGCCCAGTTGATGCCGTAGCTTTGCACCGGGTTGGAGGAAACCTCCACCAAGCGCGCCTCGATCATCACCTGCCGGGTGGGCCGGTCCACTTGGGCGAGGAAGTCGCGGATGTTGCTGACGTTGCTCTTGGCTTCCTGGTAGAACACGGTGTTCGTGCGCTCGTCCACCGCCGGGGCGGCGGCCTTGCTCTTGAGCTGGGCGGCCAACAGCGGGATGATCTGCGAAGCCCGCGCGTAGGAGAACGTATAGTAGTCGGACTGGGTGGGTTCCTGCGCCTTCTCGGCGGCGGTCTTGACGTAGTAAACGCCCTTGACCTGCGTGAAGTCATAGCCCTGCGACTGGCAGATGACCTCGATGGCCTGGAGCGCCGTCGCGTCTTCGAGGCGCATGTTGATCGTGCCGACAACCTGCGAACTGACGATCAAATTGATCTTGGCCTGGCGCGCGAGCAGCCGGAGTACCTGGCCTGTGTCGTCGCCCTGGAAATCGCGCGAGCGCGCACCACCGGCGTTCGCGCCGTTGGCGCCCGCGGTGCTGTCCACCACCGGGGGGGCCGGGACGGTGCCGGGCGCGGCTGGGTTGCCGTTGATCGACGCGGGCGGCGCGATGGGCGCGAGCGCGTTCGGGTCGAGCGGACCGGGGGTGGCTTCCGCCGCCGGGGCGACGGGGGTGATGGGCGTGGAGGTCGGCGTCGTGGGGACGAGCAGCGGACTGGTGGTGGTAGCCGGGGCAGCCTGGACGACCTGGCCAAGCGATGCCTCGCGCGCCAGCGGCGGCAACAGCGGGGCCTGGGCAAAGCCGGTGGAGGCAGCGGGTCCGGCCAAAAGCAGCAAGGAGCAGAGGGCGGGAAGGTTACGGGTGAGCATATGATGGAATGGATGATCCGGACGGATGGACGAAAGGCTTAAAAAGCAGGAAGCGAACCAGCCCGACGCAATTTCTCTCTGTAAATTGCAAAAAATGGGTGGAGTTCACCTCACCGAGGCATCTGCGCCCCGCGCCAGACGCGAATTCCCCTGATTGGTGGCCTATTTTTGACCGTTGGTGGCATCCGTTGCGCGCACGGCGGCGAAGAAGGCGCGCAGCTTTCCCGCATCCTTGCGTCGCGCTCCGGCGTCGCCCTCGACGCCGCTGGCCACGTCCACCGCGCGCGGACGCACCGCGCGGATGGCGTCGGCGACGTTGCCCGCGTGGAGTCCGCCCGCGAGGATCGTCCGTGGATGCCGGGCGGCGAAGCGCGCGGCGAGCGTCCAGTCCATCGCCTGTCCCGTGCCGCCGTAGGCTCCGGGATGAAAAGCGTCGAGGAGGAGGTGCGGTGTGCCGAAGCGCGCCGGGTCGAGCAGCGCCGTCTCGTCGCGCACGCGGATCGCCTTGATAAACGGGACGTTGGCTGCACGCAGTTCGTGGCAAAAGGCGGCGTCCTCGTCGCCGTGGAGTTGCACGGCGTCGGCCAACCCTTCGCCCAGCAGGCGGTCAATCTCCGCGCGCGTGGCGTTGACGACCACCGCCACCCGGCGCACGGCGGCGGGCAGGGCGCGCAGCCACGCGACGTCGCGCGCCGGGTCCAGGCAACGCGGCGAGCGCGGGTAGAAGTTCAGGCCGAGCGCATCCGCGCCGAGTTCGACCGCCAGGGCGGCGTCGGCGGGATGCGTGAGGCCGCAAATCTTGATGCGCGTCCGCGCTGGAACGGTCTGCTCGTCGCCGTCGGCGTCGCCGGAGAAAATGGTCATGGCGCGGCGGGGGGCCGCCGGGTCACGCCGGGCAAGCAGCCTTCGAGCTTGGTCAGGAGGCGTTCGATGGTGAACGGTTTGGGCAGCAACCCGACGACTCCCGGTTCCTTGAGGAGTTCGCGCGCGCGAGGTTGCGCGGCATGGCCGGAGAGCAGCAGCAACGGAGGCAGCCGTCGGGGCGGGGCCTGGCTATGAGGGTTGTGCTCGTAGGCGGTACGGATGAACTGGTAAAGTGTCGCGCCATCCACGGCGGGCATGGTGAAGTCGAAGATAAACAGGTCGTACGATTTGCGTAGCGCCAGTTCGAAGCCGTATGCCGGCGAGGGAGTGGCGTCGAGCGAGCAGACGGCGAGCGCGCCGAGCGTTTCGCGCAGGAAGCGCAGGATATCCACGTCGTCGTCGACGAGGAGGATGGAGCGCGGGGCAGGATCGGCGGCGGTCACGGCGGGGTCAGGATAGCGCAGGGCAGCACAAAGTTTTAGCGGAAAAGGTGGTGCCCGGGGGGCGCTGCAGGTGGATGGTGACCTCCGGGCGCCATGGGTTCCAATGCAGCGAAGCTGCCTGACTCTCACTGACGCGTTGTCCGAACGGTCAGGCGGCTACACCGCAGTGCATTGCCATGGCGCCCGGAGGTCGCCATCCACCTGGCGCTAGCACGGCTTTTGATCCATCTTTCTCATCCGCCGAAATCGCGTAACTTGTCCTCCTTCTCGTGACCACCCCTTCTCCCATCCACCAGGAACTCGCCGCCACCCTGCGCGAGCGCCTCGCCGTGATCGCCGACCGCGCCGCCTACGAACGCGACCCACAAGCCCATTTGCAACAACTTCAGGATGTTTCCGAACGCATCGCCGCGCTGGGTCAACGGTTGCCCGCCCCGGTCGACCCGCAACTGGCCCATTACCTCCAGCGCTGCTCTTACGACAAGGCGCTGGCGTTTCTTTCCGGCGCGTCCTAGCCTAGTGCGCCTTCAAGCGCATGAGAAACGGCACAAGTTCGTCGACGTGACCATCCGGGAAGATCATCATGTTGCCGTTGCCATGGATATCGCCTGATTCGATAAACCACGGCTGGTTCGCGTAGCGAAACGGGTCCTGCGGATTACGCCCGTAGGGAAACGGCGTGTAGTCGATGCGCGTGTTGTCCTCGTTCCCCATGTCTGGCGCGCCGAGATTTTTCTGGATCGTCGGGCAGAGCCAGTTGAGCTGCGAGATGCCGTAAGGCTTCAGCGCGGCGATCCATAACTTCGCCATCGCTCTGTGCTCACCGTTATACACGATTGGAATCTGCGGCCAGTTGTGCCGATCCTGCACGTAGGAGGCCGTGGCGATGTGCAGGCTCTTGAGGTTGCCGATGCAGCGGGTCTTCTCGAGCCGCCGCTGGACCTGTCCCACCACTGGCACGAGCAGCACCATGAGGATGGCAATCACCAGGATTACCGTCATCAGCTCCAGCAAGGTGAACGCGCGCGCGCGCCGACGACAGACGGTGAACATGGGAAGTCGGAGGTGGGGAGTGGGAAGCAGGAAATCGACTAACGCGGCGATTGCTCATCCGAGGGAATTGCTGTCAGTTGGTCGGGGAACATCCCGCCGCGCGGCCCAAAACGCAAACGCGGGCGAAGCTCTCGCCACGCCCACGCTCGAATCTGGAAGAAGTCGGAACTACCTCCGATTTCTTACGCGCCCGGGCTGCCCGTGCCCGTGCCGGAGCCGGTGCCGGTCAGCGTGGTCAAGCTGCTGATCGTGCTGGCGGCCTGAGCGGCGCTGGTCTGCTGGAAACCGCTGACATTGAACGTGATCACCTGGGCGACGACCGGCTGCAACGTGTTGGCGTCAATGTTGCCGAAGTTCACGTCCAGGCTCGCCGTGCCGGTCAGGCGCGCCGAGGTGAAGCTGGAGACGCCGGTCGACTTGATGTTGGCGTTGATCAGGCCGACGGCCTGCGCCGTGATGGTCTCGGTCTGGGCGGTACCCGTCGCGTTGAAGGTCGTGATCGTGAAGTTGTAGCTGCCTTCGAGCACGCCGGATAGCTTGGCGGTGTCGGGATCGACCGAGGCCGAAATCGTGCCGCCAAAGACGCGGCCCGAGGCAAAGAGGATGAAGGCGCCTGATGCCGTGCTGACGCCGGGCACGACCAGATCGAACAACCCGAGCGCGTTGGAGGGGGTCGTCTGGGTGGTGGAGCCGCCGCCGGGTTCGCCGGGGATAGACGGGCCCTGACTGCTGTCCGTCTGGGAAACGCCCTGGATGACGCCGGAATAAGCGCCGATCACGTTGACCGAACGGCCACCGCCGTACACGGGACCACCGCTGATGGCGTAACACTGGGTCGCCATGAGTACATAACAAAGGAGCAAGGGGAACAGTTTTTTCATTCGCGGGGAAGTTTGCTTGCTAGATGGGGGTTGAGTCAACGGATTTCTGCCGTCTCCAGGGGATTATTTTCGGGGGTAAAATCCAAGGAATTCCTCTCTGTAGAGGCGGGCGCTACGGGCAGCGTGCCGGGGCGGAGATCAAGTGCCTGCAAGAGCGCGAGATCGGCCCGCGCCGCCGGGTTGGCGGCGGTGAGCAGCTTGTCGCCGTAGAAAACGGAGTTCGCCCCGGCGAAGAAGCATAGCGCCTGGCCCTCGGGGCTGAGGCGGGTGCGCCCGGCAGACAGGCGCACGCGCGCCCGGGGCAGCGCGAGGCGGGTGACGGCGATCAGGCGCACGAGGTCAAAGATGTCCACGGGCGGTTGGTCCTCCAGCGGCGTGCCGGGCATGGCCATCAGGCAGTTGATGGGCACGCTTTCCGGCGCGGGGTCGAGACTGGTCAGCACCGCGAGCATCTTGAGCCGGTCGTCCACGCTCTCGCCCAGACCGACGATGCCGCCGCAGCACAAAGCCATGCCGCTGTTGCCCACGGCGCGGATGGTATTGAGCCGGTCCTGGAAGGTGTGGGTGGTGACGATTTCGGGGTAATAGTCCGGCGAGGTGTCGATATTGTGGTTGTAGGCGGTGACACCCGCCGCGCGGAGTTGGGCCGCCTCGGTGTCCGAGAGCTGGCCCAGGGTGACGCACACCTCCATGCCCAGTTGCGACACGTCGCGCACCATGTTGAGCACGCGGTCGAACTTCTCGGTCCCCGCGCGCACGCCACGCCAAGCCGCGCCCATGCAGAAGCGCGTGGAGCCGTTTTCACGCGCGCGGCGGGCGGCGGCGAGCACTTCCTCGCGCTCCATCAGCCGCTCGGCCTGGACGCCCGTGGAATACCGGGCGCTCTGCGCGCAGTAGCCGCAATCCTCGCTGCATCCGCCGGTCTTGATGCTCAGCAGCGTACAAAGCTGCATCTCATCCTTCTCCGGCCAATGGGCCTCGTACGTCCGGCGCGCCTGCTGGAGCAGGTCGAAGAAAGGTTGGCGATAGAGGGCCTCCAGTTGTTCAAAATTCATGGGCGCAAGTTCGGAGAGTACAACAAAAGTTTGACGCCAGGGTTGGCATCAAAGCGGAGAGTGCGGGGGGAGCATTCCCAATTGGTGGGCCAGCTTGCGCTTGCCTGCGCGGTCAATGCTACGAAAAAGAAAGCGGAAGCCGAAAAGAAAACCTACTCCCCAGGTCAAAATACCACTCTGTAAAAGATGGTGCCAAGCTGCTGCCAAATGGCCGCCCCCGTAGATAAAACTGACGGCAAAGGCACCAAGCATCCAACCCGATAGAGCCCAACGCAACCAGGAGCCAAGAAACGCGTACGCCAGTCGGCCCGAATGAACCGCCAGCCGCAGATCACGTTGGTACTGCTCGTCCTCGCGGGACCGGGGGTTGGAGGACGTCGCGCTCACCTTGACTACCTGCTTTACAGGAGCTTGAAGCACGCTTCAAGCCTCAAGCATCCGGGCGCTACTGCACCCACTTGCCATCGGCGCTGCTGAGTGTCGGGATGATGCCGTTGAGCGCCTCGTCGCGTGTGGAATAATCTGTGCGGCCAATTGCGCCGATCATGCGTGTGCCCGTGGCGTCGTAGAACTTTTTGCTCATGCTCTCGCCGGTGTGGCAACCCCAGCTTTTGACGAACGCATTGCGCGCAAAGATGTTGCGACGGATGCCCGCCAGCGAGTCTTCGTGCATGAAGTTCTTGGAGGCGCTGTCGATATTGCTGCTGTAGTCGAACATGAAACAGCAGCGGTTCGAGTGGCCGAAGTACTCGAAATCGGCGACCTTGAGGCGGCTGCGGTCCTGGCCGTTGTTGAGGTATTCGATCACGTCCTTGCCGCTGCTGACCGGGACCATGTGCAGGTGGTACTTGTCGCGCACGCTGTTGAGCAGGGTGACGTAATCCTGATTGTCCTGCGTGCCCCGCGCCCGGTAGCCGTCCACAAAGACGAGCCAGGTGTAAACCGCATTGGGGTCGTTCTTCTGCTCGTTCTGGATCTGTTGGAAACGGGTGCGCGTGGCGCGCGTGAAGCTGCCCCAGAACTGGTCGTGCGGAAACTGTTTGTATTTCTCCCAGACCGTCAGCGAGGGGCCGCCGGTGAGCAGAACGTATTCACGCGGCGGGCCGAGGACGACGGGCGGCGGGGGTTGGGTCGCGCCCTGGACGCTGGTGACATTGGCGTTGACGCGCAAAGCGGGTTGCTGCGCGGAAGCTACGGCAGCGGCGGCGAGGAGCAGAACCGCAGCGACGACGGCGGCGGACAGGGAAAAACGGGCGGTTTTCATGGCGGCGGGCTGGCGGGAGATTTCCCGCGGTGGCGGGCCGTAATTTATAGCGGAAAACGTGCCGAAGTCAACGCGGCGTCCGTGGGGCGGCTGCGCCGCTTGGATTTGCCATCGCGCCCGGACTCCGGAGGATAGCCAAGGCAGCCTTCAGGGCCTGGCTTTCCAATTCTCCAAAAACCACCGGTATGCCCCGGCGATGCCCTCGGGCAACCCGATCTTCGGCTCCCAGCCCAACGCCCGGATGCGCGACCCATCCATCAGCTTGCGTGGCGTGCCGTCGGGTTGCGTGGTGTCCCACTCGATTTCCCCCTCGTAACCGACCGCCTCGCGCACCAGTCCGGCCAGTTCCTTGATCGTCACGTCCGTGCCGCTGCCCACGTTGATGTGCTCGGCATCGCTGTACGTTTCCAACAACATCAGGCACGCCTCCGCCAAGTCGTCCGAGTGCAAAAACTCGCGCCGAGGCGACCCGCTGCCCCAGAGCGTCATCGACGGGCGCTTTTCCGTCTTGGCGAGGTGGAACTTGTGAATCATCGCCGGGAGCACGTGCGAGGAGACCAAGTCGAAATTGTCGAACGGCCCGTACATGTTCGTGGGCATCGCGCTGACGAAATCCGCGCCGTATTGCTTGCGATACGCCTGGCAGAGCTTAATGCCCGCGATCTTGGCGATGGCGTAGGCGTCGTTGGTCGGCTCCAGCGGGCCGGTCAGCAACGATTCCTCCTTGATCGGCTGCGGGGCGAATTTCGGGTAGATGCAACTGCTGCCCAGAAACAACAGCTTGCCCGCCCCGGCGGCATGGGCCGACTCGATGAGGTGGTTCTGGATTTTGAGGTTATCCAGCAGGAAATCGACAGGAAAATCGTTGTTCGCCTTGATGCCGCCGACCTTCGCCGCCGCCACCACGACGTGCGTGGGCCGTTCCGCCTCGAAAAACGTCCGCACCGCCGCACCGTCGAGCAGATCCAACTCTTGCCGGTTGCGGGTGACGATTTCCCACGCTTCGCCCGCCTCCACCTTCCGTTGCAAGGCGCGCAGGATCGCGCTGCCAACGAGGCCACGGTGCCCGGCGACGAAGACTCTTTTGGAAGACATGGGGAGAAAGGTCAGAAGTTAGAATGCAGAATGCAGAAGTAAAGAAGGCAAGGACGGAATCGCACGGCGATCCTTCCCCACTTCTGCGTTCTTACTTCTGACTTCTGACTTCGCTCAGAGCCGGAAGTTCTTGCCGCTCATCTCGTGCTTGAGCAAAGCCACGTCGGCGTCGGTCATGATCTCGGCCAACTCTTTGAACGTCGTCTTGGGTTCCCAGCCGAGCTGCTTCTTGGCCTTGGCAGGGTCGCCGATGAGCAGGTCCACCTCCGCCGGGCGGAAGTAGCGCGGGTCGATCTCGACGTACTTCTCATAGTCCAGCCCGACGCGCCCGAAGCTCACTTCCAGGAACTCGCGGATCGTGTGCGTCTCGTTGGTGGCGATGACGTAGTCGTCCGGGTTGTCCTGCTGGAGCATCATCCACTGGGCCTCGACGTACTCGGGCGCGTAGCCCCAATCGCGTTTGGACTCCAGGTTGCCCATGTAGAGCTTCTGCTGCACGCCTGCGGCGATGCGGGCCACGGCGCGGGTGATCTTGCGGGTGACGAACGTTTCGCCGCGACGCGGGCTCTCGTGGTTAAACAGGATGCCGTTGGAGGCATGCATGTTGTAGCTCTCGCGGTAATTCACCACTAGCCAGTAGGAAAACACCTTGGCGCAGCCGTAGGGGCTGCGGGGATAAAACGGGGTCTTTTCCGTCTGCGGGACGTGCTGCACCAGACCGTACATCTCCGAGGAACTAGCCTGATAGAAGCGGCACTTCGGCGCGGACTGCCGGATGGCCTCCAGCAGGCGGACGGTGCCCGTGCCGGTGATGTCGGCGGTGTACTCGGGCACGTCGAAGCTGACGCGGACGTGGCTCTGCGCGCCAAGGTGGTAGACCTCGTCGGGCTTGATGCTGTCGATGAGCTTGAAGGTCGAGGCGCTGTCGGCCAGGTCGCCGTAGTGCAAGAGCAAATTGGGCTTGCTGTTGTGCGGGTCCTGGTAGACGGCGTCGAGACGCTCGGTGTTAAAAGTGGAGGCGCGACGGATCAGGCCATGGACTTCGTAGCCTTTGCCGAGCAACAATTCGGTAAGGTAAGAGCCATCCTGGCCGGTGATGCCCGTGATCAGTGCTTTTTTCGGCATGGCGCGTCCAATACCACAAAAGCGCGCGGCGCAAAACCTTTTTCGCCATCGGGGGTTCGCCGGAGGTTTCCGGGCTTGCCTTTCCGGCCCGGGGCGGCCAAGAGTACGGCATGTTGAAGAAAATCGAAGCCATCGTCAAACCCTTTAAAGTAGAGGATGTTAAGGAAGCGTTGTCGGAAGTGGGAGTGGACGGGATGACGGTCAGCGAGGTCAAGGGCTTCGGTCGGCAGAAGGGACACACGGAAATTTACCGGGGCAGCGAGTACACCGTCGATTTTTTGCCGAAGGTAAAATTTGAGATCGTGTTGGACGAGGAACGGGTGCAGCGCACGGTGGACGCCATCATCAAGGCGGCCAAGACGGGCAAGATCGGCGACGGCAAGGTGTTCGTGACGAACGTGGAAGAAGTGATTCGGATCAGGACCGACGAGCGCGGGGTGGAGGCGATTTGAAAAAGTCGGTACGCGGAAGGATGCAAGATGCAGGATGCGAAACGATAGGTATTAGACCGACGAAAACTTATGAGCAGCGACTCCTTGCGCGAGCAACTTCATCGCACCCCTTTTCATCCCCTGACACTGATGCTGCCCAGCGGCAGAAAGGTGACGGTCAGCAATCCGGAACTAACCATGTTCAATGAAACCGGGCGCACCTTGATTATCGCTGAGGGGGAGCGAATAATTCTCATCGCTGTGGCCACCGTGGAAGCGCTGGAGACGACGACGGATTAAGCGCCGACCGACGCAAGACGCAGGCAGCAGGCAGGATAGGCTGAATCCGCACCCATCCGCGCTTTTCTGCTTTCCTCCTGCATCCTGCATCCTGCATCCTGCATTCCTCTTGTAATGAATTTCTGGATCGTCGTCATCATTCTCGGCATCGTGGAGGGCCTGACCGAGTTCATCCCCGTCTCCTCCACCGGCCACCTCATCGTTGCTGACCAACTTTTGCATTTCCGCGAGATGTTCGGCACGGGCGGCACCGAAAAAGCCGAATTATTCGAGATTTTCATCCAGCTCGGCGCGATTCTCGCCATCGGGCTGATCTACCAGAAAAAGCTGCTCGGTGCGGCAACCCGTTCGTTCACGGAGAACGGCCCCGACCGGAAGCTGGCGATCATGCTCGTCGTGGCGTTTTTGCCGGTGGCCATCATCGGCAAGCTGGGCAACACTTGGATCAAGGCGCACCTGTTTTCGTCGAAGACCGTGGCCGGGGCGCTCATTGTGGGCGGTTTGATCATCCTGCTCATCGAGCGGCTGCCGCTGCGGTTCCGCGCGAATTCCACCGAGTCGATGACGCTCGGGCAGGCGTTCTCGGTAGGTTGCGCGCAGGTGTTTTCGCTGTTCCCGGGCACGTCGCGCTCGGCGGCGACGATCATGGGCGGGCTACTCGCGGGCATCGAGCGGCCCACGGCGACCGAGTTTTCATTCCTGCTGTCGTTCCCGACGATGCTGGCCGCCACGATTTACAGCTTGTGGAAGTCACGCCACGTGTTGCACGAGCCGGACGTGCGCGGGGCGCTGGCGCTGGGGTTCGTGGTGTCGTTCGTGGTGGCGCTTGTGGTGGTGAAGTGGCTGATCCGCTACGTCCAGACGCACAACTTCACGTTGTTCGCGGTGTACCGTATCCTGTTCGGCGGGGCGATCCTGTGGCTGGTGTTCAACGGCAAGCTGACCGGGGCCGCGCCGTAGAGAGCTAGCAAGCCATCACCAAGCAGGTAGCCACGTCAGGGCTGGCCGGATTCACGGCCACATTCCGGGCGAGCGCATGGACCACCAAGTCCATGTCTTCCAGCGGGAGTAAGTTGTCAAAACTCCACCTGTTGCCCGTCGGTCACGACAAACACCTGCTCCACCTGCGGGAGCGTCTCAATAGCCAGCGCCCGGATTTCGTCGTAAGACAGCTTTAATTCCGGGTCCAAGTGCGTCAGGCAAAGTTGCCGGATCACCTTGCTTCTCAAATATGAGAATAGGTTATCAGGAGTGAAGTGCGACAGTTCGCAGACCAGTAAATCACAAGGAACTTCTAACTGCGAATTGAGGTCTTCGGGTTGGCCCAAATCCGCCGAGAATACGAACCGGTGCCCCGTTTCCGGCCAAGCGAAAGCCATGCTGTACGGTAAAAAGCGGTCCGTGGCGGTTGGGTCGATCAGGTCGCGCAGACCTTGAAGATGCGTCGTGAGCGCCACGGTGAGGCGCAGTCGCCCGTCGTCCAGCAGTACGGTGTTGTCCGGCTGGTCTTCCCAAGCGTAAAATTCGAGCGGGAAACCGAGGATTTTTTCGGGCAAGTACACCACCTCCAGCCAAGCGCGGATGGGCGCGATGAGTTCGGCAGGCACGTAAATCGGCAGGGGCCGCTCCCGGCCTTCCAGCCACGAACCTTGGATCAGCATGGGCAAGCCGGAAAGGTGATCGGAGTGGCCGTGGCTGATGAACAAGGCGTCGAGCGAGGCAAACGGCACGCCCATCGCCTTGAGCCGGTGGCTGCACGGTTCCCCGGCGTCGAGCAGCCAGCGGCGGCCATCGGCTTCGAGCAGCAGCGAGGTATGGAAACGGTCCGCCATTGGCCAGCCGCAGCCCGTGCCTAGGAAGGTCAATGTGTCCATGCAGTCGGTCGTAAACCGCGCTCAGGCTAAGGCTTTGCCCGAGGTCGTGACAATCCCTATTTGTGGCGGCGCCGTAGCGAAAAACGCTACACGCGGGGCAGAAAACCCTTGCCAGCCCGCGCATTCCCTCTTAACAGAGGCGACCGCCATGCGTCCGACCCCCTCTTTTCGCCGTCCGCGCCTCGCCGGGCTGGCCGCCGCGAGCCTACTGCTGTCGGCGGCGTGGTCCGTCGTCGTGGGGCAGGAGTTAGCCGCGCCTGAACTGCCCGCCACGATGAACGTTCGACTGGCGGATGGGTTCGATTATCCGGTGGGCAAGCCCGACGGGATCGGTTTCCACAAGGCGCGCGGGTTCACGCCCAACGGCCACCTGGGCGACGACTGGAACATGGACGGCACCACCGGCAACGGCGACCTCGGCTCGCCGATCTATTGCACGGGCACGGGCGTGGTCGTGCTGGCCGCCAACGTCCACCTGGGTTGGGGCAACGTCGTGATGGTACGCCATTCGTACCGCGACCCGGCGGAAAACTATGCGCTCAAGACCATCGATAGCCTCTACGGACACCTGGACACGATCCTGGTGAAGGAGGGGCAGACCCTGGCGCGCGGCCAGTTGCTCGGCACGATGGGCACGGGCGGCGGGTTGTACGACGCGCACCTGCACTTCGAGATCCGCAAGAATATCCACATCGGCATGTACCGCTCGGCTTATGCGCGGGATTTTAGCAACTACGAGGACCCGACGGCGTTCGTGGACGCGCACCGGCATTTGCACGCGGGCGGTCAGACGCTCGTCGCCATGAACACGTTCACGCCGTCGGCGGGCAATGGCCGGGAACTGGGGCCAGCGGACGCCGCGTATGAGCTGGGGATCAACCGTTCCCCGGCCAAGCTGGCGGAGATGGGACAGCAGTTCAAGCTGAACAAATCGGCCATCGAGTTGCAGAAGCGGCGGACGGGGCTGGAGAAGATCAACGATTCGTACCGGATCGACCCGCGCGGCGAGGTGCGGTCGGACGGCGGGAGGTAGGAGGGTGGATGGCGACCTCCGGACGCCATGGATTATTTTGCGGCGCAGCCGCCTAGATAATTGGGCGTTCCATTCAGACAGATAGGCAGCTTCGCTGCTTGGATTTGCCATCGCGCCCGGAGGTCACGATCCACCTCGGAATGGGCCTGCGGCGCGAGTCAGGGCAGGCTGTGGAAAAGCTTCCTTGCCTATCCCTTGGCTGCTTCCAGACCCGCGAAGGGACGGATCTCGTCCAATGCCGCCGCCAACGTGGTCACCACCCGGTCCGCCGAATAACGATCCTTGCGCCGGGCGATGCGCGCCTCGTCCGCGTTGCCATCCCAGGTGCCCACCAGAATGTGCAGGTTCGGCACCCGGGCGCGCAGCAGCTTACACAAATAGCGCGTGTGTAGGTTGTCGTAAGGCGGGACGGCGGAGATGCACACCGCCGCGCTGCCCGATTCCGCCACCTGCGCCACCATCTCGTTGGCCAGCGTCTTGAACGACACCGACTCCGATTTGTAGCCCTCGCGCTCCAGCAGTTGTGAGAGCATCACGGCCACGATCTCGTCGGCCTCGTCGGCGGCGGGCAGGCAGTACACCGGGAACTTGCCGATGGGCGTCACCAGCGCGGGGACCACCGTGGCGTCCTCGGCTTTGGCGGCATCCGTGAGGGTAAGCTTCTTGTCGTCGGCCTCGGCGTCGGCCACGGTTTCGTCGACCATCTCGCGCGTAGCGTCGAAGATGAACCGCCGTCGGCGCTCGTCCAGCGAACCACCCTGGTCCTCGCGCTCCGCGGCGGTCAGCGCGGGCACGAACAAATCCGAATACAGCAGAGGTAGGGTGTGTTCTTTGCGGTATTCATCGGCCACCAAACACGCCTCGCGCCGGTCCATCGCCAGCAGGCGCTGGTAATAGCGTTCGTGGACCGAGAGGGTCGGTTCGTCGCCGAGCAGCGCGTCGAGAAAACTCAGGCTCGGGATGTACTTGCCCAGGACGGACACGCACACCGTCAGCGGCATGGCAAGCAACAGGCCCACGCCGCCCCAGAGCCACGTCCAGAAGATCGTCGCCACCATGATGGCCACGGGCGACAGGCCCGTGTGCGCGCCGTAGAGCCACGGCTCCAGGATGTTGCTGGTGATCAGTTCGATGGTGGCGAAGAGCGCCAGGACCTCCAGCGGCATCGACCAGGTGTCCGTGACCGCCAGCGAGAGCACCAGCGGGAAGCCCAGCGCGATCCACGCTCCGACGTAGGGCACGAAGCGCAGCAGCACCGCCAGCAGACCCCACAGGAAGGCGTTGGGCACGCCGATGAAGTACAGCCCGAGGCCGACCGGCACGCCGAAGCACACGTTGACGACGACCTGCATCGTCAGGTAGCCGGTGACCTTCCCGGCGGCCTCGTCGAGCGCCTTGGTCGTCGTGTTGAGATTGCCGGTGCCGGTGAGGTGAATGATGCGGTCGCGCAGGTCCTCGCGCTTGAGCAGCATGAACAACGTGAACACGATGACGACCGCGCCGGTGCCCAGGGGGCCGACGACCGGGCCGAGGACGCTCTGCGCCAGGGCGGCCACGTTGGTCGCCGGTTCGATGACCTGGACCTTGGCGATGCTCTCTTTGTTGCTGGAGAGCGTGGAGTCAGGCCGGGTGCTGTTCGGCTCGGGGGCGGTGTCGGAGAGTTGTTTGCTCAGAGCCTCAATGGTCTGGGTAGCCTTGCTGAGCGGGCTGGTTTTGTCGGTCTTTTTGAGCGCGGCGATGCGGTGGGCGATGTTGCTCTGGTAACTAGGGAGTTTGTAGGTGAGGTCCACCAACTGATTGCCGACGAGGAAGCCGACGCCGCCAATCACTGCGAAGGCCAAAGCCACCGCCAGCAGGACGGAGGGCACGCGCCCGAGCCGCCAACGCTCGAAGCGCGTGACCAGCGGGGTCAGCAGGAAGGAAAAAAGCAGCGCCAGCGCTAGGGGGACGAAGATTTCGCGCGCGAAGTAGAGCACCGCGACCACGATGAGGATGAGCAGCACCGAGACGAGCGTGGCGATACGCTCGGGCGTGTGGGAAGTATTAGACGGGGTAGCCATGGTGGCGGACGAAGCAAAGGGAGGGGACTGCGGCTAAATCGGCGCGGGTTGCAGGGTTGCGGGCATGAGGACCGTTATGGGTTGATGCGCTGATTAAAAACTCTGTCGTCCAGCGCGGAGTTTCAAAGCACCTTGGTCAACTCACCACCCACCGGCACGTCCACGGGTCACCCCGACGCGTCTCCGGCGCTTCGCCTCATCTGCCGCTTCCGACGTGCTCCGTTTCGCGGCGCGCGTCCGCCTCTTCTTCGCGCGCCAGGCCGCTGCCGGGCTGACCGGCGGGATCGTCGCTCGCGCCCGGACCGTTCGTCGGCGTGGGCCGCACGGGCGGGCGGCCGCCGTCGTCGTTTCCCCCGCCCCCGGCCTCGTCGTTGTCGTCATTCTCGGAGAGGTGTGGGTCGGCCAAGTGGTCGATGGCCAGGAAATACGCCTTCGCGTGACGCGCAAAAAACAGGCTGACGAACGGCAACGGCAAAATCACCAGAAACAGGGTTTTCCCCAGGGAAAACTCCGAGTGCCAGACTTGCAGGTATGCGTAGATGAAAATGCTCACCACCGCCGACACCCCGTAGCCGATCCCCCACTGCGCCAGCAAAAAATAACCCGGCTCGCGGTCATACGCGTAGCCGCAGCGCGGGCAGCCGTCCAGCGGCGTGAACCAGTCGTGCAGGCTGCGGACGCGATGCAGCGGCAGGAAGATCGGGCGCGTGCCGCACACCGGGCACTTCAGCCACGTCGCACGCCAGAAATAGTTGAACATCTGACGAGGCAGCGAGGGAGCCGGGGCGGGCGGCGTGGACGGGTCAGCGGGAAGAGCCATGGTGCGTTACAAAGGGATCAGCCGGAACGCGGAAGTTGGAAATTGGGAATCAAGGTCAGAGAGGTGCCGTTCCAGGAAATGAGAATACCCGCTTGTCTGCTCAACGCGAACCGCTTCAAAAATCGAGGCTGGCACCGATGCCGATGAGGATCAACTCCTTGCTGGCGGCGGTGAAGCGGCGGCGCGCCTCCTCGCGGTCCACGCGGATGGGCGGAAACGTGTCGTAATGGATGCCCACGATGCGGCTGCAGCCGATGAAGTCGGAAGCGCGGATGGCGTCGTCCACGCCCATCGTGAAGAAATCGCCGATGGGCAGCGCCGCCCATTTCAGGCGCGTGTATTGCGCGATGAGTTGCATGTCCATGGTCAGGGCGGTGTCGCCCGCGTGGTAGAAGCTGCCCTCGGCGGTGTCCACGACGAAGCCGACCGGGAGGCCGCCCGGCGAGCCATCGGGCAACCGGCTGCCATGAACCGCGGCGACCATCTTCACCCGGCCAAAATCGAGGTTGGCAAAGCCGCCCTGGCCCATGTCCTGCGTGTTGGTGACACCCTGTTTCTCCAGCCACGCGCAGACCTCCGGCGTGGAAATGACCAGCGCGCCGGTACGTTTGGCGATCTCTGGCGCGTCGGCGACGTGGTCGAAGTGGCCGTGCGTGAGCAGGATGTAATCCGCCTGGATCTTGTCCACGTCGACGTGCTTGGCGAGTTCGTTTGCGCGGATGTATGGATCGAAGAGGATGGTTTTGCCGCCGGTTTCGACCGCGAGGCAGGACTGACCGTAATAAGTGACCTTCATCGTGGGTTACAATCGCGGGCGATGCAGCCGGTGGTTCCGCCCGTTTATTTCTGGCTCAACTCTTCGAGCGCCTCGCCCGCGACGCGGCAGATGCGCCAGTCCTCCAATATCCGCGCGCCCATGTTCTTATAAAAGCCGATGGCGTTTTCGTTCCAGTCCAGCACCGCCCATTCCAGCCGCCCGCAGTTGCGCTCGACCGCCAGGCGTCCGAGGCGGACCAGCAACTCGCGCCCCAGGCCGCGCCCGCGTTTGTCCGGGCGCACGTAGAGGTCCTCCAGATAGATGCCCGGACGGCCCAGAAACGTGGAAAAATTCTGGAAGAACAACGCAAAGCCCATCGGCTCGCCGTCCGCCTCGAAGGCCAGCAGCACCTCCGCCGCCGGTCGCGCGCCGAAAAGCTGTTCGCGCAGGCCCGCTTCGTCTGCCACGACCTCGTGCAAGAGACGCTCAAATTCCGCGAGTTCGCGGATGAGCGCGAGGATCAGCGGCACGTCGGCCTCGGTGGCCGGACGGATGATAAAAGGAAGCAGTAAATCGGTGTGCATGGCAAAAACAGAGCGCTAGCAGGTTACGCCTGATTTCGAATTACGAAAACAGGGGTGCAGCATGGCCTGCGTTTGACCCCCCGCGCCTTCCGCCCGATACTCCCGACCATCATGGCTGCCAAGGTTTTTTGCCGCGCTCTCCTCGCCGCGTTTGTGCTGTGCCCGCTCACCCGTCTCTCCGCCGGGGATTCCGCCGGGGCGTCCAAGGCTCTGCACGATTTTCTGGCCCGGGAATGGGACTATACGCTGGAGCAGAACCCCACCTGGGCGTCTGACCTCGGCGACCACCGTTTTGACGACCAGTGGCAGGACCTGACGCCCCGCGCCATTGCCGCCCGCGAGGAACACGACCGCATCGCCCTGGCCTCTCTGCCGATGGTCGTTGACCGCGCCTCCCTGCCGCCCGCCGACCAGCTCAATTACGACCTCTTCCTGCGCAACGTGCAAACGAGCGTCGAGGGCCAGCTTTACCGGTTTTACCTTGCTCCGCTCAACCAGCGCGGCGGCGTGCAGAGCGCCGACGAGATCCTCGAAAGCCTGCGCGTCAACACGGCGGACGACTACGAAAACTGGCTGGCTCGGCTCGTCCGGCTACCCACGCTCATCCAGCAGACGACCGACCTGATGCGCCAGGGCATCAGCCAGAAGATCCTGCTGCCCAAAGTGGTGATGAGCCGCGTCCCGGCGCAGATCGCCAAGCAGGTCGTGGACAGGCCCGAGGACAGCCCGTTTTTCCGGCCCTTCAAGGCGTTCCCTGCCGCGTTCACCGACGAGCAGAAGGCGGCCATGACGAAGCGCGCCAGCGACGCCATCCGCGACGGGATCGTCCCGGCGTACCGCGAGTTCCAGAAATTCTTCGAAACCGAATACCTGCCCGCCTGCTACGACGGCGTCGGCGTCTGGCAGATGCCGCGCGGCAACGAGGCCTACGCGTACTTCGCGCGCCAGCAGACCACCACGAACCTGACGCCCGAGCAGATCCACCAGATCGGTCTGGACGAGGTCGCACGCATCCATGGCGAGATGGAGAAGGTGATGGCTCAGGTCGGCTACAAGGGGACGATGCCGGAGTTCTTCAACTTCCTGCGCACGGACCCGCAATTTTTCTTCAAGACGCCCGAGGAACTGCTGGCCGCTTACAAGGTCCAGGCCAAGACGACCGACCCGCTGTTGGTCCGGTTGTTCAAGACGTTGCCGCGTCTGACCTACGGCGTCGAGCCGATCCCGGCGGCGCTGGCCCCGGACACGACCACCGCCTACTATCGCCCCGGCTCGCCGGATGCCCCCCGCGCGGGTACGTTTTGCGTGAACCTGTACAAACCCGAGACGCGGCCCAAGTGGGAGATGACCGCGCTCGCGCTGCACGAGTCCGTGCCGGGCCACCATTTACAGATCGCGCTGGCACAGGAATTAGGCGAGTTGCCGCCGTTCCGCCGCAACGGCTCAGGGGAATACACGGCGTTCGTGGAGGGCTGGGCGTTGTACTCGGAGTTTCTCGGCGAGGAGATGGGCGAGTACCACGACCCCTATGCGAAGTTCGGGGAACTGACCTACGAGATGTGGCGCGCGGTGCGGCTGGTGGTTGATACGGGCATCCATTTTTACCATTGGGATCGGCAGCAGGCGATTGACTACTTCAGGGTGAACGCGCCCAAGACGGAGTTGGACATCACGAACGAGGTGGACCGCTACATCGCGTGGCCAGGGCAGGCGTTGGCGTACAAGATCGGGCAACTCAAGATCAAGGAACTGCGCGCCCGGGCGACAAAGGAATTGGGCGCGAAATTCGACGTGCGGGAGTTCCACGACGCGGTGCTCGGCGGCGGGGCATTGCCGCTGGACGTGTTGGAGAAGCGGATCGACGAGTGGATTGGTAAGGAGCAGGAGAAGACGAGTTAGGCCATCCTACGCGCATGAACCCATTCGACTTCTCTTGGATGATCGGGCGTATTGCCAGTGTCGCGTTCCAAGAACCCGGAACGTGGGGTTTCTGCTTTGACGGCACGCTTGGCATCCAAGTGGATTGCCCTTGGCGGCTGATCCGCTAGGAGAGCATCGCAGTCAGTGGCGAGGACCACCGCCAGCAGTTCGGTTTACCCGCACCGATTGATGCCGCCGAGAAGGCTACCATCCTGCTCTCCGATGCAGCCGTTCAATCTGTCGAAATACGTGCGGGCACCGCCGATTTGCTCTTCAAATTTGCCGGTGACCTGCGCTTGGAGGTCATACCTTTTTCTTCCGGCTACGAGAGCTGGCAGGTCTCCGATCCAAACGGGAGGCAGATTATTGCCCAAGGAGGAGGCAAGCTCGTCGCTCGATGACCGGGTGGCCTAAGCGAGCGCTCTAGCGAAGAAGCTAGTGGTGGGGTCCTCATTGTAAACCACTTCTTTTTTGCCAAAGTCTCGGTTGGTAGCCGACAGTTAATTTTTCGCACCGTGGCCACCAAGGAACTGCAAGCCATCCTCCAGGCGCGCGAGCACGCTCGCGCCACGGGCCGACCCGCCGCACTGGTGACGGTATTCAAGACCTCCGGTTCGACCTACCGCCGCCCCGGCGCGCGGATGTTGGTCCTGCCGGATGCCGCCAGCTTAACCGGCGCAGATTTGCTCGGCTCCATCAGCGGCGGTTGCCTGGAGGACGATGCCCGCGACCGCGCCGTGGCAACGTTCGCCACCGGGCGCGCGGTCACCGTTTGCTACGACACCACGGCGGAAGCGGACGTGCTTTTCGGCTCCGGCGTCGGTTGCCAAGGGATCGTTCATGCGCTGGTCCAGCCCCTGTCCGCAGACCACGAACGGAGCGACCCTCTCCATTACCTTGGCCGCGCTCTGCGGGAGCGCCGCCGCGCTGCGATGGCCAGCGTGTGCATGGTCAACGCCGCTGATCCTGATCTCGTCGGTGCGTTCCTGTTCGTTGAGGAAAACGCGCGTTTTTACGATGGCACGCTTTCCTTGGTCGATGCCGATCTGGCCAATGCGGTGGCCGCCGAGGCCCGTCGCACCTTGCCAACCGGTCGGGCAACGCTGCAAACCTTTCCCACGCCCGGCGGCGGCAGCGTGGAGGTCTTCATCGAGGGCATCGCGCCCACGCGCTCGCTCCTGATCTGCGGTGCGGGGCAAGACGCGGTCCCGCTGGCGCGGCTGGGCAAGGAACTCGGCTGGCGGGTGCGCGTGGTCGATGGCCGCCGGGCCTACGCCACGCGTGAGCGGTTTCCGGATGTGGACGAAGTGACGGTCTGCCCGGCGCACGACTTTGCCGCGCGCCTCGCCGTCGAACCCGGCGAAGCCACGGTGGTCATGACGCACAACTATCTGCACGACAAAGCGTTTCTGCGCGCGCTGCTGGCCTCCTCCGCCGGATACATTGGGGTGCTAGGTCCGCGTCGCCGCACGGAACGGCTGCTCGCCGAACTGGCGGATTTGCCCGGCGCGGCGTCGGGCAAGCGTTCGCTGCGGCGTGTCCACGGCCCGGCGGGCCTCGACATCGGCGCGGAAGCCCCGGAGCAAATCGCCTTGGCCATCGTCGCGGAGATCGAGGCGTTTGCCAAGCGGCGACGGGGCGGGGCGCTCAAACATCGCCGCGCGCCGCTTCACGAGGCACCGGTCAAGCGCGGCAGCCGTCTGGTGGCGGAAATTCCTGCGCCGAATGCTAAGGCAACGGCGGCTGGCGCGTTGTAACGTTAATCCATGCACCCAAGATTTTTCCTCCTCGTGGCCGTCCTCGTCGTGGCAACGGTGCTCCCCGCAAGTGCCATCATGCCCGTGACTCCGACCAAGGATGTCACCACTTTGGAGCACGCCACGCTGTTCGCCATCGGCGGGATCGGCATCGCCGGGAAGACCTCCAGCGAGGAGGAAGCCTTCCGCGCCGTGCTCAAGCAAGCCGGCAGCGCCGCGCAGTTTCAACGCCTGCTCGGCACGGCGAGTCCCGAGGGACAAATGTACGCGCTGCTCGGACTCCGCCTGCTCGACAAAAAGGCGTTCGACGCCGCCCTACCCAGGTTTCTCGACCGTACCGATGCGGTGTTAACTTTCAGCGGTTGCCTGGGCGGCAAGTGGGCCGTGCAGGATTTGGCCAAGAGCATTCAGGCCGGGCAATACCAATAGCCCGCCGCGCCCGGCTCAACTCGGGATTTCGATCTCTTTTTTCTGCACGCGCACGGCGTGGTCCTCCGGCTCGATGTGTGAGCCGAACTCATTGGCATACACCTGCGTGAACTCTGCGCCGAACAACAGGATCTGCGCGGAATAATACACCCACACCAGCGTCGTGATCATCGCCGAAAGCGCCCCGTACGCCGAGCCAACGCTGCCGCTGCCCAGGTAAAGGCCGAGGGCCGTCTTGCCGATGATGAACAGCACCGTCGTCAAACCCGCGCCGACCCACACGTCGCTCCAGGCGATCTTTGCGTCGGGCAGATACTTGAAGATCATCGCAAAAAGGCCCGTGATGACGATCACGCTCAGCAACAGGTTGATGATTTGCGACACGACCGCACCCCCGGGCAGCACCTGGTCGATCTTACCGCTAAAACTGTGCAGCACCGAGGTCACGGTCAGTGAAACGAGGAGCAGGAAACAGACTCCCCCCACCATGCCGAAGGAGACGAACCGTGCCTTGACGTAGCCCATGATCCCCTGGTTCGGCTTCGCCTTGACGCCCCAGATGGTGTTGAGCGCCTCTTGCAACTGGCCGAACACGCCGCTCGCGCCGAAGAGCGCCACCACCACGCCGATCACCGTCCCGATGATCCCGCTCTTTTTCTTGGCCGTCGAACTGACGATCTGGCTGGTGACATCCGCCGCGCTGCTGCCGGCAAACTGCGACACCTGATCCTTGATCTTCGTCTGCACCTCCTTATTGTCGTGGACGAACAAGCCGAAGACCGAGACCAGCAGTAGGATCAACGGCGCGAGGGAAAAGACCGTGTAGTACGCCAGGGCTGCTCCCAGGGTAGGTGCCTTGTCGTCCATCCATTCGATGCCGGTGTTTTTAAGGATGTTCCACACCTTGTTGAGATAAAAGGTGTCCAGAATGAAATCGACGGCTCCGGCCATAAGAGTTTTTGGGGTGGGTTGACTGCCCGATTGCTGCGCTCAACGTTCATTCGCAGGGCGGGCGAGGCGAGGATGTGTAAGGCCACAACGGGTGGGTTGACGCCCGCGCTAGATTCGCTCCATGTCTTTTTTCATCCGTCTGCTGGCCGCTGCCCTGGCCACCGTCGTCTGCACGGGTTGCGGACGCGGCGATACCCGGCTGCCGACGCGCCCCGGCGCCACCCGCGCTCGCCTGGTGGCCACGCAACCCTTCGACGACGGCCAGGGCGGTTTTCACCGGTCGTCCCGCGCCGCGCAAGGCGTTCCTGCCGCGCCCGTGCCCGCCGCCGCGCCCCGGCCCACGCCCGCGCTCTCCGTAGACGACGCCACTCGGCTGCAAATCTTCTTGGACCGCGAGAACTTCGGTCCTGGCAAACTCGACGGCAAGTCCGGCGAGTTCACCCGCAAGGCCCTCGTCCGCTACGGGCGCGCGCACGGCGGCAAGGCGTATCCTCTGCCAGGCCCGGCGTTAATGGCGACGCTGCCCGAGGCGGCGGGCATCAGGCCGTTCACGACCTACACCGTCACCGCCGCCGACGCCGCGCAGGTCGGCCCCGTGCCGGAAAAGGTCTCCGACCAGGGCAAGCTCAAAGCGCTGACCTACACCAGCGTGCTCGAATTGCTCGCCGAGCGTTTCCACTCCGAGCGCGATTTCCTGCGCCGTCTCAATCCGGGCGTGAGCCTGGACACGCTGGCGGTCGGCAGCATGGTGAAGGTGCCCGCCGTGGAAAATCCGCTGTACGTGCCGAAGTTGGCGCAGCACGGCCACCTGATCCCGCCCCGCCCCGAATTCCAGCCGCGCGTGGTGCTGGTCCACACCAAGGAAAAGATGCTCGACGTGCTGGAGGACGGCCAACTCCTCGCGTCGTTCCCGATCACGCCCGGCTCGACCGTGCTGCCCGCGCCGCCCGGGACGTGGCGGATCGCCAACATGGCCAGCATGCCCTATTTCCGTTACGACGAGGCGATGCTCAACCACGGCGTGCGCTCGGATAATTTCGTCAACCTGCCGCCGGGGCCGAACAGCCCGGTGGGCGTGCTGTGGATGGGGTTGAACAAAAGCGGCATCGGCCTGCACGGCACGGCCAACCCGGAGACGATTGGCCGCGCGGCCAGCCACGGGTGCATCCGGCTGGCGAACTGGGACGCGGTCAAGCTCAGCCAGTTGGTGACGACCGGCACGACGGTCAAGATCGACGGCACGCCCAAGCCGCCCCCGGCCCCGGCGGCGGTCAAGCAGAGCGGCGAGGCGGCGGTGCGTCCGCCCGCCACGGATGCCAGCGCCGTCCCCCGCTGATGCAGATTTGGCCGGTTTCCGGTCCAAAAGATCAGCGGGCCGGGCGCACGACCGGGCCAACCCGCGATGCTGCCCGGCCCGCCGGAAGCGTGGTCCTTTGGCCCCGCCCTTAACTGCGGCGGCGACGGATCGCCACGCCGAGCAGCCCGATTCCGGCCAGCGTTGCGGCCACCGTGGAAGGCTCCGGGACGGCGGTGGCCAGAGAGAGGTTGTCGTAATACGAGACGCCGTTGACCAACGCGCTACCCGCGTAATCGGTGCCCAGGTTGACGAACGTCGGCGCGGTGTTGGACCCCGTGAAGTTGTAGGTAAAAGACGGGGTGGCTCCGCCAAATCCCGAGAGCGTCACCGTGCCTGCGCCGGTGGTGGAGTCCAGGGACAGCGTGGCGGTCAACCAACGGTCGGCGTAAGTGCCCGCCGCGGCGGTGGCCAGCGGGGCGTTGCTGTACAGGGCACCCCAGGTCGTGCCCGCGCGCACGTCGCCCGCGCCGTCGAGCGAGACGCCGAGCGTGCCGCCGCCGAGCGTGCCCGTCGAAAACTCGATTTCGCTCAACCGGGCACCGGCGTTGGTGGAGGGGATATACAGGTCCACGCTGAGCGTCAGAATGGTTCCGGCGAAGGCACCCAAACCATGGCGCACCGAGTAGAAGCTGTTGTTCGTGCCGCTGTTGTCGAAGAATAGGCTTTGCGTGCCGTTGTCGGCGCGCGTGTTGGTGATCGTCTGGCTCGTGCCGCTGGTCGATCCCGCAGTCCAGCCGTCGATGCCCACGATGGAAGCACTCGAAGCGTAAGCCGGTGATTCGAAGCTGGTGGAATAGGTGACCACCGCCCGCGCGGTCGGCACCGACACGGCGAGCGCCAGCGCGCCTGCGAGGATCGCCGTTTTGATTGGATTGCCGGTGAAAAAAGCGAAAGATTTCTTCTGCATATGAATTCCCTGTTTGCCTTGGTTTGCTGTGCGCATCCGCCGGTTCCCCTGACCGGCGACCTACCTTGGCCTCCGCACAACGGGGGAGAATGGAACGGTTTACAACCCGAAGGCAAGCAATTTTTCGCAAAAAATCATGCTGCTGGAAAACACTGCCCTTGCAGTCAGCCACCCTTATTGCCGCCGTCTCCCCCCGCCGCCTGCGCCAGTTGCTCCCACAACGCGCGTTCGTGCTCGCTGAGCTGCTCGGGCAGCGTCACGCCGACCTGCACGTACAGGTCCGTCCTTCCGCCGCCCGTCGCAGGCAGGCCGCGTCCCTTTAGTCGGAACCGCCGCCCCACCTGCGAGCCGGGCGGAATGGCGAGCTTCATCGTCTTGCCTTCCAGCGTCGGCACGCTCACCTCCGCGCCCAGCACGGCCTGCCATGGCGCGACGACGAGATCGTAATAGAGATCCCCGCCCGCCTCGACGCGGAAATCCCGGTGCGCCGCCAGCCGGACCTTCAGGAACAGGTCGCCCGCCTCTCCGCCGCCGGGACCGGCTTCGCCCCGCGCCTTGAGCCGGATGCGCTGGCCCTCGTGAACCCCGGCGGGAATCTTCACGTCGTAGGTTTCCGTCTTGGCGTTGCCCACCGCGTCGGTACGTCGCAGCGAGACGGGCCGCCGCGAACCGTTGAGTGCTTCCTCCAGCGTCACGCTCAGGTCCGCCTCCACGTCCGCGCCGCGTTCGGGCGCGGCCTGGGCCGCCCCGCCGCCCCCGCCAAAGAAATCGAACCCGCCACCGCCACTGCCGCCGCCACCCCCACGTCCCCGGCCCGCACCGAAGAACTGCTCGAAGAAATCGCTGTAGCCCGTGCCACCGAAGTCAAAGTCCACGCCGCCCGCGCTCCCGCGCCGCCGCTGACCGCCGCCCGCGCCGCCGCCGTTGCCGCGTCCGGGCCGGGCGGGACCCGCGCCCGTGCCGTAACGCTGCCAGTCCGAGCCGAGTTGATCGTACTGCCCGCGCTTGGTCGGATCGCTGAGGACCTCGTAGGCCTCGTTGATCTGCTTGAACTTTTCCTCGGCGGTTTTTTTGTCCTTGGCCACGTCGGGATGGTACTGGCGGGCCAGTTTGCGGAACGCCTTGCGGATGTCCTCGGTGGTGGCGGTCTTGGAGACGCCCAGCGTTTCGTAATAGTCGCGGAACTGAACAGGCATAAAGCGGGAAGTTATACCAAGTCGTCAGCCGGGGAAAGTCCGGCGGCGGGGGGCGCTGCGTTTGTACTTCCCGCTTGTGCGCGCCACTCCTTTGCGGCAAACATCGCGCTCATGTTCACCGCCGGTCTCCCGTTCACCCGCCTTGGTCGGCTGTTGACGTTGTTGTTGCCGCTGGCCGCCGGAACCACCCTGCACGCTGGCACCGCATCGGCGGCCAAGGCCGACGGCAAGAACCCGCCCCAAGGCGTCCAGCAGGTGCTCGACGAGGTGACGCCGCTGACGGAGCTTTCCTACGAGACGAGCTACGTCGGATCATCAGGTTTCCAGCAGAAGCAGTTCGACGGCTCCGACCCGCTCAGCGCCAACGGCGGCACGCAACGTCCCTACGGGCACATCGACGAGTTGCAAACCAGCGTCGCGGCGACGCATCGCTTCCACCTGTTCGACAAGGTGTACCTCAAGTTGGGCGCGAGCTACGAGCGGTTCGACTTCGGCGTGACCGACGCCCCGCTGCCCGCCACGCTCCAAAGCCTCAACGCCGTGGTGGCGCTGGAGTACGTCGTGAGGGGCAACACGGCGGCGTTCATCACTACCAGCCCTGGCGTGTATTTCTCGCAGACCGGCGGGATCGGCCTGGGCAACGTCGATGCGTCCACCGCGATTGGCACGGCGTTCAAAGTCCCCTGGCTGCCGCGCGTTTACGGGCTGGTCGGCGCGCGGTTCTCGGCGCTGGCAAAGTATCCGGTCTACCCCATCGCGGGGATCGTGTGGGTGATCCGCGACGACCTCAAGCTCAAGCTCGTCCCGCCCGACCCGCGCCTGGTGTATAATTTCAGCGACCGGTTGGATTTCGTGGTAGGCGCGGAGTTGCTCGGGGAGACTTACAAGCGCGATTTCAACGACCACTACCGCCTGCAGTTCAAGCGGTTTGGCGGCAGCCTGATCGACTACAGCGAGACGCGCGTCGGCGGGGGCGTGACGTACAAACCCGCCAGAGGCGTGGAGATCGACCTGCGCGGCGGCTGGGACCTGGGCCGCACTTTTAATTACTATCGCGGCGACTCCAAACGCTTTACCACGCACGGCGCGCCCTACGCGAAGCTGGCGGTCAACGCGGAGTTTTAATTTTGTTGTCCGGTGGGCATCTTGCCTGCTACGTCTCCGGGATGGTTTTTCCTTCCGCTCACCGGGCCTGGTGCATCGCCGCCAGCGCCGCCGCCCTCTTGTACTTGGTGGCTGGAATTTTTTTGGGGTCGCGCCCTTTTGACGACACGTTCATTTCTTACCGTTACGCCGCAAACGTGGCCCATGGTGACGGCCTGGTCTTCAACAAGGGCGAGCACGTTTTGGGGACGACGACTCCACTCTGGGCCTTCGTGCTGGCGGCCTTGTCGAAGCTCGGGTTACCGATTCCGCCGACGGCGTTTTTCGTTTCCCTGTTGTTCGGACCGGTGATCGGATGTTTAATTTTCAATTTGTTGCGTCGGCTTGATCACGGTATCCCCGTCGCCGCTTTGTCCGCGATCCTGTTCTTCGGACTCTTTGATTTTCTCTCGTTGGCGCGTTCGGGTATGGAGACTTCCCTCTTTACCTGCCTGGTGCTGGCCACGTTGTACACCGGTCTGACGCGGCGCTGGATGCTCGCCGGTCTCGGGGCGTTTTTGTCGTGCATTACGCGGCCCGAGGGGGTGCTGCTGCTGGCAGCCTTGGGGGCGCAGTTCGCGGTCGGGCGAAGCTCGAATGGATCGACCGATGGCCGGCGCGCGATGCTCGGTTTGTTGGCCTTCGCGGTTCCCGCCGCGGCATGGCTGGCTTGGACGAGTCATTATTACGGCTCGATCATTCCTCAAACGATCCGCGCAAAGGCACACTACACGACGCTTGATCCCAAGCTGGTAAAATTTAGCTGGATGAACGTGCGCTTGTTTCTGTTCAAGGGACAATACGGAGGTTTCATCTTTCAGAACACATGGCTGAGCATGAGTTTCTTACTGAACCTGTTGGCCGCGACGGGCGTCGTCAAACTGCTCTGGCATGCGCGCACGGAACGTGCCCGGGGGGTCTTGAGTTTCATGACACTCGCGTTTTTTCCCCTCGCTTTCGCGGGCGGGCTCAGCATCACCCACGCCTTCACGTTCTTCCCTTGGTACTACGGTCCTCTTTATCCCTTCCTTGCGTTGTTGGCGGTGCTGGGCGCGAACTGGCTGTGGTCGCTTTCGACCAGGACGGTCGACACCCGAGGTCTTTCAATCTGGCGCGTTTCTACGAGGACACGCGCCCCAATCTCGGCAGGCGGAGCGCTTGCCCTACAAATCAAAACACCTTGGATCGACACCTGGCGGGGAGGATCTGTCGCTGTGGGCTTGCTGGTATGCGCCCAACTGCTGGCAGCCCTTTTGATCAAACTTCCCGCCGACCGCGCGTATTTCTGGCTGCGCGGGCTCGATAGCAGTGTGCAACCTGTGCCCCGTACTCCTAACCTTACGTTGGCGACCACCGAGATCGGGGTCATCGGCTGGGAACGGCTCTCGGCTCGCATTCTTGACATTTCAGGGTTGGTTACGCCTGCGGCATTGCTTCAAACCAAAGCAGTGTATTTGCGTTCAACCCGACCTGATTATGTACTTTTGCGGACCGACAATGCAGCCGATTATTTGGCCGATCTGGCGCGGGACCCTTGGTTTGCAACCAATTATGAGTTGATTTCATCCGTGCAGGACCCGTACAGCCCAAGAGCCTTCCAAACATTTCACCGCCGCGATCTCTAGCGGACTAACCTTGTCCGGCAATTTTGTTTCTTTTCGCTTCCAGGTCATGCTCGACTGGCCCTGGCTCGTGCGCCACCAGCGCCAGCAGTCTGCTGGCCCTGGCTTTCATCCGGTTTAACCACGTCGGGCGCGCCACCTGCTTCTCTGGAGGATCGCCATGCATTTTCCCCGTCCTGCCCTGCTCGCGTTCCTGCTCGGCCTCACCTGTCTGACCGCCCGCGCCAGCGACCTCCCCGCCAACATCGGCGGCAGCCTGCGTCGCCTCGTTGTCTGGGATGCCGCCCAGCCCCGCACGCTTCCCCCCGCCGAGCGCCGCGCACGCCTCGTCGCCCTTTATCCCCACGCCGCGCACCGCCCGCAGACCACCCCCGATGCCACCCGCGCCGTCGTGGACGTGACGCTCGACGGCACCGCCGCGCCCGAAGCCGTCTGCGCGTCGTTGGCCGCGCTCGGCGTGGAGGTCTTCGCGCAGTCGGTCCCACCATCCGGCGTCGCGGGCGGCGTCCTGAGCACCCGCCTGCCGCTCGACCGCGCCGCCGCCGCCGCGCGCCTGCCCGGCGTGGCCTCCTTGGCGCTGGTACGGCCCGCACACCACTGGGCGGGCAAGGTGAACACCCAAGGCAAGCAAGTGCTCCACGCCAACGAACTCCTCGCCGCTGGGTTCGACGGCACGGGTCTCACCATCGGCGTCGTTTCCGATTCCTTCGACGCCGCCACTGTGGACAACCTCGGCGAACGCCTCACCGATCACGCCGCCGACGACGTGCTCAGCGGCGACCTCCCCGGCCCCGGCAACCCGGATGGCTTCCTCACCTCTGTCTCCGTCCTCGCCGATGCCGACCCCGCCAACCGCGCCAACACCGACGAGGGCCGCGCGATGCTCCAGATCGTCCACGACCTCGCACCCGCCGCCGCGCTCGCCTTCGCCACCGACGGCGCGACGCCCACCGCCCTCGCCGCCAATATCCACGCCCTACGCACCGCCGACGCCGCCCGTTGCGACGTGATCGTGGACGACGCCCAATTTGACGAGGAACCGTTCTTTTCCGACGGCCCCGCCGCCCTCGCCGTGCAGGATGTCGTCCGCAACCCGAATCTGGCCGGACGGCGCGTGCTCTATTACGCCGCCGCCGGGAACCGGGGCCGCGAAGGCAGCTACGACGGCACGTTCCGCCCCGTCACGGACGCCGCCGCGCGCGCCTCGGCCAAGGGCAACCTCCAACTCGCCCAGGTGCCCGCCGAACTGACCGACGGCGGCTTCCACAACTTCAACCCAAGTTTGGGTCACGTCAGCCTCGTGCAGAAACTGACCGTCGCCGGGGCGGCAGCCTCGCTGAATTTCCAGTGGGACGATCCCTGGGTTCCCCGGCTCCTGAGCACGAGCTACAGCTTGTTGGTGTTCGATGCGCAGGGCAACTACCTGCCCGACCTCAGCGGCACCGACGACGCGTTTCAGATGGGCCGTGCCATCCAGCTCGTTGACCTGCCTACGGGCCAGAACGGCGCGCCCGTCGTGTATCAGATTGCCATCGTCCAGCGTCTGCAAGGCTTGCAGCAGGCGATGCACCTGCGCTACCTCGTCAACACCGAGGGCACGGTGCGCACCAAGGGCTTCCTGCCCTACAACGTGCCGACGATCTACGGTCACGCCGCCGCCACCGGCGCGGACGCCGTCGCCGCCTACGCACACGACCAGCTCGACACGCCCGAGCCGTTCACGTCCGATGGCCCCGTCACGATCTACGTCGACGCGAACGGCCTGCGTCTCGCCGCGCCCGACATACGCCTGCAGCCCACCGTGGCCGCCGTGGACGGCGTCAACAACACGTTTTTTCCGCCGGGCCTCGGCCACGACACGGACGGCGATGGCTTTCCCAACTTCTCCGGCACCAGCGCCGCCGCCGCGCACGCCGGAGCCGTCGCCGCGCTGCTGCTTCAGGTGGCGGGCGGTCGCGGGTCACTCGACGACGTGGCGATGCGCGCGCTGCTCCAACGCACTGCCGCGCTGCACGACCTCGACCCGTCCAGCGCCAGCGCCCTGGCCGCCGACGCCGGTTCCGCCCACACCGTCACCGTGACCGCCACAGGCGACGGCAGCGACTATGCCGCGTTCGACAAGCGGTTTTTCACGGTGAGCTATCGCGCGAAATCCGGACCCAGCGAGCTGCACAAGATCGTCCTCGACCTCGCGCCCGCCGGAGCGGAGTTCGACCCCGATGCGGTTTCCGGTTTCCCGTTCAAGATCAGCAAGCCGGATGGCACGGTGCTGCCCGCCAGCGTCACGGCGGTGTTCTCCGGCGCGGACGCGCGGCACCCGAACAAACTGGCGCTGACGTTTGCCGCCGGGTCGTTCCGCTCGGGTGACACGCTGGTCTTCGGCGTGGACCGCGACCTGCGAGCACTCCACGCGGGCGGCAACTCGGCGGACGTGCTCGCGGGCGCGACGGTCAACGCGCGGTTCATCGACAACACCACCAAGGGCAAGCTATCGGGCGTGTTCGCCAGCCAGACCGGGCGCGGTTACAGCCCGGTGGTGGGTTTCGGGTTGATTGACGCCGCCGCCGCCTTGAAATCACTGCAAAGCGTGCCATGAGCAGGTGGATCGTGACCGCCGGGTACCATGGCAAAACACCGCCCCGCAGCGGCCTTGCTGTCCGGTTGAGGACAACCGTCGACACACACAAAGCCAGGCGGCTACGCCGCAGTGGAACCCATGGTGCCCGGAGGTCACCAGCCACCTCGGAAACCCCTCACGGCTTGCTGCCGCGCAGCCCCGACCCCGTCTCGCCCTGCAACGCCGCCACCCAGTACGCCCGTGCCTCGCTAGCCTGGTTGAGCAGCGGAAACGACGTCAACGGACCCCTCGGCGCGCGATCCCACCTGCCGCCGTAGCGCCCCCCCGTGTCCCGAACCTGTTCATGCACGAAAACCAGCGCTTTCCGGTCCAACTCGACCCAATGCGGATCGTGATCCTCGTCCGCCAGCGCCAGAAAACCCTCCAGCAATAAATGGGCAAACCGTCCGCCATCGCGCATCCCACCCGTCGCCGGGTCTACCCAGCGGGCTTCCGCCGCGTGGGCAACGCGCTTTGCTTCCTCCAGGTACGCCGCGTCGTTCGTCGCCGCGTGCAGCAGGCTCGCGGCCCGGAGCATCAACCCGGTGTTATAAGAATAAGTGGCCCGGTCCACGCTGCCGTCCGGCTTGATGTTGTCCCAGTACAAACCCTCCGGTGATTGCAGCTTCTCGCGCGTCCAGCGGTAGAGCCGCAGCGCGTCGTCCAGGTAGGCAGGCTTCTTCGTGAGCCCGTACAACCGCAGCGCGGCCACGGCGGCGGGCGCGCTGACGCAGGTGTTCTTGGTGACGCGCTTTGGCTCGTGCCAATAGATGCCGCCGTCCAGCTTATTGTCCTCGCCGCTGAGCACGAACTTGTACGTCGCCTCCGCGCGCTCCAGGTCGCGCGGGTCGTGCATGATCTCGAACGCCTCGGCCAACCCGAGCACGATCCACGCGTTGTCGTCGTAATAACGGTCGTTGGCCTTCGGGCCGGGCTGCACGTCGTAGCCACCGAGGCCGTTGACGCGCGTCCAGTAAACGTCCAGCGCGTCGATGTACGTGCGCAGCCGCTCGCGGTGCTTGTCAGGGTCGAGCCGAGCGGCGGCGGCTAGCGCGGAGAGCTGCACGCCGCAGTCCCACATCATCGCGGGCGGCGGCTCGGGCGGCTTGTCCGCGCGGCCTAGGTTGGCGTAGAGCCGACGATCCGCCATCCAAAAGTCGGCGTCGATGCGCGCGAGACTTTCCTCGCCCCAAGCTCGAAACGGCGGTGCCTCCTCCGCCGATCCATGCCCGGGAAACATCCCGGCGCAGAACATTCCTATGCCCAGGGCAAGCCGTTGCCATTTGCCCACGATCAAAGCGCGCCCCTCATTTTTCTAATTTCCACGTTCTAACTTCCGTATTCCTACTTCCTCTCCAGCGCCTTGAGCCAACCGGCGATGCGTTCGCGTTGCGGTTCGTCGCCGTTGTCCTGAAAAATATAGAGCAAGTTCGCCAGCACGCGCACCAAAATCATCCGCGAGGTGGCGGGTTCGAGGTAGGACTGCTGAAACGTCAACTTCTGCCGCCGCAAAATGGACTCGCAATCCGACTGCATCAAGATCTTCCCGCGGTGGAACGGATCGAAGAAAATCTCGCCGTGGCGCACGATGAAATGCCCTGGCAGGTTGATCCCCTCGACCTTGATGCCCGCCCGCGCCGCCACCGCGATGTAGAGCACGGCGAGCGAGATGGGAATACCCAACTTTGAGTCGATCAAACTCGGCAGCAGCGAGTTGTGCACGTCGTAATACTGGTCCGAGTTGCCGCGGAACCCGAGGTCGTTGGCGAGGTAGTTGGTCAGAATGGCGACGCGCTCGCGCGTGGACACGGCGGCGCTGGTCAGCCGCGTCAACTGGCGGCCCCACTGGTCGAGCTTGCGTTGGTAGAGGTCGGTCTCCACGCCGGGTAGGAAAATGCGCGCCAGCAGCCAGCACGCGCCCTCGATGTCACCGTCGTCAGGGAACAGGTGGCAGAGCAGGGTAAATTCGTCGTAGGCCTGGCGGCTTTCGATTTCGGAGAGGATTTCGAGCGCGTGGGCGCTGACGGTGGCGTCGTCCACGGCGGCGAGGTCGCGGACGTGGGTGAGCGGGTCCGGCCCGCCGCCCACGAGTTGATGTTTAAGCAGCGCCACGGTGTCGGGGTCATTATCCCGCAGAAGGCGCACGATGGCTTCGTGTTGCTCGAACATAGGTGGGGGTGCGAAGGGAAAGAGGAGCCGTCAGGTTCGCTGCCGCTTTCAGGAAAACAAGCGCGGGAAATTTTGGCAAGACAAAACCATCTTTCAGAAAAGGTTCAAGTTTTGATCTTGAACGGACCCTCCTCAAGCCGCACTTGTCCGCACGTCCAACACCTCCCCCGGCCTGCATTGCACCTCCACGGTCATCGGGCGACAACACACCGCGCAGTCGTCCGTCGTCTCGTAATCACCCTGCGACGTGTCCACCGTCACCGGGAACCATTCCCCGCACGCGGGGCATTCCACGTCGGTTTCCACGAGCAACTCCATCGGGAAAAATCAGTTTGGCACTGCCGCCCTCTCTTCCAGTTTCAACTTCGGCGCATCCCCCCACAGGTCTTCCAACGCATAATAAGCGCGCTTGTCGCCCGCGAAGATATGCACTAGCACCGACAGATAATCCAAAATGACCCACTGGCTGACCGGGAATCCGTCCACCGCCGCCGGGCGCGTCTCGTGCTCCTCGCGCAGCTTTTTCTGGATTTCCTCCGCGATGGCCTTGATCTGCGGCTCGCTCGCGCCCGAGCAGATCACGTAATAGTCCGTGAACGTCGAAATCCCGCGCAGATCGAGCACGACGATATCTTCGGCTTTTTTGTCGGCGGCGGCGGCGGCGCACTCACGGGCTAGCAGTTCGGGGGTAATGGCGAGGTTCCTCCTGATGGATTAAGCGGGCGTTCGGTAGAGCTGGCGGGCGTCGATGATCTCCTGCACGTCCTCCGGCACTAGATACCGGATGGAGCGCCCCGCCGCAACCCGGTTTCTGATTTCCGTCGAGGAGATGTCCACCCAACGCTCCACGGTCGGGAAGCCATGCGCGTGCGCGTCCGCCGCACGGCCCACCCAAGGCGCGTGCCGATGGCACACCACGAATTGCACCAAAGCGCGCAATTCCTCGATCCGGTGCCAGGTATCCAGCGCGGGCACGTTGTCCTCGCCGATCAGGTAAAATAGTTCCGTTCCCGCCGACAGTTCCGCCCGCAGTTCCCGGATCGTATCCACGGTGTACGACGGTCCGGCGCGCCCGAGTTCGCGCCCGTCCACGGAAAACCGCGCTTCCCCCTCGACGGCGGCCTCCAGCATCGCCAGCCGCTCCTCGCCCGAGGCCCCCGGTGCGCGGCCCAGCTTGTGCGGAGAGATCGCCGCCGGAATGAACACCATCCGCGCCAACCCGAGTTGTTCCAGCGCATCCCGCGCCACGATCAGGTGTCCCAGATGCACCGGATCGAAGCTGCCGCCGTAGAGGCCGATACGTTCCGGGGCGGGTACAATGTCCATCTGATCTTGAAACCGTGGCGAGCCGCAGGATAAACGCAAACCTGTCGCTTGCCAGCGCCCAACCTCCGTCCTCTGCGTAATCTGCGTAATCTGCGGACAGATTCCGGCGCTCCTCCCCGCCGGACGCTCAATACATCAAATACCCCTGCCGCTCACCCCGAAACCGCTCCACGCCCGCGCGCCAACCATCCACGATCTCCTGCGGCGACGCCCCACCCTCAATCTCCGTCTGGAACGCCCGGCTGCCGTAAACCTTGTATAAAATCTGGTCGGGATCGGCCTTGGGCCGCGCAAAGAGCCGCGTCCCGCCCGACCGATAAAGCGCGCTCGCAATGTAAACGTTCATGGCCGTCAGGTTGGCACCCGCGTGCGGGTCGATCCGCAGCGTCGCCCCGGCCCCGCCCGCGCCGCGATAGGGCGTCACCTGCACGCCCGGCCACCCCACCGCGCGCAACATCCCGGCAAAACGGTCCGCGTCCAGGTATCCCGCCGCCACGCGCTCGAACGGCGTGTCCGTGCCGATGCCCAGATCCAACCCGCTCAGGTTCCCCACGATGCCCGTCGCCACGTAGTACGCGGGCGAATTGCCGCGCGGGATGTTGGGCGAACTTTTGATCCAGCGCAGCCCCGTTTCCGCCCACGTCATGTCGCGCCGCCACCCGCGCATCGGCACGACAGTCAACCGGCACCGCGCCGCCGTCCAGCCCCGCGCGTTGATCATCTTCGCCAGCTCCCCCGCCGTCATCCCGTGGACGTAGGGCACCGGAAACTGCCCGACGAACGAGATCCATTGGCTTTCCACGCCCGGCCCTTCGATCCGTTCCCCCCCGAGCGGATTTGGCCGGTCGAGCACGACGAATTCCACGTTGTTCTCGCCGCATGCCTCCATGCACTTCGCCATGGTGGACAAATAGGTGTAGGACCGGCATCCCACGTCCTGTAGGTCGAACACCAACGCGTCTAGCCCGCGCAGCATGCCCACGCTCGGCTTGCGCGTCGAACCGTAGAGCGAATACGCGGGAAGACCCGTCACCGGGTCTTTCCGGCTCGGCACGTAACGCCCGGCAGGCTCCGTCCCGTCCAGCCCGTGCTCCGGGGTGAACAAGGTCGTCAAATTCACTCCCCGCGCGCGTCGCAAAATCACGCGGTCCCGCTCCCCACTGGCGTCGGTGCTGGTCTGGTTGGTGACGAGACCGATCTTCTTCCCCACGACCGCCGCAAACCCCGAGTCGCGCAAAACATCAATCCCCAACTGCACCTCGGCACGAGCGGTGGCCATACCCCCGAACAAACAAAGCGCGGCAACGGTCAGCCAGACCGGAAGTCGAACAAAAATCATGGCGACGAATGTATGGGCGCAACCTCCCGCCGCCACCGGAAATTATCATTTTGCCGAAAGCAGGGCACTCGCGCTTTGTTCCTTGGATCTTGAACCTTGGAAATTGAACCTTCCTTGGATTCTTGGGTTCTTGAATTCTTGGGTTCTTGGCCTTTGCCCCTCTGGACTTCTGCCTTCTGCCCTCTACCTTCTGCCTTCCTCATGCCTTCCCACCCCGGCCATCTCCTGCTCGTCGGCCTGCCCGGCCCGACGCTCGACGCCGCCACCGCCGCCACGCTGCGCCGCGTCCAGCCCGGCGGCTACATCCTCTTCACGCGCAACATCCGCGACCCGCGAGAACTCCGCACCCTCCTCGACGACCTGCGCGACCTCTCCGACGCGGGCGACCCCATCATTACCATCGACCAAGAAGGTGGGCGCGTCTCCCGGCTCAAGGCCGTCGGCAACGAACCCCCCGGCGCAACCGCCCTGCGTGCCCGCGACGACGCCGCGCTCGTCGCCCGCCACGGCGACCTCACCGCCCGCCTGCTTCGGCTCTACGGCTTCAACCTCGACCTCTGCCCGGTGCTCGACCTCTGCATCAACGGCGACGAAACCGTGGACAACAGCCTGCGTGGCCGCTGCTACGGCGCGGACGTGCCGCAAACGCTCCGCCTCGCCGGAGCGTTCAACGCGGCCCTGCGTGCGGGTGGCATCCTCTCCTGTGGCAAGCACTTCCCCGGCTACACCTACGCTCGCGCCGACGCCCACCACGAACTGCCGACGATCAACCGCACCCGCGCCGAACTTGAAACGGAGGAACTCGCTCCCTACCGCGCCCTGGCCGCCGAACTCGACAGCGTCATGGTCTGCCACGCGCACTACCCCTGCCTGGACGCCGACCGCCCCCTCCCCGCCTCCCTGTCCCGTCGCGTCATCACGGACCTCCTGCGCCGTGACATCGGTTTCGGCGGCCTGGTCATCACGGACGACCTCGACATGGGCGCGGTCCTCAACGGCTACGGCTTGGAGGAGATGTTGCACCTGGCCATCGGGGCCGGGGCGGACATGGCGATGATCTGCCACCGGGTCGACCAACTCGAAACCGCCCGCCGCTACCTGGAAACCGCCCCCGCCGCCGACCTCGACCGCGCCCTTGCCTCCATCCATTCGACGCGCGCGCGCCTGTCCCCGCCCGCCGCCTTCAGCGAGGAATCCTTCCGCGCCTTGGACGCCGAGGTCTGGGACCTGCGTGTCGAGGTCATGGGCGAGGAGGGTGCCAGCCACCGCGCCGCCGAGGACGGCAAGCGTTCTCCGGTGGAAATCTACTGAGGTAGGGAAGCACCTCCGGGGCCTTCCCTGACTCGCTCCGCAGGCGCATTCCGGCAGCTCTGTTCACAGCCGCGACAACCGTGACGCCTGCGTTATCTGCGACATCTTTCCCGAATTATTCCGCATTTTCCGCACGATAATTCTTTCCCCTGTCGTGCCGGTCCGGCGCTGGCTAAACCCACCATTTTCTGCTATGTTACAGCATGTCTTTTTCTCTTTCCGTGCTCGACCTTTCGCCGTTGAGCAGCGGCTCGACTGGACGGCAGGCGCTGGGCAATTCCCTCGACCTCGCCCGACACGTTGACGGCCTCGGTTACACTCGCTACTGGGTCAGCGAACACCACAACCTGCCCAGCGTGGTAAGCACTGCGCCGGAGGTGCTTATCGGCCATCTGGCTAGTGTCACCACACACCTCCGCGTCGGCTCGGGCGGCATCATGCTGCCCAACCACGCCCCGTTGCGCATCGCCGAGGCCTTCCGCACCCTGGAAGCCCTCCATCCCGGTCGCATCGACCTCGGTTTGGGCCGCGCGCCCGGCTCCGACGGACGCGCCGCGTTGGCCCTGCGCCGCGCGAAGTCCGGCACCGGCGACGACTTCCCCGAATTGTTGGACGAACTCCTCGCCTTTGGCGGCCAAGTTCCTTGGCCGCAGGATCATCCGCTGCGCACCGTGCGCGCCCTGCCCGACGACGTGCCGCTGCCGCCCGTCTGGCTGCTCGGCTCCAGCGATTACGGCGCGCGTCTGGCCGCCCAAATGGGTTTCGGCTACGCCTTCGCGCACCATTTCAGCGCGGATTGGGTCGGCCTTGCCACGCGCGCCTACCGCGAGAATTTCCGCCCCGCGCCGGGCCGCCTCCAGCGCCCGCACCTGATCCTGACCGTCAACGCCCTCGTCGCACCGACCGACGCCGAGGCCGACCACCTTGCCGGGACGCTCGACCTCTGGGCATTGCGCCGCGCGCAGGGCACTTTCGCCCCATTGCCCAGTTTGGAGGATGCCCAGGCATACCCCTGGACCGCGTCCGAGCGCGCCTTCGTGGCGGACCACCGCAGCAAGATTTTCGTCGGCGGCCCGCAGACGGTGCGCGCCCGCCTGGACGCACTCGTCGCCGAAACCGGCACGGACGAGTTGATGGTCACGACGATGGCCCACGACCACGCCCTGCGGAAACGCAGTTACACGCTGTTGGCCGAGGCCTTTGGTTTAAACGCCAGCGAGTGGCGGCAGGCGGCGTAAGCCTTGCGACCTCACTCTTCCTTGAGCAACGCCAGCAGCGCCCCGGGATCGACCGGCTTGACGAGGTGTTGGTCGAACCCCGCCTCGCGCGAGCGACGTCGGTCGCTTTCCTCGCCGTAGCCCGACACCGCCACGAGCATCGCTTTCTTCAACCCCTCTTCCTGCCGCAGCCGTGTGGCCACCTCGTAGCCATTCATTCCCGGCAGTCCGATGTCCAGGAACACGAACTCCGGATGCCGCGCCAGGGCCATTTCCACCGCCTTGGGACCATCGTACGCTACCTCCACGTCGTAACCCTGCCGTGCGATGAGCCGCGCTACCGCCCGGGCCGAATCCTCGTTGTCATCCACTACCAGCACCCGTACCTTGGGCGTTTCCGCCGGGTCGCCTGACGCCGCCGCCGGAGCAGCCACCGGTCGCGGTTTGTCGCCTAGCGTCGCCGGTAGCCGCAGGGTGAATTCGCTGCCTTGGCCTGGCCCACCGCTCGTCGCATGGACCGTGCCGCCGTGTAGTTCCACCAGGGAGCGCACCACCGTCAGCCCGATGCCCAGCCCGCCCTCGCTACGCGCCAGCGAACGGTCGCCTTGCGCGAACAACTCAAACATCTGCGGCAGCTTGTCGGGCGGAATCCCCTTGCCGTTGTCGCGCACGCTCAGGGCCACGTGCTCGCCGTCGTGCCGCGCGCTCAGGACGATCTCGCCGCCCTTGTCGGTGTACTTGGCAGAGTTCGTCAACAGGTTGACCAGCGCCTGTTCGAGCCGGCTGGCGTCCGCCTCCACAAAAAATTCGCCCGCGGGCACGTCGGTTTTCAGCGTGTGACCGCGTTCGGTGATCAGGCCGCCCGCCGTGTCCACCGCCCGGCGGAAGATCTCGGCGGCGTCCAACCGCTCTTTGCGCAACTGGACCATGCCCTGCGTGATCCGGCTCACATCGAGCAGGTCGTCGATCATGCGGCTGAGCTGCCGGATCTGCCGCTGGATGACCTCCATCGCCCAGGCGATGTCCTCGGCGTCCTCGGTGTCGCTGCTCAAGGCGACGGCGTTGCGGATGGCGGCCAGGGGGTTGCGCAACTCGTGCGCGAGCATGGCCAGGAACTCGTCCTTGCGCTTGTCGTTGGCGCGCAGGGCGTCGTAGAGCCGCGCGTTCTCGATGGCGCGGGCGGCGATCTGAGCCAGTTGCGTGAGCAGCGCGGCGTCGTCGGACGTGAACCCCCCGGCTTCCTTGCTGGTCAATTCGATGACACCGATGCGCTGGTCGCCCTGCCCCAGCAGCGGCACCGAAAGCGCGGCGGATTGCACGGCCTCCGCCGGTCCCGAGGGCACGTCGTCTTCCGCATGCGAGGCCACGGTCAACGGCGGGATGTCGGACCCCATCGCGCCGACCGGCGCGGCAGTCGTGACGGCGTGGCGCGCGCCAATAAGCTGCCGGGCTTCCGCCGTGATGACCCCCAGGACGGACCGCACGTCGAGCGTGGTATTGAGCCGCGCCGAGGTCGCCGCGAGCTGCCGCAGTTGTTCGCTGCGCCGTTCGGCGGCTTGTTCGGCCTGCTTGCGCTCGGTCACGTTGAGCACCGTGCCGATGAACCGCTCGCATTGCCCGACCTCGCTGAAAAACGCCCGGCCCCGGGAAGAAATCCAGCGTTCCACGCCGTCCCCCAAACCTATCGCGCGGAATTCCACCGCGTAGGAACCGCTACTGCCCGCACCGAGCGCCCGCGCCACCGCTGCCCCGGTCTTTTCCCGGTCGTCCGGGTGCAGCCCCGGCAGGAAGGTCCCTTCGTAGGTCACCAGCGTACCGGGCGCGACGCCGAACATGGCGCGGCAGGTATCCGACCAGGTCAATTTGCCAGTGAGGGGCAGATATTCCCAGGTGCCGAGGTGGGCGGACTCCAGCGCGATGCGCAGGCTCTCGGCGCTGGCGCGGGCCGTGTCCTCAGCCTGGCGGCGTCCGGTGATGTCCAGCACGACGCCAGGAAAGCGCGTCACCACGCCGGTGGCGGGGTCCCGCTCGGCGCGGCCCCGCGCGACCACCCAACGGTAGCCCCCCTCGGGACGGACCAGCCGGTACTCTACCTCGTAGCGTTCGCCCGCGCGCGAGGCCGTTTCGATGGCCTGCTGCACCCGCGCACGGTCTTCCTCGTGAATAGCGGCAGTGTACTGCTCAATGGCTCCGCCCTCGGCGTCGGCGTCGGACACGTTGAAAAGCCGGGCAAGGTTGCGGTCGGCGAACACGCGGTTTTCGGCCACTTCCCAGATCCAGGTGCCGATTTCGGCGGCCCCCAGGGTGGCTTCCAGGCGCGCGCGCGCGTCCTTGATCTCGCGCTCGGCAAAGACCTTGGTGGTGAGATCGACGGACCGGCCCAGGATAAAGCGCGGCTTGCCCTCGGCGTTCGGTTGCGTGGGCCGCAAGCTCATCTGCCAATGACGCTCTTCCAGGCCGCCGTCCGCGCCGGGCCAGGGGATGTCGTAGCGGTAGGTGGGGACGGTTTCGGGCTGGCCGGTGTGGCAGACGCGTTCGAGCACGGCGAGGACGGCCTGCATGCTCTCGGCGTTGCGGCTGCCTGGCTCGGCGGGGAAAACGTCGAATAACCCCCGGCCCAAAGCGGTTTCACGGGCCTTCATGGTGCCCCGCAGAAAACCGTCGCTGACGGCCACGATGGGGTAGTCCTCCTCGGCGGACAGAACGAAAAGTACGTCTGGCGATGCCTCGAAAAAGGCCTGATAGTCGGCCAGGGCTAGTGGTTCGAGAGCGCTCATAGGACGAAAATCGCTCCAGGCACCCGGACCCCATCCAGCGATTCGACCCGCGCACACGGGGGGGGGGTCCACGAATCAATGATCGGCATGGTTACTGAAGATCGTATGCATTCATTCGGGGCAGACCGGGCGGCAGGCTGCATCCTGGGCGCACTTATCGGCGACGCGCTGGGCGTGGGGCCGCACTGGTATTACGACCTGGACGAGATGCGCCGGGAGTTCGGTCCGTGGATCGACGGCTACACGACCCCCAAACCGGGCCACTACCATGCCGGGATGCAGGCCGGGGAATTGTCCCAGACGGGCCTGCTGACGGTGTTGCTGCTGCGCTCAGTGGTCGAGCGGGGCGGCTACGACGCGGCAGACTGGACCCGGCGCGTGGACGAGGAGATCCTGGCGCGCATCGACGGCACACCCAAGGCCGGCCCCGGCGGCTACACTAACCAAGACATCCGCGACGTTTACCAGCGGCGAGTGGTCGAGGGGCGGCCCTGGGGCGAGTGCGCCAGTTCCATCGACACCGCCGAGGCGGCGGCCCGGCTGCCGGTGCTGGCGGCGCGGTTCGCCGCCGAGCCGGCACGCGGGGCGGACGCCATGACGCGGCACTGCCGCCTGACGCAGGATGACGACGTGGTGGCGGGTCTGAGCGTCGGTTTTGGCTGCGTGTTGTCGGCGCTGGTGCGGGGTGAGAAGCTGGACGCGAATATTTCCGACGGTCTGATGGGGTTGGTGGGCGAGGGCGCGCTGCCGTTCGGGAGCGTTACCGTCCAGAGCAGGCGTGCCTTGCCGGAAAGTGTCCACCGGTTTCCCTCGCCCGACGCGCTGTTGCTGCCGGGGTACTGCGCGGAAGCGGCGCACGACCCGGCGATCCGCATCGAACCGGCGTGGAAGGTATGCGGTCTGTATGCGCTGCCGTGTGCGATTTACGGGCCGCTGCCGGCGGCGTACTATCTGGCGGCGCGGTTCTCCGGTGATTTCGAGAGCGCCGTGTTGCACGCGCTCAACGGCGGCGGCCAGAACCTCAATCGCGCCAGCTTGACGGGCGCGCTGGCGGGTGCGCAGGTGGGGTTGGCGGGGATTCCAAAGCGGTTCGTGGAGGGACTGCACGGTGGGGAAGAATTGGTGGAACTGGCGCGGAAAGTGGCGGGCTGGGGAGGGTAAAGGTGGAGAATCGTGGGATGTGGGTGGCACGCCTCGCCCTCCAAAGAAATTCTGTCGTCCTTCGGCTCGCAAGACTTGCACAGGATGACAGAATTTCTGGGCGACAGGCGTCAACCCTGACAACCCACAACGTATGTCCCGCATGCCGCCTCTCCTCTCGACTTCCGGCTTTGCTTCTCTAGCTGAAACCACTAACGTCCGTCGTTCTCGATCTTTCTTCCGCCTTCCCGCATGTCCGCCGCTCTCCACCCTGCCCCCGCCCCACCTGAACTCATCATCGAGGCCGGGCGCGCAGAACGCCAATACTGGCGCGACCTGTGGCGCTACCGTGAGTTGTTTTACTTCCTCGCCTGGCGCGACATCCTGGTGCGCTACAAACAGACGGCCATCGGCGTGGCCTGGGCGGTGTTGCGGCCACTCCTGACCATGATCGTGTTCGTCGCCTTCCGCCGCGTCGCCAGCACGACCTCCGCCATCCCCGACGCCATCCTGATCTTCGCGGGGCTGCTGCCCTGGATGTTCTTCGCCACCTCGCTCGCGGAGGCCAGTAACAGCCTCATCGGCAACGCCAATCTCATCAGCAAGGTCTATTTTCCCCGGCTCATCGTTCCCGCGAGCGCCGTCATCACGAGCCTGGTCGATTTTCTCATCAGTTTCGTGATCCTACTGGGTGTGATGCTCTGGTACCGTTTCGTGCCCGACTGGCGGTTCCTGACCTTACCCGTGTGGATGCTCTGGGCGTTCCTGGCGGCGCTCGGGCCGGGTTTGTACATCACGGCGCTGAACGTGAAGTACCGCGATTTTCGCTACGTCATTCCGTTCATCGTGCAGTTTGGCGTGTTCGTCTCGCCGGTGGTCTTTTCCAGCGCGGAACTGACCGGCAAGCTGCACCTGCCGCGCGCGGTGTATTCGATCAATCCGGTGGTCGGCGTGATCGACGGTTTCCGCTGGGCCATCGGGCGCGGCGCGGAGGGACTCTACTGGCCGGGGCTGCTCGTCAGCGTGGTCGTGACGGTATTTTTCCTGTGGCTGGGGGTGTGGTATTTCCGGCGCATGGAGCGGACGTTTGCCGACGTAATTTGAATTCCCTGGCTGGCAGGAAGTTCATCGCGTAAGTTCGTTTCTGGTCATGAACGCTTTCCGGCTCCGCGCGCGATTTGCCGTGTTGAGCGGCCTGTTGCTGGCGTCACCGTTGCGGGCCGATGTGCCCGCGCCGCCGCTGGCCGAGCAGCTCCGGCGCGCGCAGGCTGCGAACGACAGCGCTTCGGTGGTTGAACTCTGCCGCCGCCGCTTGTCGGTGCCGGGCGTGGATTCGGCCAGTGTGTTGCAAACCCTTTTCCGCGCGCAACTTGCCGCCGGGGAGTATCCCGGGACCAAGGCGACGCTCGACCGCCTGGAGAAAACCGCGCCCACGGCGGCGGCAGCAGTGGCTGAGGGTCGCGGCGACCTCGCGCTGGCCGACGGCAACCACTTGGACGAGGCCCTCGCCGCGTGGCGCGCGGCGGTGGCGGCGGATTCTGATAATCTCGTCGGCGTGCTAGGCAAGATCGCCGACGCGCTCGATGGTACCGAACGCTGGGAGGAGGCCGCCGGGGCGTTCCGCGCGGTGCTACGCCTGTCGCCCGGCCATCCCGCCCGGCAGGCGCGGCTGGCGGTGTGTTTGCTCAACGCCGGGCACCCGGCGGACGCCGACCGGGAAATCCAGGCTGCCACCCGGGCGGATGCCGCCGACGAGACCGTTAAGGCTGCCGCGCCGACGTTCGACCGGCTGCGTCCACAACTGCCTGTGCTCAAGAAGCTCGAGGAGCGCCTCGCTACCGGAAATCTGCCCGGCGAGCCGGGTGTCCAGGCCACCAAGGCGGGCGCGAACACCCTGCAGGCCGTCTGCCTCGACCGGGCGGTAATCTTCTACCGGGCGGGGGCGTTCGCGGCGGCGCTGCCGGACGCGAAACGGGCTTACAAGTCGAGCGGGAAGGCGATGTCCTCGCGGTTGCTTCTGGGCCAGTGCCTCTGGCAACTCGACCGTGGAAAAGAGGCTGCGGCGCTGGGAGTTGCAAAGATGAACGACCGGAAATGGTTCGACGATCCCGCGCGCTTCAACCGGTTGCGCGACGCGGATGACGCGCGATGGACGAGCTTTCTGCCGGGGGTCGTGAAGCTACATACCGTGGGCGCGACGACCTTGCTGGAAGCTGACCAACCCGCGCTGGCGCTGGAACTCGCGCGGCGGGCTTCCGAGTCCAACCTGCTGGGCAAGTTGCACTTGGATGATCCCGAGGTGGTCCTGGCCGTGGCGGAGTTGCGCAACGGTCACGCCGCCGAGGCCCTCCTCGCCGCCCGGCGCGCGACGGAGTACGCGCCCGGAAACCCCGATGGCTGGGCGGTGCTGGGCCGGGTAGAGCAGGAGACGCGTGCGGATTATGACACTGCCGCCGAACACCTTAGCCGTGCGCTGGCGCTGCGCGAGGAACCGTGCTGGCTGCGACGCCGCGAGACGTGTCTGCGCACCTTGGGCCGCAACGCCGAGGCGGATCGGGATGCGAAGAGATTGGCGCAATTACCCCCGGTTTCATAAATGCAGAAAAATGCCGAAAAATCCCCGAAAGATAACGCAGGCGTCGCAGGCGTTGCAGTTGTTGTACTCGTCGCAAACGCGCGGATTTGGCTGCTGATCGCGGGGTTGTTCCTGGTTTTGACCGGGGAGCTGCGGGCCGCGCCGGACGCGGGCGGCGTGACCTTGGAGATGCCCGAGGGCGACAAGATCGCGCCCGACACCAGCCTGAGCTTGTCGTTCCCCGACGCGATGGCCGGGACCGACAAGATCGACCTCGCCGGGGAGGCGTGTCCGCTGAAGATGACCCCGGCGGTGCCAGGCGAGTGGTTGTGGAAAAGCCAGACGGACGGGCAGTTCACAGTAAAGGGGCCGGTGCTGCCGGGGCAGGACTACGTTGTGGCGCTCGCGGCGGGGCTGCGCAACCTCGCCGGGGCGGCGGTCGCACCGGCGGGATGGAGCGCGACGCTGCACACCGCCCCGTTCGAGGCCAGTTCGGACTGGGAGCAGACGGACCACCTTGCGGCCAAGCCCGCCGTGGTGGTGAAGTTTACTTATCCCGTAAGGTTGAGCGACGCCGCGGGGCGCATCTATTTTCAGGACCGCGACAAGCCTGCCGACCGGCAGCCCGCCGAGATCGCGTTGCGCGAGCAGGACCGCGACGACGAACCCGAGGCCGCCGTGCTGTGCGCCATCCCGCGTGAGCCGCTGCCGCCGGGCCGGACGTGGGACCTCGTCGTCGAGGACGTGCGCGAACATGCCAGCGGCGCACCCACACCGTACCTCAAGCGCATCCCGCTCGGCCAGACCGCGCCGCTGACCTTGAAGTGGCTCGGAGCGTTCAATCTGCCGCTCGAAAAGCCGCTGGTGCGCGCGCGGTTCGACGATTACCTCGACCCGGCGAGCATCACGGGCGAGAGCGTGCGCGTCGAGCCGCCAGTGCCGAACTGCAAGGCGCGCGCGGACGATGAAGATGTCGTGATCGAAGGGGATTTCGACCGGGCGAAGCACTACGTGGTGACGGTGCAGCCGACCGTGCGCGGGCGGCGCGGGTTCGGCCCGGCGGGGGCCGAGCGGCGGGGCGCGACGTTCCGGGCGAAGGCGAGCGCGCTGTTTTTTCCGGGCGCACGGGTGAACCAGCGGTCGCGGCTGGGGCTGCGGTTCGCGTTCATGCAGGTGCACACCGGGCCGTTGCGCTGGCGGCTGGCGAGCGTGCCGCCGGAGAAGTTTGCCTTGGTGCAGAGCCGGGTGCGCGAGTTCACGGATGCCAAGCTCAACCCGGTCAGCCACGAGCCGGAGGTCGATGCGGACGGGGTCGAGGTGCCGCAGCCGACGGAGTTGCTAATCGACACGCTCGGGTTGGCCACCAAGGGCGAGGGCACGTTCCCAGCGAGCGCGGGCGAGGCCGAGGACCTGCGCGAGGTACGCTGGACGCCGCCGGGCGGGGGAGCGGTGCCGCCGGGCATTTACTTGTTAGAGATGGACGGGCCGCGCCCAGACGGCAAGGGGACCGTCGGCCACCGGTCGGTCGTGTTCTTTTCCGAGAGCGTGCTGACCGAGAAACGCACGCCCGACACGGTGGTGGCGCGGCTGGCGGGGATGGCGGACGGCAAGCCGCAGCCGGGTGTGACGATCCGCGCCGTGAGCGAGAGCAACTTCGAGGTCGCGCGGGCCGTGACCGACCGCGACGGGGTGGCGCGGTTCGTGGCCGCCAACCTGAAGCCGCCGAAGGGAGAGCGGGGCGGCGAGGCGGCGAAAACGCTGGTGGCCGACACGCCGGAGGGACCGGCGGTCAGCACGCTCGACGGCGCGGAGTTGGAGGACGTTTACATCCCTGAGCCGACGGACGAGCCGAAGCCGGCAACGGTCGTGCGCGGGGTGGTGCTGACCGACCGCTCGTTGTACCGGCCCGGACACACGGTGCACGTCAAAGGGTTGGTGCGTTTCGCGGACGCGAAGGGCGGCGACGGCGCGTTGCGCGTGCCCGCCGGGCGGACGGTGCGCTGGACGATCACGCCCGAGTCCGGCAACGAACCTGCCGCCGGGGGCGAGACGACGCTGGACGCCGAGGGCGGTTGGGAGGCGGAGTGGGCGATTGCCACAGGCGCGCGGCTGGGCGGGTACCAGGTGACATGCGTGCTCGTCTCGCAGGACGCCGCCGACGGCCCGCGGGGCACAGGAGTCGCCTCGACGTCGGTGCAGGTGCAGGACTACAAGGTGCCGCTGTACGAGGTGGCCGCCGAGAACGCTCCGGCGGCGGCCAAGGCTCTGCAGGCGGCGTGTCACGTGCGGGCGACGTATTTTGCGGGTCAGCCGGTGGCGGGCGCGAAGGTTGCTTGGCGCGTGCACTGGCAGCCGCGGGATTATCTGCGGCACTCCGACGACGAGGAGGAAGGAGCGGCCAACGCCGACCGGCCGCCTTCCTTCGAACTGACCGATTATCAGTCCGAGAAAGCCAAGGAGCACCCGGAAGAGGGTCCCCCCGCCGAAACGAAGGGCGAAGGGCGGCTCGGGCCGGGCGGTGAGGCAAACCTGGCGGCCGACCTGCCGCCGAACCTGCCCGCCGGGCGCTACGACGCCGAATGGGAGATTGCCGTGACTAGCGCCGACGGGCAGAACGTGGCCGTGACGCGTCCGCCGACGAGTACGGTGATGCGCCAGACGGCGCTGCTGGGCATCGGAGCCGACCAAGTCAGCGACGGCACGCTCTACGTGCGAGTGGCCGCGTTCGACGCGGCGGACAAGCTGGCCCACGTCAACAATGTGAAGGTGGAGGTGTTCCGCGTCGGCAACAAGGTCGTGCGTGAGAACGTCGCGCCGTTCGTCACGCGCTACCGCAACACGGCGCGCTACGCGCCCGTCAAAACGGGCATCGTCGCCACCGCCGGACTGAATGAGCCGGTGCTGGACCTACCGATCAAGGAGCCGGGCCGCTACGTCGCCGTGGCGAGCGCGCCGGGGCTGCACCCGGTGAGCACGGAAATCTTCGCGGACGGCCCCGGGGAAGACGAGGTGCCCGTGCGGTCGGAAACGTCGCTGGAGTTGCGCGCCGAGAAAAAAGACTACGCGCTGGGCGAGCGGGCGACGTTCATCACGCGCACGCCGGTGACCGGGGTGGCGTGGGTGAGCGTGGAGACGGACGAGATCGTCGATGGGCTGCTGCTGCCGCTGCCCGGCAACACAACGCGCGTAGAAATCCCGATCAAGCCGGAGTACGCGCCGAACGCGCGGGTGGCGGTGTACCTGCTGCGGCCCGGCGGGGGCGACCGGCTGCCCGCCGAACGGTTCGCCAGCGCGGAACTGCGCGTGCGCCGACCCGACCGCGTGTTGGACGTGCAACCGGCGCTCGACGCCGCACGCGTGCTGCCGGGCGGGGAAGTGCGCGCGACGGTGCGCGTGGGAAGCGCGGGGCGACCCGTCGTCGGGGCGGATGTGACCGTGTGGGCCGTGGACGACGCCATCCTGGCGCTGGGCGAGTGGCACGCGCCGGAGTTGGCCAAGACGTTTTATCCCGACCGACCGCACCGGGTCAAAACGTACGCCGCGCTGCGCGAGTTCGTGACGGACATCCCACGCAAGAGCCTGTTTGAAAAAGGGTTCATCATCGGTGGCGGCGGCGAGGAGTTCGGCGCGAAGTTCGTGCGCAAGGATTTCCAGCCGCTCGCGTACTGGAAGACGGGGCTGAAGACGGATCGGGACGGGCGGGTGACGGTGGCGTTCGCCGCGCCGGACAACCTGACGCGCTACCGGCTCGTTGCGGTGGCCCAAACGCGGGCGGGTCAGTTCGGCGAGGGCGAGGGCAGCGTGGAAGTGGCCAAGCCACTGATCGTCGAGCCGTCGCTGCCGAGATTTCTGCGCGCGGGCGACACCGTGGAGTTGCGCGCCGTGGTGCGGCAGAGCGAGCGCGACGAGGCGAGCCTCGTGGCGGCGTGCACGACCGACGGCGGGGTAAAGTTGGAAACGGAGGACTCGAAGGCAACCGCACCCACGAAACGAGACGCACCGGCGATCTTTCGTTTTCGCGCGAAGGTGCCGGATGATGGGCGCACGAGCGCGAAGATTTCCTTTAGCGCCGGGATCGCCGCGGGAGACGCCGGGCTGAGCGACGCCGTGGAGGTGACGTTGCCGATCCTGCCGCCGACCGTGCTGCGGCGCGAGAGCGTGATCGGCAGCGTGTCGCCCGGCGGCGACGTGGACGCGCTGATGCCGAAGGACGCGCGCGGGCCGGGCGCGGGCGGGCGCTACGACGTGGCGGTAGCCACGAGCCCCGACCTGCCGCGCCTGCGCGCGCTGCCGGAGGTGTTGGAGTATCCGCACGGTTGTTTCGAGCAGATCACCAGCCGCGTGCTGGCGTACTGCGGCGTGCACGAACTATTCGCCGGGCTGCCGAGCGACCAAGGGGCCGACGCGCATTACCGTCAGATCGTCGAACACGCGCTGGAACAGTGCGCGCGGGCCGTGCTGCCGAACGATCAGTTGCCGTACTGGTCGTCGCGCAGCGAGGCCAACCCGTTCGTGACCATCCAGGCCGTGTGGGCGGGGGAACTGGCGATGCGCGCGGGGTTCAAGGTCGAGGCCGACGCGTTCGGTAAGCTGGCGGGGGCGGTCGAAAAATACGCGGCGAACGAGTCGCTCGCGCCGGAATTGCGCGCGTTCGCGCTGTTCGCGCAGGCCAGCGCCATGGACCAAGGCAACGGCGGGTTGAACGCGGACGCCGCGCGGGCCGTGTTTTTGCGGCGCGAGACGCTTGGCGACGATGGCCGCGCGCTGCTGGCCGTGGCGTTGCACCGCGCGAAGATCATGCCCGACGAACAGCGGCAGTTGTTACGTGAGATCCTGCCGCTCGCCAACGGCAGCAAGGCCGTCCCGGCGCGCGCGTTCGATCCCGACACGTTCGGTTCTAGCAGCCGGGCGGCGGCGATGGCCGCGTGGGCGTGCGCGGAGGTGCGTCCGCCCGAGTGGAAGGCGGCGGACGCCGTGGCAGTGCGCGCGCGGCTGGGCAAGACGCTCGACCAGGCAGCGTTCAATTCCACGCAGGAAAACCTGTGGACGCTGCTGGCGTTCCAGGCCGTGCGCAAGGCCGAGAACCTGCCCAAGCTGCGCGCGCCGACGAAAACGCGGCCCGCGCCGACGCTCGTTTCGCCCGACGGGACCGCCGCCGAATGGTCCGGACTGACCCTAGGCGGGGGCAGCGCGGTGTTTCGCCTGCCGCTGGACCTCGGGCCGGGGGCGGGCGGGAGTGCGGGTGCGGCGCTGGCCTGTGTGTTGACGGCGGAGTACCGCGTGGGCAAAGCCGAGGAGGACACGCGGCTCGACCGGGGCGGGATGCGCCTGGAACGCGTCGTGCGCAACCTGACCGACGCCAAACGCACGGGCCGCCCCGGCGAGCTGGCGGTGCGCGTCAACGACCGTTTGTTGGTGACGTACCGGATGCAAACGCCCAAGCCGAGATCGTATATCGCGCTAGAGGATGAGTTGCCCGCCGGGCTGGAGGCCATCAACCCGGACCTGCCGATGTTCGCGGCGTTTTATGACCTGCCGCCGACGCCGCCCGGCGAACACGCGGCGGAGTTGTCGGCGTCGGAACTGCGGGACCATGTCACGCGCGCGTATTTTGACCGCGTGGCACCCGGCGTGAGCACGAGTAGCGTGCTGGTGCGCGCGACGACGGCGGGGACGTTCCGCTGGCCCGCGACACAGGCCGGGCCGATGTACGAACCGGCGGTCGGGGCGCTGGCACCGTCGGGAGAGCTGGTCGTCGAGGGGGAACCTTGAGAGAAGGTGCGAGATTTAAGCTTCAAGCTTCGAGGAAGGTTCAGGGTCCAAGGTCCAAACGGAGAACGGAATCTTTGTACTATCAGGTGGCGAAATGACCTCGCACAAAGTTCACCAAGTTCACCAAGTTCGCCAGGGGGGCAGAAGGGGGGCGAGGTGGAAAATCGGAACAGCCGGGTTGGTGGTGGTAGGAGGCGTGGGCGCGTTCTTTTGGTGGAGCGTGCCGGTTCCCGAGGCGTTGTTGCGGACTGACCCGGCGAGGTGTACCCTAACCGTGCTCGATGCATGCGGGGAGCCGTTGGCCGAGATCGGGAACGCTGACGCGCGCAGCCGACATCCGGTGCCGCTGGGGGCGATGGGCGCGGATCTGCCGCGCATCACCGTGGCGCTGGAGGACCGGCGTTTTTTCTCGCACGGTGGACTGGATTTCCGGGCGCTGGGCGGAGCGATAGGGCGTAATCTGTTTGCCGGACGGATTGTTTCGGGCGCGTCCACCATCACGGAGCAGTTGGTCAAACTGAACGCTGGTCGGCCCTGCGGACGAACGCTCTTGACCAAGCTGCGCGAAGCCGTCGCCGCCGCAAAACTGGAGCGGCGGCTGGAGAAGGACGCGATCCTCGCGCGCTACCTCAACACGCTTTCCTATGGCAACCTGCTCGTCGGACCCGAGGCGGCCGCGCGCGCGTATTTCCATAAATCCGCGCGTGAACTTTCGCTGGCCGAGAGCGTGTATCTCACCGGGTTGCCGCAAGCGCCGTCGCGGTTCAATCCGTGGCGGCACCCGGCGGCGGCGGAGTTCCGTTTCGGGCGCAACGTGCGGCGGCTGGCGTCGCTGGGCGTGTTGTCCGCCGAGGATGCGCGACGACTGGCCGACGCGCCCCCACGACCTGGACGCTTTTTGCCCGTGCGGAGGTCCGGGCACTTCGTCGATCTGGTCGTGGCGCGTCTGGCGAAGACCGAACTACCCTTGGATGGAATAGTAAGGACGACGCTCGATCCCGAGTTGCAAAGCGTGACGGAAGCGCTCGCGCGCCGTCACCTTAAAGACCTGCGCCGGGCTGGAGAAAACGATCCACAGGCCGCCGTGGTCATCGTGGAGAACGGGAGTGGCGCGGTGCGCGCGTTAGTGGGTTCTGGTGACTACGATGACCCACGGCAGGGGCAAGTCAACGGGGCGGTGCGTCCGCGCAGCGCCGGGAGCACGCTCAAGCCGTTCCTCTACCTGGACGCCATCGACCGGCGGCTGCTGACGGCGGCCAGTCTGCTGCCCGACACGGCGGAGGCCGCGCGTGCGACGTTCGCCGACTATGACCCGCAGAATTACCACGCGGACCGCCACCTCGGACCGGTGCGTGTGCGGACCGCGCTGGGCAGTTCGCTCAACATCCCGGCGGTCGTCACGCTGGGCCGGTACACTGGAGCGCGGCAGGCGTTCTACGAGTTTGGCCGGTGGGGTTTCCGGTTCAGGGACGGGTTGGATGACTACGGCGCGGGCTTCATCCTCGGCAACGCGGAAATCCGGTTGCTCGACTTGGCGGGGGCGTATGCCGGGTTGGCACGCGGCGGGTGGGCGGGACCGGCGCGGCTGTTGACGCGTGAGGGCGGGTCCGCAGAGCAGGTGGCGTCGCCGGAGGCCTGCGCGATCATCACCGACATTCTCTGCGACCCGGAGGCGCGGCGTGCGACGTTCGGCGCGGGGTCGCCGCTGGATTTTCCCGAGGGCGTGCGCGTAGCGGTCAAGACCGGGACAAGTTCGGGTTTCCGAGACAAGTGGTGCGTCGGATTCGACGGGCGTCACACGGTCGCCGTCTGGGCGGGGCATTTCGACGGGCGACCGATGGAAGAAGCGGTTGCCATCCACGCCGCCGCGCCGCTGTGGCACGCGCTGATGGACTATTTGCTGCGCGAGCGGCGTGATCCGGCGGTGCCGGCGGTGGAGCCGAGTGCGAAGCTCGTGCGCCGGGAGGTTTGCCCGGTCACGGGTTTATTGCCCGCGCCGGAGGCGGGCGGACCAGCCGGAGTGCCGGAGTGGTTTCTGGCCGGAATGGAACCGACCGCGAGCGCGGCGGATTGGTTCGCGCCTGACCCGGCGGGCGGGCCGCCGCGGTTGCGGCTGCCGACGGAGTACGCCGCGTGGTGTGCCAGTCCTCAGAACAATCTCAACGCCGTGGTGGCGGCATCCGACGACGCCGGGTCAGCGCTGGTGATCGTTTCGCCGCCCGAGCACGCGCACTATACGCTGGACCCCGAGTTGCCTGCCGCGCAGCAGATGCTGGAACTCAGCGCCAACGTGCCGCACGCCGAGCGGGTGAGGTGGACCATCAACGGGTCACCCATCCCGCCGCAGGCCGACGGGCGCACGTTCTGGCCGCTGGCGCGCGGGAAGTGGACGGTCGGCGCACAGGTGCCTAGCGGCGGGGCAGTGGCCGAGCGGCAAGTGGAGGTGGAATGACGACTGACAGCGCGTGGATGCTCACTTCGTCAACTCGTCCAGCTTCGGCTTCATCGCGTCGTACCAGAGCTGGTAGCCTTTCGCATTGGGATGCAACTTGTCGGGCATTACGTCGGTAAGAACTTCGCCGTTTGCGTCCAGGAAGACGTGGCCAACGTCAAGGTAACGTGTCTTCGAACCGTCGTCGAATTTGGCCAGTTCGGCGTTCACGGCGTCGTTGCGCTGGCGGTTCGAGGAGTCCTGGGTGTCGCGCGGGAAGATGCCCAGCAGTAGGAGCTTCGCGTCGGGCAGGCGCTCGTGGATCACGTCGACGACCTTGCGCATTCCCGCCACCACCCAGGCGGGTTCCTCGTCCCAGTTTTGCCCGATGTTGTTCGTGCCCAGCATGAGCACAACGGCCTTCGGGTGCAGGCCGTCGAGTTCGCCGTTGGTGATGCGCCAGAGCACGTCCTCGGTGCGTTCGCCCGAGACGCCAAAATCCGCCGGGTGGAGGTCAGCGAATTTTGCCCAGGTGTCCGCGCCCCGGCTGGGCCACCAGTCGGTGATCGAGTCACCCAGGAACAGCAGGTCAATCGGTCCCTGCGCCTTGCGCGCCAGAAATTCGGCGTGACGTTTGGGATTGCGGTTCTCGGGGGTGACGGCGTTGTTCGCCGTGCGCATGCGGGGCCGGTCGGACGGGCGGTCGTCCGCGCGCGAGGAGACTGAGGGCAGGAAGAGTGCCAGAGCGAGAACGAGGCGTGCGACGCGGGGAAGCGGGGAGGAAGACATGCAAAAATCGTAGAGAGAAACGGGCCGAGGAAAAGCGGAAAATTGCGGCGCGGTTCTCGGTAGAATTTCCATGCTTCCACGGACGGGACGAATCCGATACAAGAACTGTCCGATGCGCGCGTGGCTGCTGGCAAAACTCCGGGAGACACCGCGCTGCCCGCTGGCCGGGGTGGCCCTGGCAGCCGTCGCCGGGGTGCTCGCGGCGGAAGGCGCACGACAATGGGGCGCGGCGTCGCCGTGGGCGGCCAGCGGGGTGTTCCTGCTGTTCGCGGCGGGGTGGATCTGGCGACGACGGGACGGCTGGCTCTGGGGCGCGGTCGCCGCCGGGTACGCGGCCTTGCACCTGTTCGCGTCGGAGCCGGTGCCTGCGATGACCCTTTCAAGGGTATTAGCTTCCCCGGTGGGGGCAATTGCCACCGGCAACGATCCAGGCCACGCCACCGCGCACGTCATCCACGCGACGGGCACCGTGACAGACCTGCCGCGTGTCGTGCCCGCGCCGCCAGAATTGCCGACGCCAGCAAGCCCGACATGGCGGTTCAGCCTGCGGCTCGAGGCCGTGGAGGTGGACGGCTGGCGCTGGCCCTGCCACGCCGCCGTGAGTGTCCAATGGCGCGACGCCGTGTCCGCGCTCTCGCCTGGCGACCGGCTGGAGCTAACCGGCCTCGCCGAGAACGTCGCGCCGCTGCGCAACCCGGGCCAGTTCGACCTCGCCGCGCACCTGCGGCGGCAAGGCATCTTATCGGAGGTCAGGTTGGCCGGAATCGCCGATGGCCGCGTTTCGTCCGCGCCGACCGGCCTGTTCCAGTGGTTTTCGCTGGCACCCTGGCGGCGGGCTGCCGGGCGGTTTCATGACTGGATGGCGGGCACGCTGCGCCTCGACCTAGCCGACGATCCCGAGGCCGCCGCCATCGTCTCCACCACATTGCTCGGGCTGAGCGACCGACCGGGATTGGGCGACCTGGAGAACGTCTTTCAACGCACGGGCACGCTGCACTAC
>CAXTBX010000014.1:0-55973 GCA_964242205.1 uncultured Chthoniobacterales bacterium
CTCGCCAAGGAATACCCCAAAGATTTCGCCAAGATCCGCTTCGGCACGGTCGGCGCGACGGCGGAATACCTCAAGGGCGACAGCACGGGCGAGGCCGGGCACGAGGAGACGCAACTGGAGGTCGGTGTGGGCATCAAACCGGTCAGCCGCGTGGGCACGCAGCGCCTCGTCACGTCGGCCATCGAATACGCCATTGCGCAGGGGCGCAAGAGCGTGACGCTGGTCCACAAGGGCAACATCATGAAGTACACCGAGGGCGCGTTCCGCGACTGGGGCTACGAACTCGCCGACACGACCTTCGCCGAGCAGACCTATTCGTGGTCGAAGTGGGAAAAGACCAAGGCCGCCAGCGGCGAGGCCGCCGCCAACGACGAGATGAAGGCCGCGGGCCAGGCGGGCAAGGTCATCGTCAAGGACGCCATCGCGGACATCACGCTCCAGCAAGTGCTCACGCGGCCCGAAGATTTCGACGTGATCGCCACGCTCAACCTCAACGGCGACTATCTGTCCGACGCTTTGGCGGCGCAAGTGGGCGGCATCGGCATCGCGCCCGGCGGCAACATTAATTACCGCACAGGCCACGCGATCTTTGAGGCGACGCACGGCACCGCGCCGAAGTACGCGGGCTTGGACCAGGTCAACCCCGGATCGGTGGTGCTCTCGGGCGAGATGATGTTCCGTTACCTCGGCTGGAACGAGGCGGCGGATCTGATCATCAAGGGCCTCAACGGCGCGATTGCGAGCAAGAAGGTTACCTACGATTTCGCGCGTCTGATGGAAGGCGCGACGAAGGTAAAGTGCTCGGAGTTCGGCGACGAGATCATCGCGGCCATGTGAGCAACGCCGCGCCTACCTTTCACCCCGTCACGCCCGCCCAGGCCGACGAGCTGCTCGACGCGGTCCGCCGCTACTACGCGGAGGACCAAATCGGCTTCGACGAAACACTCGTCCGCCCGGCGGTGGCGCAGTTGCTTGCCGACCCTTCCCTGGGCCGTGCCTTCTTCCTCCACGACGCCAACACCGCCGCGCGCGCCGGATACGTCGTTTTCACGTTCGGCTTCGACCACGAGGCGGGCGGACGCCTCGCCACGATCACGGACCTGTTCATCGAACCGACCCACCGCCGCCAGGGCCTCGCCACCGCCGCCTTGCGCCATGTCGCGGAAACATGCCGCGTGCTGGGCGTCCGCGGTCTGGAACTCCAACACGAGCGCCACAACCACGCCGGAGGCGCGCTCTACCGGCGCTTCGGCTTCCGCGACAACGGTCGCGTGGCGATGTTTCTGCCGCTGAAGTAGGCTGCCGCAAAAGTCGGGAAAAGCGGTCCGCAGATTTCCGCAGTTTCAGGAGGCGTCAGGACTTTTTGCGGCCAGCCAAGTTGGCTACCACCGCCACTAGCTCGGACGGTTCGACGGGTTTTGGGATGTGCATTTGGAAACCGGCGCGCAGGGCGCGAGTGCGATCCTCCGTGCGCGCATAGGCCGTCAACGCTGCCGCAGGCGTCTGGCCGCCTTCTTCCGGCGGCAGGGCGCGCACTTTGGCGATCAGGCTATAGCCGTCCTCGCCGCCCATTTCCACGTCGCTCAGGAGCACGTCGGGACGCTCGCGGCGCACCGCTTCGAGTGCTTCCGCCGCCGTGGCCGCCAGCGTCACCTGCGCATGGCACAGCCCCAGCACCGTGCCGAGCAACTTGCGCGCGTCGGCGTCGTCGTCCACCGCCACCACGCGCACCCCGGCCAGTTCGCCCGCACCCCGCGCCGCCAACCCGCCTGCCGCCGGGCCATCCCCGCGCGCGGCGGCAGCCGGGGCCGTCGGGTGTGCGCCTTCCGGGTGCTCCGCCGTGCCGTGGACGATGATGATCGGCAGGCACAGCTTGAACGTCGCGCCTTTGTTTTTGCCGTCGCTGTGCGCGCTGATCGCGCCGCCGTGCAGTTCCACCAAGTGCCGCGCGATGCCCAACCCCAGACCCAACCCGGAATGCGCCCGCGTGCTGGAACTGTCCGCCTGCGTGAAGCGCTCGAACATGCGCGGTAAAAACTCCGGTTCGATGCCCACGCCTGTGTCGCTGACGCAGAGTTCGACGTGTGAATTGACCCGCTGGAGCCGCACCTGCACCTTGCCGCCCTTGGGCGTGAATTTGACCGCGTTGGTGAGCAGGTTCCAGACGACCTGGCGCAGACGGTCGGGGTCGCCCGAGACGGGGCCCGCTCGCGGGTCGACCATACACTCCACGCGCACGCTCTTGTTGTCGGCGGTGGGCTGGATCGTGCGCACGGCCTCCTGCACGACGGCGGGCAGGTCGGCGGCGCGCAGGTCGAGGCGCAGCTTGCCGCTGATGATGCGCGAAATGTCGAGCAGGTCCTCCACGAGTTGCGCCTGCGAGAGCGCGTTGCGCTGGATGACGGCGATGGCCTCGGCGGTTTCCTCAGCGCTCATGTCGCCGCCGGAGAGCAAGCGCGACCAGCCCAGGATGGCGGTCAGCGGCGTACGCAGCTCGTGGGAGACGACGGCGATAAACTCGTCCTTGGCGCGGGAGGCGCGTTCGGCGGCCTCGCGTGCGGCGACGGTTTCCTGCAAGAGGCGGGTGCGCTCGCGGTCGGCCTCGCGCTGGCGGATGGAGAGGGCGATGGTGTTGGCCAGCAGCGCAAGCGTGGCGGCAGTGCCGTCGGTGATGCGCTCGCGCGAGAACATGCCGAGCACGCCCTGAAGATCGCCGCCCGCGAGCAGTGGATAACCCGCGAAAGCCACCATGCGCTCGCGCACCGCCCACTCCTGGTTTTCCACGCGCGGGTCGCCGACGACCTGATTGGTGAGGTAGGGCACCTGTTCGGCGGCGATCCGGCCGATTTTGCCGTGGCCGAGGGGCACGCGGTTCTGCGAATTGTTCTGACGGGTGTCGTGCCCGGCGTCGGCCAGGAGGATGAGGACGTTGCCGCGCGGGTCGAACGTCCAGATGCGCGCGAACGTCGCGCCCGCGTGGCGCACGAGCGCCTCGACGCAGCCTTGCAGCAGGTCGGTGAGCGTGTCGGCATGGGAAACCGTGCGCCCGATCTCGCTTTCCAGGCGGGTCAGTCGGGCGCGTTCCTCCAGGGAATGGACCTGCGCGCTGTCCGGGGAAGATTCAGGGCTGGCGAGCGCGGCGGCAAGGCGCTGGCGGCTGCGGCGAACCTCGCCGCAGAAGCCGCTGACGAAGATGCCGATGCCCACGAACACGACGATCTGCAAATACTGGCCGCCGCTGCGGTGCACGGGGTCGTAGTGCGGCAGGAACAGGAAGAAATCGGCCACCACCGTCGAGAGCACCGTGGCGAAGATGCCCGGGCCGAAACCGCCGAAGGAAGCGGCGAGCACCGTTGCGGCGAGGAACCACAGGAACAGTGGTCGGTCGGTGGGCACGGCTTGGTCCGTGATCGCCTTGGCGAGCCAGGCCCCGGCGACACACGCCACCGCGACCGCGTAACGGACGAACCAGGGCTGCACCGGACTGCCGGGCGGGTGCGGGTGGGTTTGGGCGGCCACGCGCGAAATATCTGCCAGGCGGAAATAAATGCAAAGCCGAAGGTGTAGTTCCACCTCGCCGCAGCAACACGAATTTTTTCCTCGAACTAGTGTGGGCATCGTGCATGTTGGAATCCCCCATGAAATACTCCCTGTTTTTGACTGCGCTGGCTGGCGGAGCTTGTCTATTCCTGCCCATGACATCCACGCGCGCCGCCGATCACGCCAACCCGCCAATCTTCGGCAAAACCAAGGAAGGAACTGCCGTGCATATTTACACGTTGACCAACCGTAACGGCTGCGAGGCCAGGATCACCAACTACGGCGGCATCGTGGTCTCGCTCAAGGTGCCCGACCGCGACGGGCACCTGGATGATGTCGTGCTCGGTCATGATTCGCTCGAAGGCTACCTGGCGCATCCGCAACCGCATTTCGGTGGGCTGATCGGGCGCTACGGCAATCGCATCGCCAAGGGAAAATTCACGCTCGACGGTCAGGAACATACGTTGGCGCTCAACAACGCGCCCAACACGCTCCACGGCGGCGAACAGGGGTTCGACAAACGCCTGTGGGATGCCAAGGAAGTGACGACGGCGGACGGTCCGTCGCTGGAACTAACCTACGTGAGCGCCGACGGCGAGGAGGGGTATCCCGGCAAGCTGAGCATGAAGGCAACCTACACGCTGACCAACAACGACGAGTTGCGGGTGGCGTTCGAGGCGACCACCGACAAACCCACGATTGTCAACCTCACCAATCATTCCTATTTCGACCTGCGCGGGCAGGGGGCCAAGGGCGACATCCTCGACCACGAGGCGACGCTGTTCGCGTCAAAATTCGTGCCGGTAGACGCCACGTCGATTCCGCTAGGCGAGTTGCGCGCCGTGGCGGGGACGCCGTTCGATTTCACCAAGCCTGCTAAGATCGGCGCGCGGCTGGGGGATCCCTACGAGCAGCTTCACCTCGGTCCCGGCGGGTATGATCACACCTATGTGCTCGACGGATATGATCCGAAACAGGGTAGTGGACAGAAGCCGTTCCTGGCAGCGCGCGTGCATGATGCGATCAGCGGGCGCACGCTCGAATTGTGGACCGCCGAGCCAGGCGTGCAGTTCTACACCGGGAATTATCTGGACGGCACGTTCACGGGCAAGAAGGGCAAGCGGTACGAGAAGCACGCGGCGTTCTGCCTGGAGCCGCAGCACTACCCGGATTCGCCGAACCATCCCGAATGGCCGTCGGTGGTGCTGCGTCCGGGCGAGACGTACCGGAACACGTTTGCGTACAAGTTCAGCGCGGAGCCGTGAGGGCTCACCATCACATCGAAACTAGTTTTGAGCCCGGTACGTGCGCGAAGTGTGCGTCAACGGCCAGCAGCGTCGCATGCCACCGCAACGCTAGCGCGGCTATCCAGAGATCGTTGATCGGGATTTTGTGGCTTTGCCCTCACCGCGCCAGCCGCGCGTAGCGTTGCTTGAACGCGTCGTACGTCGGATACTTATTTGCATAGAATTTCGTGATCGCTGTGGGAAAATCGTCGCCGTTCATCATTGCCTCGAACAGCTTCGGAAAACGGTCCGCCGGGGCGTCGGTCATCAGAAAACGCACCAGTTTTTCCGCGCTCTGATAAAGCTGCCACACGCTCGGCAGATCCGTCGGGTACGTGGTCATGGCGATCAACTGGTCCGGGGTTAGCACGGCGCTTTGGAAGCGTTGTAACATCCGCTGGTTGTACTGTCCCATCCGCGCGCCGACGCTGCGGCCGCTCATCTCCTCGGCAAACCCTTCGTTGAGCCAAAGCGGGCAACCCCTGCGAGGATAAACGCGTGCGACGACGGCGTGGGTTGTCTCATGCGCGAGCGTGCCCGAGTCGAACATGCCCGTGTTGCCCGCGCGCACGTTGAGAAACAAATCCTGGCCGTGCGCGAAGCTCGCCGCCCAGGCCGACACGCTGGAAAACGCCGTGACCTTCGACATGAATTCTTTCCAATCTTTTTCGTCCTCGAAGACGAACACGTTGGCTTTGTGAGCGAGTTGGTCGGGCCGGGCGCCGAGCGTTTTGGCCACGAAATTGAGGTGGAAGTCGATTTCGAGCGCGACGCGTTTGGCTTCCGTGATGCGGCGATAGTGGAGGATCCAATTCGGGGTTTCCCCGTGCAGCCACGCCTGGGGTCGGATGCCAAGCGCGACCTCGCCTTCGTTGCCCACGTCGTGGTTGGCGAGTTTATCCCAGGGTTTTTCTTCGAGTTGGATGGTTTCGGCGCGGGCGGGCACCGTTGACCGCAACAGGAGGCTCAGGCCGAGGATGATGGGCAGAAAGGAAGTCTTCACGGGAGACGGGAGTCTAGCACGGATGAAGCCCGTCCGCCCGCCGTCGCCCTCAACTCTCCGCCTTCGGGGCTTCGCCCCGGAACAGGTCCAGCTTGCCCGCGCCCGCGCCCGGCGTGGCAATTTTGACGGTTTTGCCGCTCGCCGCCGACTCGTAAATGGCTTCCATGATGCGCTGATCCTGCAACCCTTCCTCGCCCGGCGTGTAAGGACGCTTATCGTCCAGCACGCATTCCGCCATGTGATCCATCTCGAGCGCGAACTGGTTCTTGGGCATGAGGCCGACCTTTTCACGGTATTCGATCATCGCCTCGGCGTGCGCGCTTTCCATCGCTAGATTCTCGTACGAAAACGCCGGGTCCAGCCCGAACCAACCCACTTCCGCATTGACCCGGTAACGGCGGCTCTCGTGGAAACCGTAGCCCGTCGCGCAATTGGCTAAAATCCCGCCCGGAAACCGCATCTGCCACGCCACGGTTTCCTCGACCTCCTTGAAACGCGGGTCGCCCGGCGTGCTGTAGAGCGAGGCCGAAACCTCCGTCGGCTCCTCGCCGACGAGGTAACGCAACGTGTTCAGACAATACAACCCAACGTCGGGCAGCGCGCCGCCGCCCGCCAGCTTTTTGTTCTGCCTCCATTGGCCCGGGTCACCCTGGTTTTGTCCATTGACCGCCTCGATGAACTTCGTCGCGCCAAACTTCTTTTCGCGCAGCCATTTCTTGGCGAGCGCGTGGTGCGGCTCGTACTGGATGCGGTAGGCGATCATGAGCTTGCGCCCGGCCTCGTTGCAGGCGGTGATCATCTGCTGGCACTCGCCGGCGCTGTTGGCCATCGGCTTCTCGCAGAGGATGTGCTTGCCCGCCTTCGCGCCGCGCACGGTGTATTCGGCGTGCATCCCGTTAGGCAGGACGATGTAGATAATATCGACCTCCTTGTTGTCCTTGAGTTGGTCGTAGGTCTTGTAATCGTAAACCGCTTTTTCGGAGAGGCCGTGTTCTTGTGCCACCTGCATCGCCTTGCCCGGCGAGCCGCTGACGACCGCCGCGAGCTTCGCCGTCTTGCACTTGCCGAAGGCGGGGATGATCTGGTTGAGCGCCAGCGATCCCAAGCCAACCACCGCGAAACCGACACGCTTGCCGGGCGGCAGCGGCTCGGGCACGGGGCCGCTCGCCTGCTCGGTCTTGGCGTGCATGGAAGGCAGCTTGAGCGGTTTGGCGGCGGGATCGGCGGCCCCGGCGGCGGTGGCGGCGGCGGGCAGGATCTCACCGGCAACGGCGGCGGCGACGAGGCCGCGTCCGGCATTGGCCAGGAACGAGCGGCGGGAAAATGGGGCGGGGAGAAAGCGATTTTCTTCGGACATGGGAATGGGAATGGTTGAACGCCAGCAGACGTTACGAACCTGATTCCGTTCCCGACCCCTCTTTGGTCGGCAAAATGTTGCCGCGTTCCGACGTCAAACCCCTACCAGTTCCTCCGCGCCCGCCTCGGTCTCGGCACCCGCGCCCGCCAAATGCTCGCCGCTGCCGACGAGCACCTCGAACAACGGCGAGGCCATGAGCGTCGTGACTACCGCCATGATGACCAGCGTGGCAAACAGCCCTTCGGAAATGATCCCCCGCTGCAAGCCGACGTTGATGATGATCAGTTCCATCAGCCCGCGCGCGTTCATCAGTACGCCGATGCCCAGCGCCTCGCGGTTGGGCAGGCCCGTCGCCCGCGCCGCCAGCCAGCACGCCACGCCCTTGCCCACGACCGCCGCCACGAGCACCGCGCCGCACATCAGCCACAGGAAGCCAGTGTTGAGCAGCGTGATCTTCGTGTTCAGCCCGGAGTACGTGAAAAACAGCGGCAGCAACAGCGCCACAGTCAGCGGCTGGATCCGCCCGATGAGGTCGCGCGCCACGACGCCGCGGGGCATGGCCGCGCCCATGACGAACGCGCCGAAAACCGCGTGCAGGCCGATCATGTCGGTGAACCACGCGCCGAGGGCCATCAGCGCCAGTCCCACGACCAGCCCGGCCTCGGTCAGCGTGCCTTCCTTGACGATCAGGGGCTTGGCGCGCGCCAAGAGCGGACGCACCACGAGCAGGGTCAGCGCGACGTAGCCCGCGCCGCCGCCGATGTTGACCAGCGCATGGCTCCAGTTGCGGTCAAAAGAGGCCAGCACGACGGCCAGCAGGCACCACGCGGTCGCGTCGTCCATCGCCCCGGCCCCGAGCGCCACGGTGCCCATCGTCGTGCCCGTGAGCCGCTTGAAGGAGATGATGCGCGCGAGCATCGGGAACGCCGTGATGCACATCGACGCCCCCAGGAACAGCATGGCCTCCAGCAGGGTGGTTCGCTTCGGGAAGAGGTCCGTGTGGTAGAACAGCAGATACGCCAAGCCCGCGCCCAGCGCGAAGGGCACGACCATCCCCGCAATTGATACCGCCACGCTGCTGCGCAGGCGCTGGCGGACGATGTCCATGCGGAACTCCAGGCCCACGACGAACATGTACGTCGCCAGGCCCAACTGCGAGAGCGGGAAGAGGTAGCTCTGGGTGTCGCGGAGCTTCTGCGCCTTGTCCCACGGGAAAAGAAAATGTTGCGCGTCGGGCCAGACGAGGCCGAACAGCGACGGCCCGAGCATGACGCCCGCGATCATCTCGGCGACGACCTGCGGCTGGCCGAAGCGCGCCGCCACCGCCCCGACCATCCGGCAGAACAACAGGATGACGGCAAGTTGCAGGAAGAGTTGGACGGCGAGGTTGAGGTTGTTCATGGGAAGAAAATGCCGATCAGCGAATGCGCTCTGAGCCGCGCCGCTATCGGTCTGATAAAGGTTTGTCATATAAAGCAATAGTTTTTGCCTATGGGAAGAAAATTCGCGCCGCGCCGAAAAGTTCGTCTTCGCCGCGCTTTTCTGGCAGGGTCTGCTCGCCATGCCGCACGACCCGCTTGAGCTTCGTCACTTGCGTTACTTCCTCGCCGTCGCGGAAGGCGGCAGTTTCAGCCGCGCGGCGGATCGTCTGGGCATCTCCCAGCCCAGCGTTTCCCAGCAGATGCGCGACCTCGAAGCGGGGCTGCACGTGTCGCTCTTTCAACGCCGGGGGAAGCGCATCCTGCTCACCTCGAGCGGCTTGATTTTCCAGGAGCATGCGCGGGCCATGCTGCGACAGCTCGAAGGCTTTCTCCAGGAACTCGCCACCGAACCAGGCCAGGCCCGCGGCGCGTTGCACCTCGGGGTTGTGCCGATCCTCAACGTGCCATTGGTGCCGCACCTGCTGGGCCGCTTTGCGCCGGAGCATCCGGGGATCAGCCTGACCGTGGAGGAAATTTCGTCCACGGAGATCGAGACCGCCATCGAGGAGGGACGCATGGATGTTGGGCTCGGCTTCCTCACCCGGCACTCGCCGAATTTGCATTACGAGCGGCTCGGCACGGACCAGTTCGCGCTGGTCGTGGCCGAGTCGCATCCGTGGGCAAAACGCCGCGCCGTGCCGGTTTCCGAATTGCATGGGCAGCGGTTGTTGCAGTTGCCCGATAGTTTCGTGATGCGCCGGATGTCGGACGAAATTTGCCGCGAACACCGGGTGCGTCCCCGCACGGTGGCGGAAATCAACGCGATCGAGGTGCTCCTACGCTCGCTGGCACCTTTGCAGGCCGCCACCCTGATGCCGTCGATCACCTTGCGGGAAAGGAAGGCATTGAAACTGAAGGCGATTCGGCTACAGGGCAAAGGTCTGGCCGTCGAAATCGGACTCTTGCGCCTCATGGACGCGGAAATCAACAGCGCCATCGGCGCGTTTACCGCCCTCGCCAAAGCTACCGTGCCGGCGATGATCAAGCGCTGACCGCGATTGCACGCCAAGCGCCAGCTTGGGAACTAGGAACGTTTTAACGCACCTTAACGACTGGCCGGAGAAACCTTCCGCCGTGTGCGCCAGAAGAAGACGCCGCCAGCCATCGCCAGACCGAGTAGTCCCGCATCCGCCATGTGCGCCGGGAACGCTGCCTTGGCGGGTTGGACGAGGCCAGGCTTCGCCGGAGCCGGCTGCCAAGCGACGGGCTTCAGACCACTGACCTGCGTCACCACGCTCGACGCGGGCGGTGGCGTGGTCAGCGCCGCAGGGGTGGCGGCGGGCGCGGGGGTAGCCGCGACATCGTAAGGCGACACCTCGACCGCCGCCGGACTGGAGCCGAACCGTGAACCGCGCAACGCCCCGGCCATCTCGCAATACTGACAGGCCGACGCCACCGCCACGCTGAACAACCACGGAAGGCAGATGAGCAACAAACGGCGGGAAAGACGCTTCGGCGCGGGCATCACGCGATAAGATAACCAGCAAATGCGTCTGGTTCAACTCGTAACTACGCTCTGCTACAGCCGGTTGATTTGCGCCGCCGCATAGGCTGCGCCGAAGCCGTTGTCGATGTTCACCACCGTCACCCCGCTGCTGCAACTGTTCAGCATCCCCAACAGCGCCGCCAACCCGCCGAAGTTCGCCCCGTAGCCCACGCTCGTCGGCACCGCGATGACCGGGCAGCCCACCAGCCCCGCCACCACGCTCGGCAGCGCGCCTTCCATCCCCGCCACGACCACCAGCACCCGGCAGGCGTCCAGCCGCTCGCGTACCGCCAGCAGCCGGTGCAACCCCGCCACGCCGACATCCGTGATCCGCTCGACCGGGTTGCCGAACGTCGTCAGCGTCACGGCGGCCTCCTCGGCCACGGGTAAATCACTCGTACCGGCGCAGATCACGCCCACCACGCCGGTTTTTTTCGGCAGCGGTTCGCGCTCGACCACAATGCACCGCCCCCGCGCGTGGTACACGGCCCCCGGCACGGTTTCGGCCACGGCGGCAAAGTGCTCCGGCGTCGCACGCGTGCCTAGCAGGACAGAATCGTGCTCCAGGATCGTCCGCGCGATGGCCGCAACCTCCCCCGGTGTCTTGCCCTGGCAGAAAATGACTTCCGGGAAGCCGCAGCGCCGCCGCCGGTCGGTGTCCACCCGCGCGAAGCCCAAGTCCACGAACGCCGGGGACGTACCAGCGGGGGCGGGGGGGGCGGGGGAATCCATCGGCAGGGAGCCTCCCCGCGCCCGGGGCCGCTGTCAACGTCGGGGTGACGGCGGCCCGGCGGTGCGCTTTCCATTGCGGACGAACTTTTCGGCGATTCGAAATTTCGAGACAAACACCCGGCAGTCATCCACGATTCGGGTCGTCATCATGTTGTCGTCTGAACTGGATTCTATGGAAATGCCCACCACCGAGGCTTTGCGCCCGTTGCATATCTTCGTGGTCGAAAATCATCCCGATACGCTCAAATACCTGCAGATGTACCTGGAGAGCCTGGGCCACACCGTCAGCGTGGCTTATTCGGTCGAAAAAGCCTTGGCGACGTTTCCGGGCGCGGGCTGCGACGTGCTGATCAGCGACATCGGTCTGCCCGACGGCAACGGCTGGGAACTGCTCACGGCGCTGACCGAGGCGGGCCACCGCCCGGCCTACGCCATCGCCATGAGCGGCTTCGGCATGGGCGCGGACACGGCACACAGCCTCCGGGCAGGCTACCGCCACCACTTGCTCAAACCTTTCCCGCCCGACGAACTCGACGCGCTGCTCGCAGAGGCCGCCCGGGAAAGGTAGCAGGCAACAGGCAGCAGATAGCAGTTCAAGGGCGGAGGACGGCGGCCCAACCGGTTGGCTGCTGGACGGCCAATCGTGTCGTAAAGGTATGCACGACGAACGAGGCCAACCGAGCCTGCACGGACGCTCGCAGGAAGGGTCGCGCGATGACGGGAAGTACCGTGCGCTTTTCGAACAATTGCCCGACGCTTACTGCGTCATCAAGCTGATTTTTGACGACGCCGGGTGTCTCGTGGACTTCCTGTAGCTGGAAACCAATCCGGCCTTCGCGCAGGGCCAGGCGGTGAGCGAACGCTGGCACCCGCGCCGCGCAGGCGAACGGTTCTGGGGCAGTTGCGCGATGGTGCCGATCCGGACGCGGCCCGGCGGCGAACCCACCGGTTTCGTCAAGGTCATGCGCGACGAGACGACCGCGCTGGAGGCCCGGCAAGCGGTCGAGCAGAGCCGGGTTTTCCTAGAGGACGCCCTCCGCAACACCGAGGCCGTCCACGCCGGGGCCGAGAGGCCGCCCGCCCGCCAGGCCAAGGACCACTTCCTGGGTGGTGCTCAGCCACGAACTGCGCACGCCGCTGACGCCCGTCAATCCCGGTGTTGCAATAACCAGCGCATCGGCACCATGCCGCTCTCGTGAAAGCCGTGCCTGTGAAAAAAATGTTTGGCGGGTTCGTCCAGACGATCCGTCAGCAGCGTGATGCGCAGGAAATCCTTCTGCCGGGCGAACTCGATGGCGTAATTCAGCAGCTTCGAGCCGTAACCCTCGGACCGATGCTCCTGGCGGATGATGAGGTCTTCGAGGATGATGACCGCGCCGCCTTCCGCCGTGCTGATGGTAAAGAGCAGGTTGATCATGCCAAGGATCTTGCCGGTGTGCCGCAGGACGAAGATGCGGCCTTTGTTCGGGGCTTCGAGGATCATCTTCAGGCCGCGCAATTGCTTGGCCTGGTCAGGGCGGAAATCGGCCTCCTGGCTGAACAGATCCGCGAGTAGATCGGCGAGGTCGGGCAGGTCTTCGACGGTGGCCGGTTCGATGCGAGTGTTGCTCATCCCGCCCGGGTTCATGGCAGAAATCGCGCGGGGATGCAAAGTTTACTTTGTGGGTCAGAGAAAGAGCTGAGGCAACATGGCAGGCCGACCGGGCTGGTTGCCTGAAACCGCGACGTAGCGGACCGTGCGCGGTGAACAATCGCAACATTGAGCAAAAATCGACCGTGGAGGAAATCCGCGCCCGCTTCGATCAGGACGTGGAGCGTTTCTCCCGGCTGGAGACCGGGCAGCAGGCGACGATTGACGCGCCGCTGGCGCTGGCACTCGTGGCGAAGGTGGCCGCCGCCCATTTGCGCCCGGGCGGCGCGCTGCTCGACCTCGGCTGCGGCGCGGGTAACTTTACCCTGAGCGTGCTCGGGCAGGTTGCCCCGCTCGACTGCACGCTGGCGGACCTGAGCCAGCCGATGCTGGAACGCGCGCGAGAACGCGTCGGCGCCGCCACCGGCGGCAAGGTGTCAACGGCGCAGGGCGACATGCGCGCACTGCGTTTCGCGGACGGAAGCTTCGACGTGGTCCTGGCGGGCGCGGTGTTGCATCATCTTCGGGACGACGGAGATTGGGAGCGGATGTTCGGGCGGTTGCACGCGTGGCTGCGGCCGGGCGGGTGGTTGTTCGTGGCTGATCTGGTGGTGTTCGACGACCCCGGTGCGCAGGCCGTGGCTTGGGAGCGATACGGCGAATATCTGAAAACGCTCGGTGGCGAAGAATATCGACGGCGGGTGTTCGATTACATCGACCGGGAGGACTCGCCGCGCTCGCTGAATTACCAGCTCGGGCTGTTGCGCAGCGCGGGTTTTTCCGATCAGGATGTACTGCACCGCAACTCGGTGTTCGCCACGTATTATGGGCGGAAAGTGGGTTGATTTAAAAAGGGGGGGATTGCGGGGCAAGCGCTCCGCCTGCCAACAGAACCGACGCTCCTCCGACTCCGGCAAGTGGAGCGCCTGCCCTGCAGTCAAAGCGGCGGTTTAGCTTAGCTCAGCGCCGTCAAAAACTCCGCCTTCGGCACCCGGTCACAAAGCTGCGCAAACGTCTCGCCCTCGTCCTGTTTTTGCGCGTCGTAGAAACGCAACAGCTTGTCGATGGCCACGTGCACGTCGGCGGCGACGATCTTGCCCTTGAGCAATTCGTTGAAACGCCGGTTCGCGCCCAGCCGCCCGCCGATGAACATGTCATACGCATCGACCTGCTGACCGTTGGGCAATTTCGTGCGTGCGCCACGCAGCCCGATGTCCGCGATCTGGTGCTGACCGCAGCTTGACGGGCACCCGCTGAAATGGATGCGGATCTTGCCCTGGTACCACCCGCTCGTCGCCTCCAACTGCTCGACCATGCGGATCATCCGGTTCTTCGTCTCGGCGACCGCGATGTTGCAAAATTCGATGCCCGTGCACGACACGCACCCGCGCCGGAAATTCGACGGTTGGTAAACCATCCCGGCGGCGTCCAGTTCCTTCAACAGCGTGGGCAGGTTGTCCGACGGGATGTTGAGCAAAATGAGGTTTTGCTTGTTGGTCAGGCGCACGGCGTCCTGCCCCGGCACGGCGTACCGCGCGGCCAGCTCGCCGCACTTGTCCAGCAGCGCGTTGCGAATCCGCCCGCCTGCGAACGATACGCCAACGGCGTGCAGCCCCGGCTGCTTTTGCTCGATGACGCCCAGGTGGTCGCTCTCCTGGTCGGCCACGATGGGGAAATCTGTGTACGGTTCCAGCGAATAACCGAGAATTTTCTCTACCTCGGCCAACACCCGTTCCGCGCCCCAGTCGGCCACGAGGAACTTGAACCGCGCCCGGCTGCGCTTGAGCCGGTAGCCCTGGTCGCGGAAGATGATGCTGATCGCCTCCGTCACCGGCCAGACCTGCTCGGGCCGCACGAAGGCCGGCAAAACCTGCGCCATGTGCGGAGCCGCCGACAGCCCGCCGCCGACCTTGAAGCCGAAGCCGGTTTCGCCGTCCGGCTTGCGCACGCCGAAGACGCCCACGCAATTGATGTCGGGCTGGGCGCACTGGATGCAACAACCGCTGATGGTGATCTTGTACTTGCGCGGCAGGTTGGAGAACGCGCGGTTGTTGGTCAGGTGGCGGCTGACCTCCCACAGCTGCGGGGTGGCGTCGATGATCTCGTTTTTATCGACTCCGGCCAGCGGGCAGCCCATGACGTTGCGCGTGTCGTCGCCGCACGCGCCGCTGGTGGTGACGCCGACCTCCGCCAGTTCGGCGAAGATCTGCGGCATGTCCTCGATGCGCAGCCAGTGCATCTGGACGGTCTGGCGCGTGGTGATGTCGCAAAAGCCGCGTCCGTAGCGTTCGGCGAGGTCGCTGAGCTTGCGTGCCTGCGCGCCGGTGAGCTGGCCGCCGGGGATCTTGGTGCGCAGCATGAAGTAGCCCGAATCCTTCGGTTTCTGGCGATAAACGCCGTACCACTTCATGCGCTCAAAGTCGTCCTCGGTGATCTGCGCGAAGCCGAGTTGCGCGTAGCGATAGATGTCGTGGATGACATCGAGGCCATCTTTTTCCTGCTTGATGCGCTCCTGGGCGGTCAGCGGGATGAGACCGGCTTTGACGGCGGCGAAATTCTGCTCGACGGGTTCAATAACAGGAGCGGTAGGCGCGGGCGTGGACATGAGGAGCGGCGGGCGATTGTCTAGAAATCCGGTAGGGTAATGACAGTAACGCGGGAGCGGCGACGGGCAAGCAAAGGATGATACGCTACGGTTGGTCATCCCGATGCCCCGTCAAATCCGCCAACTGGTCGCTGATCTGGAAAACGTCGGCTTTTCGCTGGTGGCTGGCGGCAAGGGTTCGCACCGGAAGTTTCGTCATCCGCGCTTTGCAGGTGCTGTCATTTTGAGTGGCAAAGATCGGGCGGACGCGCATCATTATCAAGAGAAGCAGGTCCGCAACGCCATCCGCGACGTTACCCGATGAAAACCGAAGACCGTTACCTAAAGTTCGTGCGTTGGAGCGACGAGGATCGCGTCTACGTCGGCTATTGCCCGGATTTGTTTCCGTGGGGCGGCGTGTGCCATGATGAGGACGAAGGCCGAACCTACGAGGCGTTGGGTGCGCTTGTCCGGGAGGAAATCGCGGAATTGATCGCCGCGGAAAAGCCCTTGCCCGAGCCGGTCACGCGACCGATGCGTGAGGCCGCCGGGGTATGATTCGCCGCGCAAGGCTGTCCGTCGGGGAGTGCAAGTCACCGGTTGACAAGGGCACTTGCCCTGTTACTGTGCCCGTCCCATCCAACGATTTCGCAGCATTTTTAAGAGGACCGTCGAGCCATGAAACGCACCTATCAACCTTCCAAGCGCACCCGCAAACGCCAGCACGGTTTCCGCGCGCGGATGGCCACCAAGGCGGGTCGTGAGGTCCTCAACAAGCGCCGCCGGTTGGGCTGCAAGCGCCTCTTGCCGAAGGGCGCGGAAATTCAGTACGCCCGCCACACGCAGGCTTGAGCGAACCACCGGCGGGCGACGGATTTTTGACCGCGCCCGAACCATCGAACCAACCGGGCCGCGGGCCGCGCCTGCGCTTTCCCAAGGCCGCCCGGCTGACGCGCGCGGGCGAGTTCAGCCGCGTCAAAGAACAGGGACGCTCTTTTCCGGGGCGTTTACTCGTTCTGGGCGTCCTGCCTGACGCCGAACCGTCCGCCGGGGCTGGCAGCCGCATCGGGCTGGTCACGTCGCGGCGCGTGGGTGGCGCGGTCGTGCGCAACACCGTGCGGCGACACCTGCGCGAGGCCGTCCGGCACGCCCGGCCCCGGCTGCGCGGCGGTTATTGGATCGTCGTCGTCGCGCGCTACACTGCCGGGCGCGCTAGGAGTGAGGAGTTGGCGGCGGAATGGTTGAAGCTGGCCCGGCGCGCGGGTATTCTGCTGCCAGACGTGCCCGTGACGCCGCCTCCGACCCCGCCATGATCAACCGGCTTCTCCGCATCTGCATCCGGGCGTACCAACTGATGCTTTCGCCGGTGTTGGGGTTGCTGGACGTGGTGGGCGGCGGCTGTCGCTACGAGCCGACGTGCAGTCGGTACTGCGTGGAAGCTTTGCGCGAACACGGCACGCTGCGCGGGTTGTGGCTGGGGCTGAAGCGGCTGGGGCGATGCGCGCCGTGGGGCGGGTTGGGCTATGACCCCGTGCCACCGCGCCGAGGGAGCGGTTTCAAGGTGCCGCCCGCGCCGCCGATCAGGTAGGGACGGCGGTCCCTACCTGTAAAATCTCAACCAGCGCGCCAACGTCACCGGTCGGGACGGTCGTCACGCCCGGCGCGCCGTCCAGGCCGCACGCCGCGCTGGCAATGACCGGCACCCCGGCGGCCACGGCGGCAAGCAGGCGGCGCGGCTGGTGCTCCACCCACGACGGCAGCACGACCGCCCGTGCGTTCGTCCAAGCGCGCGGACCGGCGGCGGGTATGGCGTCGATCCCGCGCCAGAAATCCGGCGCTTCGAGGACTGGACCTGCCAGCAACACGCGCAAACCAAGCTGCCGGGCGACCGCGCGCAGTTCGTAGGCTCCCTTGCGTCCGAGCGTCGAGGCCGGGAAGAAGACGGCGGGCGGCTGGTCGGCGGTGGCTTGAGGTGGCTGGGCGGCGGCGGGAAAATACCAGGAGAGGTGCCGCGTCCGGGGACCTGCCAGACGCGCGATTTCCGAGTGCGGCGTGATCCAGCGCCCGGCTTCGGCCAGGGCGGCGTCTTCGGCGGCGGCCAGAGCGGGATCAGCGCGGAAGTCGGCCAGCGTCGGGCTTTCGGGATGCCGGGCGGCGGCTTCGTCCAGGGTGCGTTGCAACGCGGACAGCGGCAGCCGGGTCATGAGCACATCGAAGGCGCGCCCGCCGAGCGTGCCCGCGCGCCAGAGGTGGGGCAGAAGGTTCTGGCTGACGACGAGGTGCATCGCCGCCGGGGGGATCAGGCGGGCGTAACGCGCGGCGAGCGCCGCGTCGAAGCCGAGAAGCGCGCGTTGGCGGGTCGCGCCCTGAGCAGCCAGACGGCGGGAGGTCCACGCGCGCCGGAGCGTCTCGCGGGAGGCTTGGCAGACGCGGGAGAAGTTGGCGGTGTTCCAGCGGTAGGATTTCAACCGGAGACGCGTGCCGTCGAGCGGGAGCAGCAGGCAGTCGCCGTTGGCGCGGTGGGTTTGGAGGTAGTGGTCGAACTCCGGCCACCAGGCGTCCACGAGCCAGGCGGTGACGCCCATCCCGATGGGTTGATGGCGGTTCGGGTGGCGGAAGCAGTCCGTGATGCCGCACGTCTCGCAGCTTTCTGCAGGTAGGGAGATCTCTCCGAGGCCATCCCCGACTCGCGCCGCAGGCGCAGGCCGGTCTCCGGCCATTCCAAACAGAGCCACGGACGGCGAGGGACCGCCGTCCCTACCAGAAGATGCAGATGCGCCTACGGCGCGAGTCAGGGCAGGCCCCAGAGGTGCCTCCCTACCTGCAGAAACCACGGACGGCGAGAGGCCGCCGTCAGGACCTTTCCGTAACCTCACCACCAGTTCCTCCCGCGTCAGAAACACCTCCAACCGGCAGCCCTCGGTCGGACGGAACCGCAGATCGACGTAATTCCAGAACACCGTCGCGTCGCGCCCCGTCTCGGCCTGCGAACCAGGCAGGCGGCGCGTGTGGGCGTGGCGCTCGACGATCTCGAACCCGGCGGTCAATGCCGCGTCGTACAGCACGTTGGAAAGCTGGCACAACCCACCGCCCACGCTCGGTACGACGCACCCCTCGCGCAGCTCCCGCCCGGCGGCGAAACCCCGGCGGCGCGTCGGGCGCGGGACATGCGCCCAGAACGACCACACCGCGCCCGCCGGGATCTCCAACCCGTCCAGGCACGCCGCGGCGAGCCGGAGGTTTTGCACCTTGCCCGCCTGCAACGCTAATTCCGCCGGGAGATCGCTCGGATACAGCGGGGCGCGCGATTCCGCCAGTGCCAGCGTGTTTCTCCGGTCCGCCGCCCGCCCGAACCGGCGCGGACGGTTGCCCCGGATGGTTTCCCGGCAGGATCTCAGCACTCGCAGGCCCCACGCCTTGACGAAGAACACGGCGGCCCGGCGGCGCGTCGGGGGCGGCTCCGCGTCGGGCAGGCGGCTGCCGGTAGTGTGCGCCGAGGCCATTCCGCACAACATAAGGCACCGGGCGAGCGCGGCGAACAAAAATCGGGCTTGCTTTGCAGGGGGTCTTTCGATTAGAGATGGAACGTTCGCAGGCCCGTCACGCCCTCACCGTCAGCGAGAATCTTCTTCGCGGTCAGGAATGAAACCTCAACCACCAACCGGTCAGGATGGTGAAATCGGCCAGGGGAGAACCCGGACCGAGACGCAAACTCGTCCCCTGCTCCGGCGGCGCTCTTCCAGCGCCGCCTTTTTCTTTGGTACCCCATGAGCGAAATCCTGGAAAAACCGACCGTCCTCGTCCTCAACCGCAACTGGCAGGCCATCGCCGCGCGCAGTCCGCAGGAGGTGTTCTGCCAGATGATGACCGGTGCCGCCAACGGCTTGGACATCGCGGACGGCAACCTCGCGCCGGTGCGCCGGTGGAAGGATTGGCTGCTGCTGCCCGTCCGCGAGCAGGACCGCGCCGTGCTGACCGTGCGCGGGCCGATTCGCGTGCCCACGGTGGTCGTGCTGACGCGCTACGGGCAGGTGCCGCGGCGGCGTCCGGCACTGAGCGCGCGGGCCATTTGGGAGCGCGACGGGCGCAAGTGCCAGTACACCGGGCGGCCCCTCGCGCCGGGCGAGGGGAACATCGACCACGTCGTGCCGCGTTCGCGCGGCGGGGGGACGACGTGGGAAAACTGCGTGCTGGCGTGTCGGCAGGTCAACAGCCGCAAGGCTGACCGGCTGCCCGAAGAGGCGGGGCTGCGGTTGTTAAAGACCCCGCGCGCGCCCAGGGAACTGCCCGTGACGGTGCTGCTGCGCAATCACCACGGGATCGCGGATTGGGAGATGTTTTTGGGGATGCCGGCGAATTGAGCATCGCCGGCTCATCATCCCCGAAATTAGAGTTTGCAGCCCGGGGGGGAAGTTCCTAGGCTCCCTGCCGTATGAGTTTCGCCTTCGCGTCGCCCCGCCCCTTTGCCTTCTCCGCGCTCCTGGCCGCCGCCTGCCTGGCAGCCCTCGGCTCCACTAGCCTCCCGGCCCAGACGGTCGGCACCGTGGACCCCGTCTTCAACAACTCTCCCGCCAGCGGCTTCACGATCTACGCCCAGTTATTCGAAACTGTGGGCACCACCCCCGTTCTCTTCGCCGCAGGCGACCAGGGCGGGTTGACCTTCATCAACCTGACCGACAATTCGCTCTTCTCCGGTGCCAATGTTGACACCATCTTTGGCAGCTTCGGGCGCATCATTTACACTGCCGTGCCGGAAACCGTCCCCCAGCCCGATGGCTCGCACAACTTCTTCGTCGCCGGTCAGCTTGGCCGCACTCTCAAGCAGATCCGCGCCGGTGTCACCGCCAAGAACATCCTGCGCCTGACCCCCCAGGGCACCGTCGACGACACCTTCAATCCCAGCAAAGGATCGAACGGCTTCATCACCTCCGTCACGCCGCTCGCTGACGGCAATGTCCTCATCGCCGGGGCGTTCGACCAGTTCAACGGGCAGCCGCACGACCACATCGTCCTCGTCGATAAGTCCGGGGCCATCGTGCCCGACAGCGTCTTCGATTCCGGCCTGAGCTTCGACGCCACCGTGCTCTCGGTGGCCACCCAATCCGTGGGCAGTGGTCCATTCGTGGTGGCGGGCCAGTTCCTCAGCGTCAACGGCCAGAAGCACCCCGGCCTCGTGCGGTTGAACAGCGACGGCACGGTCGACGGCAGCTTCAACCCCACCTTCGACGCCCGCACCACCGTCGTCGTCGTGCAGGACGACGGCAAGATCCTCGTCGGCGGCGACTTCAGCTTCGTCAACGGCGAGGCCCACAAGCACCTCGTCCGGCTCAACCAGGACGGCAGCGTGGACAACAGTTTCGCTATCAGCGTAACGGGGCAGCCCTTCGGATTTATCAACCCGCCCGCCGTGTACGTCATCAAACTCCTCAGCGGCGGCGGCATGTACTTGGGCGGCAATTTCGACACGGTCAACGGCGTCACGCGCCGGTTCCTGGCGCGCGTGGATGCCAACGGCACGCTCGACCCGGCGTTCGACCCGGGCCAGGCGGTCATCAACGCCGTGCAGTCGATCACCGTGCGGCCCGACAGCCTGATCGTCGGCGAGACGGTCAGCCAGAAAGTAAACAACGGGACGAAGTTTCCGCCGTCGCTGATCCGCATCTACACCGAAGCGCCGTCCGTGACGCTGACGGTTCCCAAACCCAACGCCGTGAAGAAGCCGGTGACTAACGGTGCATTCCTGTTGACTCGCATCAGCGCAGCCGCCAACACCACGAAACTGAGCGTGTACTTCCAGATCAGCGGCAACGCGGAACTCGGCCAGGATTACAATTTGCCTCTCAAGCTGGTCGCCGACGATGAGGCGCAGGGAAAATACCACGTGACGTTCGCCGCCGAGCAGACTTCTCAGCGCGTGCAAATCCGGCCCATCAAGCGGAAAATGGAGGACCCGCCGTTGACCGGCAGCGTGACGCTAACTATTCTGGACGCCCCAACGGGTGCAACAGCCTACGGCGGCGTCGGGCAGAGCCAGACGGTAACGATCACCGACAACTAAGCGGACTACTTGGCGAAGGTCAGGGCGGATGGCGATCTCCGGATGCCATAGCAAGGCGTTTGCCACGCAGCAACTTGGCTTTGTAGGGTAATGTGCCCCGTTGCCGATGCCGGCTGCGCCTCTTGCTTTTTACATCCTCGCCTTCTTGCCGCCAAGGAGGCGAGCGTAATCTGTCGGCAACTGGGCCGGTCGCCCTACAACAAGACAATCAGGCGGCTGCGCCGCGAAGTGTTTACCATCGTGCCCGGAGGTCACGATCCACCTGCCAGAGTGCGCCTGCGGCGCGAGTCAGGGAAAGCCTCGGAGAGGCCTCCCTACCTGGAGCTTTACCAGATCTGCACCTTGTCCGCCGCCGGGCGCACCATCGCGCTGCCGTCCGGCACCTCGAACGCCTGTTGGAACTCTGCCATGTTGCTCAGCGGGCCGTTGCAGCGGAACTGGCTCGGGCTGTGCGGGTCGATCTTCAACCGCCGCCGCAACTCCTCGGGCCGCGTGTTCGCACTCCACACCTGCGCCCAACTCAGGAAGTACCGCTGCTCAGGCGTAAAGCCGTCGATTTTTTGCGTCTTGACATCCGGCCCCTGACGGCCCAACGCCTTTTGCAACGCCACGTAGGCGATCTTGGAGCCGCCCAGGTCCGCGATGTTCTCGCCCTGCGTCAGCTTGCCGTTGACCCGCTCGCCGGGCGCGACCTCGTAACCGTAGAATTGCTTGATGATCTTGTTGGCGCGCTCCTCGAAGCGCTTCAAGTCCTCATCGGTCCACCAGTTTTTCAGGTTGCCCTTGTCGTCGTATTGGCGGCCCTGGTCGTCAAAACCGTGCGTCATCTCGTGACCGATCACGCCGCCGATGCCGCCGTAGTTGACGGCGTCGTCGGCCTTGGCACTGAAGAACGGCGGCTGCAAAATCCCCGCCGGGAACACGATCTCGTTGCGCGTCGGATTGTAGTACGCGTTGACGGTCGGCGGCGTCATGCCCCACTCGCTCTTGTCCACGGTTTGCCCGATCTTGGCCACGCGTCGCTTGGTTTCGAACGCATTGCCCGCCAATACATTGAGCACATAGGGTTGCTGCTTCACGTCGAGCGCGCTGTAGTCGCGCCACTTGTCGGGGTAGCCGATCTTGACCGTGAAGTGGTCGAGCTTGTTGAGCGCCGCCTTACGCGTTTCCTCGCCCATCCAGTCGAGCCGGGAGAGGTCGTCGCGCAGGACGCTACGCAGGTCGGTCACCAGCGCCAGCGCACGGGCCTTGGACTCCGGCGGGAAATTCTTTTCCACGTACAGGTGGCCGAGTGCCTCGCCGAGCGCCTCATCGGTCGCGTTGAGCACTTTCTTCCAGCGCGGACGGTCTTCCTTCGCGCCGGTGAGGGATTTGCCGAAGAAATTGAAGTTCTCGTCCACGAACACCTTGCCGAGGTACGGCGCGGTGGCGTGGAGCAACTGCCAGCGCAGGTAAAGCTTCCAGTCGTCGAGCGAACCACTCTGGGCGACCTGCGCGGCGTGCGTGATGAACTCGTTCTGCTTCACGTCGATGCTGCCGGGTTCCGGCGCGCCGACGGCGACAAAGTAAGCCTTCCAGTCGAAACCGGACGCGGCCTTGGCCAGGTCAGCCAGGGGCATCTTGTGGTAGTTGCCTTGCGGGTCGCGCAGATCAACGCGCGTCTTGCTGTTCTTGGCGAGGTCGGTCTCGAAGGCGAGGATGGCCTTGGCCTCGGCGGCGGCCTGGTCGGCGGGGTCGCCCAGCAGGGTCAGCATCCTGGCGACGTGCGCCTCGTAGCCGGTGCGCAGGTCCTTGGAACGCTCGTCGTCGAGCAGGTAATAATCGCGGTCGGGCAGCCCGAGGCCACCCTGGTAGAACTGGACGATGTCGGTCTCCGAGTCCTTCTCGTCGGCGTCGACGCTGGGCTGGAAGAGGACGTACACGCCCATCAGGTGCAGGTCGGCGAGGAGTTTTGGCAACTCCGCACGATCCTTGAGGCCAGCGATGCGGTCGAAGTAGGGTTGGAGCGGCTTGACACCGTCGTTTTCCACGGCGGCCTCGTCCATACCGCTGCGGTAGAAGTCGCCGACTTTCTGACGGTCGGAGCCGGGCCGGGCGGCGTCGCCACCCTTGGCGGCGTCGGCGGCGCACGCTTCGAGGATCTCCTTGAGGGCGGCCTTGTTGCGCTCCTCCAGCATGTTGAAACTGCCCCAGCGGGTCTGGTCGGCGGGGATAGGGTTATTCTTGAGCCAAGTGCCGTTGGCGAAGTGGAAGAAGTCGTCGCCGGGCTTGACGCTCTTATCGAGGTTGGCGGGGTCGAGCGGTAGCGGGGTGGCCAGCGGGGTAGCAGCGGCTTCGGTAGTGGCCGCCCCGGCGGCGCGGGGGAGAGGGGCGAGCGCGCAGGCAGCCACGACGGCGGCGCTGGTGGCGAACAGCTTCTTCGGGTGGATCATCGTGTAAAGAAATTAAGATGGATTGCCGACCGCGACAACACGGCGTGGGCGGATTCCTTTACTTCGCGCCGCACACGCTGAGCGGTTGCGGGCGACGCGCCGTGGTCACGATTTCCGCACGTAGTCGATCTCCATCGTCTTGACTTCCTTCCCGTCCTGGTCCTCGAACCATTCCATGACGTGGTGATTCTTGTCGATCACCTTGAGGGTTTCGCGGGCCTTGGTTTTGACCCCCGGCACCATCTCCATCTCCACGGCGTAGGTGAACGTCTTGGCCGCCGCGTCGTAGGTGCCCTCGGACAGCACGATGCCCGTGCCCATGCTATCGTTCCAGGTAGCGACGAACTTCTTTTTGACGTTGTCGTAGCCCTCGATGGACATGCCCTCAAAATCCAGGCCGTGGAGCTTGCCGTCGGGTCCGGGCATCATCGCGGTGCCCTTCGATTCGACGAGGAAGTAGCGCCCGCCCATGATGGCCTTGCGGGTGGCTTTGCCGCCGGATTCGGTGGGCTTTCCGTCGGGTGCAAGCCAGAATTTGAGCGTGTAGTCCCAGCTTCCGGCCAGTTCGGCGAGCAGTTGGTGGTTTTCGCCGGGCTTGGCCATTTCCAGCATCGCGGCGGGGTCGGGCATCTGCGGCGCGCCGGGCGACGGGGCGGGGGTGTCCTGGGCGCTTGCCGGGCGCGGTAAGCAGCTTCCGGCGAGGACGATGGTCAGCGTGGCGAGGGTGGTTTTAGAGAATTTCATCCCCGTGTTATTTGCCCCGGTGTCGGCAAGGTCAAGCCTCCGCGCGAGGAAGTGAGAGGTTTCCGAGCCGCAGCGTTCACGTCCGCGAGAACCACGCCGCCCGCAGGTATGCATCGCCCGTGAAATCCGGCGGCATCGGCGCGGGCGAAACCGTCCACGCGCCCGGCAGCGCGTCGAGGATTATCGCGCGAAACCGTGCCGGCGCGAGGCTGCGCGCGTTGCACGAACACAGCAGCGCGCCGTCCGGTGTCAACAGCGGCGCGGCGAGCGCCGCCAGCGTGCCGAAATCGTCCCCGACGCGGAACACCTTGCCCCGGCGGTCGCGCGAAAACGTCGGCGGGTCGAGCACCACGATGTCGAAACGCTGCCCCTGCCGCGCCAACCGCGCCAGGACCTCGAACACGTCGCCTGCCAGGAACCGGTGGCCGCCGTCCGGCGCGTCGAGATCAAAGCCATTGAGCCGGAAGTTTTCCTTGCCCCAGTCCAGCGACCGCCGCGACAGATCGACGCTCGTCGTCCGCGCGCCTGCCGCCGCCGCCGCGACCGAAAACGCGCAGGTGTAGGCGAAACAGTTCAGCACGCTCGTCCCCGGACGCAGCCGCCTGCGCAGGGCGAGGCGGTTGTCGCGCTGATCGAGGAAGATTCCCTGTGAATAGCTGCCCACGAAGTCGATTTGATATAACAGGCCATTCTCGCGGACGGTGAAGGGGGCCGCCACCGGCCCACCGGCCCAGTGGACGGGCGGGCGTTGGTATTGGTCGCGGGCGTCGAGTTGCTTCCAATGGATGCTCCGGGGCGTGTCCGCGCCGGGAGGGAGGGCCGGGAATTCGCGCAGGAACGCGGGCGGTTCCTGGCCGGGGCGCGCGGTCTGGACGAGCCAGCGCCCGGCGAAATCATCGAGAAAGACACCCGCGAAAGCCGGGCCGTCGCCCGCGCCGTCGAGCAGCCGCAAAGCGTCGGTCTGGCCGTCGGCGCGCAGGGGGTCGCGGCGGCGCAGGGCGCGGAGGAAGTCGGCGGGCGCGGTGGTCACGGACAAGCGATGTGGTTTGTGGGTTGTGAGTTGTGGGGGGTGGGGGTTGACGCCCTCCACCAAAGAAGACTGTCATCCTGAGCGAGTGTAAGCGAGCCGGAGGACCTTCCCACGCAGAGCCAGCGAGCAAGTGCCGCAATAAGGCCGATGTGTCTTTGCAGGCATCCTCCTATAGGTGTGCATATTCAGGAAAGCGCGTGGGAAGGTCCTTCGGCTCGCAAGACTCGCTCAGGATGACAGACCTCTGGGGCAGGCGCTACCCCCACAACCCACAACCCACAACTCACTCAAATCAGCTCACGACTCAGGCTTGACGAAACTGGCCGGAAGACCACACATGGACGGTGTAGCCGCCATGCCCTTTCCGCCGCGCCCGGCCCCCTCGCCACAAATCTGGCTGGTGATCACCCGGCCCAACACGCTCCCGACCGCCCTGGTCGCGGCGGGCGCGCTGGCGGACCGCTTTCCCGGCGGGTGCCGCCTGATCTTTGAGAACTCCTCCTGGTGGGAGCACGTGCGCTGGGACGAATATCGGGCAAAGTTCGCCGCCGTCCATTCCTTCGAGCGCATCCGGGCCTGCCGCGGCTGGTTCGACGCGCGCCGCCTGCACCGCCAGTTCGCCGCCCGGCTGCAAGCCTTGCGGGCGCTGCCTTTCGACCGGGAAAAAGACGTGCTCCTCTGTTTGGCGGGCGTGACCCAGTTGGCCAATGCGGTGGCTTCGGCCTACCGGCCCGCGCGCCGTCTGCTCTGCCTGCCCCGCCTGGCGCACGACAATCTGGTCCGGCCCCCGAACCGCTGGCAGTACCGTTTCACCACCGCCAGCTGGGTGCAGAACCGCGTGGTCGAACCCCTGCTCGGATTGGAACGGACGCTGCACTTCAAGCCGCGCTTCAACCGGGGCGGCGACGGGGTGCGGCACGTGCGGTTGCAAAAAGCGCCGGAAGCGGCCTACGACGCGGTCGTCGTGATGAGCAACACCGGCCAGGAGCGGCCCCCGGGTGCCGTTTCCCGGACTTTTCCGGCCCGTTTCCCGGACCTGAGCGAACTCGACTTTCCTGCGCCGGGCGAAGCCGGGCCGGACGCACCGGGTCGTCGCCGCGTGGTGTTCTTCGGCACCCCTTTTCTCCTGGTCAAAAACCTCGACCCGGCGGGCTACGCCGAGCGCCTCGACCAGTGCCTGGACTTCCTGCATCGCGCGTACCCGGAATGCGCCTTGATTTACCGTCCGCACCCGGCGGAAACCCGCGAGACCACGGTTTTGCGGCTCGAAGGGGCCGAGATCGAAACCGACGGCGAGGTGGCCGAACTTTATTTTCTGCGAAATTTCCGGCGGTTGGCGGCGGTGTTCTCCGTGTCCTCCACCGTATCGCGGGTGGCGCTGAATTTCGGCCTGAACGCCTACTGCCTGTGGCGCTGTTTTCCGTTCGCGGAAACCCAGCAGCGTTTTTTCGAGGGGGTGATGGGCGACGTGCCGCCGGAGTTCGACGTGCGCGATTTGTCCGCCCCGCCGCAGCCTTATGCCGGGCGGCGGCAGCCAGAGGCCGGACCGTCGCTCGGGGCAGCGTTGCGGGCGGCGGTGGATACGCTGGCGATGCCTGCAAAGGTCCTGAGTCCTCTCCGAGGGCTTCCCTGACTCGTGCCGCAGGCGCACTCCGAGGTGGATCGTGACCTCTGGGCGCGATGGCAAACCAAAGCAGCGAAGCTGCCTGACTGTCTGGCTAGACGCATCCACGAAATAGGCGGCTGCGCCGCAGCGAAACCCATCGTGCCCGGACGTCACGATCCACCTGGCATTTTAACGAAAATAAACGTCGCAGGCGTCGCAGGCGTCGCAGGCGTACGAGACAAGCCGCTTTTTTCTGTTTAACCTTTCCGTAATCCACTTTTACCTTCGTTCCCATGCCCGAACTCCTCTCCCAGGTCCAAGCCGCCGCCCAGGCGGGCAAAATCCTCCCCGCCAGCGCCCAAAATATCGCCACCCTGCTCGGCAGCGGCGCGAACGCGCTCTACCGCGACGCCGTGGCCGAACTCGTCGGCGCGGCACAATGGGACGAACTGAACGACCGCTTCTTCCGCACGCTGGCGTTCGGCACCGGCGGGCTGCGCGGTCGGACGGTCGGCAAGATCGTCACGGCGGCGGAACGCGGCGAGCCGACCGCGCTCGGGCGTCCGCAGTACCCGTGCGTCGGCACGAACGCGATGAACTACTACAACATCAGCCGTGCGACGCAGGGGCTGGTGCGTTACCTGCGCCGGTGGGTGGCCGAGCACGGCCCGGCGGGCGGCAAGCCGAAGCTGATCATCGCCTACGACACGCGCCATTTCTCACGCGAGTTCGCGGACCTGACGGCCAAGGTCGCCACCGAGAACGGCTGCGACGTGGGCCTGTTCGAGTCGCCGCGCTCGACGCCGGAACTCTCGTTCGCCGTGCGGCTGCTCGGCGCGCAGGCGGGCATCGTCCTGACCGCCAGCCACAACCCGCCGCACGACAACGGCTACAAGGTGTATTTCGATGAGGGCGCGCAGATCGTCGAGCCGCAGGCCAGCGGGATCATCGCCGAGGTCAACGCCACCACGAGCGAGGTTTACGAGGTGCTCCACGGCGCGGAGCGCGGCGAGATCACCACGCTCGGCGCGGAGATCGACGCGGCCTATCTCGAACGGCTCAAGACGCTGGTGCTCGACCCGGACACCGTGCGGCAGGCGGCGGGGTCGCTCAAGGTCGTGTTCACGCCCATTCACGGCACAGGCGGGGTCATTACGCCCGCCGCGCTGGAGGCGTTCGGGCTGGACGTGATCGTCGAGCCGACGCAGGCCAAACAAGACGGGCGGTTCCCCACGGTCCAATCGCCCAACCCCGAGAACGCCGAGGCGCTGAGCCTGGGCATGAAGCTTGCCGACGAACGCGGCGCGGACCTCGTCGTGGCGACCGACCCCGACGCCGACCGCATGGGCGTGGCCGTGCGCGGCGACGACGGCAAGCTCGCGTTGTTGACCGGCAACCAGATCGGCTCGCTCATGGCCTACTACCGGCTCAAGACGCTGTTCGACACGGGCGTGCTCAACGACGGCAACAAGGCGCGGGCGGTGCTCATCAAGACGTTCGTGACGACGGACTTGCAGCGGTCGATTGCGGATCATTTCGGCGTGCGCTGCATCGACACGCTGACCGGGTTCAAATACATCGGCCAAAAGCTGGGTCAGTACGAGGCGGCGCTGCCCGAGGCGGACCGCACGGGCTACCGGCAGAGGCCGGAGGCCGAGACGCGGGCGGCGCGGCTGGCGGGGTCAAGCTTTTTCGTGTTCGGCGGCGAGGAGAGCTACGGCTACAGCGGCGCGGACTTTGTGCGCGACAAGGACGCCAACGGCGCGGGCGTGATGTTCGTGGAAGTGGCGGCGTACGCAAAAGGGCGCGGGCTGACGCTTCCGGCGCTGCTGGACGAGGTGTACGCGCGGTTCGGCTTCTACTGGGAGAAGCTGGGCACGCTGACGCTCGAAGGCGCAGACGGCGCGGCGAAGATCCAGCGGCTGTTGGCCTCGTACGAGAGCAACCCGCCCGCCGAAGTATCGGGCCAGCGGGTCGCGGCGACCAAGGACTTTTCCAAGGACACGTTCCACGACGCCGACGGGTCGGAGATTCCCAAGGAAAAGATGTTGATGTTCGAGTTGGCGGACGGCGGGCGCGTGGCGGTGCGCGGGTCGGGCACGGAGCCGAAGATCAAGTATTATCTGTTCGCGCGGCAGTCGCCGGAGGCCGGAAAGGAGTTCACGCGCGAGGAATTGGCGGCGATCAAGCCCGCCGTGGCGAAGAAATTGCACGACACCTGGGCGTGGTTGCAGCAGGATGCGCAGGGGCGGATGTGAGGCGTGGCGGCTCACATTTCCTTACGTTTGCTTACTGAAGTCTTACAAGAAAGGTCTTTACCCGCGAGGCGTTTAGGACCCAAATGAGTGCGGTAACCCACACCAACTCCAACCATGAAAAATCTCTCTAAATCATTCCTGCTCGCCTGCGCCTTTCTGCTGACCGGCGCGGCGGCCAACGTGTCCGCGCAATCGCTGACCTTCCCTCCGATCACCATTCACGTCACCCGCACCTACACGGGCACGGCGACGCAAACGTCCGCCGCCGGGGCCGTGACGACCGGCACCTGCACCGTGACACTGGACGACCGAGGCCAGCTCGCGGGGCTGATCGTCATCGACGGCGTGACGACCAATTATTACGGGGTGCTCTCGCGCGCGAAGCTCGGCGAAAAGCGGACCAGCGGCAGCGGGTACTTCTCGTCCTTGAAGGTGGTGATCACGTCGGCGGGCAGCTTGCCGGTGACCGGCGCGACGCCGATCACGGTGACGGGCAGCACGGTGGTGTTTTCAGCGCCGCAGAACAAGGTGCCTGTGGTCGTCACGGCGACGGCGGCCTACGGCGGATTGCTCAACGAGGACGGCAGCAGCCTAGTGTTCCGCGCGGCCCGCACGACGGAAACCACGGAGAATTAAGGAGCGGTATGAGCGGCGAGGTGGGACGCGCCCCGGGGGTGCGTCCACCATGTACCGGCAGCACGCGGCACGTCGATCCACAACGGGTCTGAAAATTGCTACGCTCTGGAATCATGGCTCGTGAAATCAGTCTCAGTGGCGGCGACATCAGGGTGCTCAAGGCGCTCGGGCTTTCGGGCGGACAGGTCGGCGGCAAGGCACTCGTCGAACGGGTCGGCGGCATGGAAACCGCCGAGATCATCGACACCCTCGAAGGCCTCATCATGATGGACTACGTCCAGAGCGACACCGAAAAAGTTCGCACCATGGGCGACCTCCAGGCGGCGAAGTTCAATGTGAACACCGCCGTGCTCCGCGAACTACGCGACGCCTTGACCCCGCAGAAGAAGGAAACCAAACCCACGCGGCAGCGGCGGGGATAGAGGGAAAGGCGGAACGCGGAAGTTGGGACGCGGGAAGCGAGGAGGGCAGAAAGTGCCGGCAGGATCAACGCTGCGGCTTGTCTGACTTGTAATAGTTGGACCGGCCCGGCGTTTTGTTGACGGGGGCTTTGTTGTCCGTCAGATCGGCCAGTTGGGCATCGTCCTTGACCAATGCTTCGTAGGTCTGGCTGGAGCCGCGCGCGGCGATGACCTTGCCGTCCGCCACGATGCGCACCATCCACCCGCGCAGCTTGGAACCGCTCTCCTGCGGTTTCTGCGTCGCGCCGCCCATGCGGAAGGAGCTGCTCCGACGGCTGCGGCCGCCGCTCCCGCCCCGCGAGGAGTTGCGCACCGCGCTCATGACCTCCACCGACTCGGCGGGAATCGTCTGCGTGCCGCCCGCGCCCAGCGCCAAATCCTGCGCGCCCTGGTCAAAAATGAATTCCTGATCGTCGTCCGAAACGCCCGGCTCGGGCTTGACCGGCGCGGCGATGAAGTACCACTCGACGTGCGCGTTGTCGGACGTGCTGCCCAGGTTGCGCACGCTGATCTTGAGCGATTCCTTGGAATTGGTGACGCGCGTGTTGGTGGAATACGACCGGGCCGAATAGCTCGTGTTCTGGTTGCTGGTCGAGTTGACCACCGTATCGCCCGCGCTGACGGGCGTCACGTCCAGGCTCAGGCTGTGCGAGCGGACGACGTTGACCTGCGCGGCGGCGAACGGCACGCCCGCCAGGCAGAGCGCGGCAGGCAGGAAGAGGAAGTGTTTCAAGGAGATGATGGGGAGCAGGTGGAGAATATTTATCGTGGTGGGAGAGGGGTGGTTGGATGTTGACCGGGGAGGGGGACGGGTGTCAAGGCTGGGGCGAAGAATGGCCTTGTACAAAGGTTACCAAGTTCACAAAGAGCGGGGGAGAAGGTTCACGCAAAGCCGCAAAGGGGAAGGTGGAGGAAGAGCAGGGAAGCCGGAGCTTCGTGGACCAAGGCGTTCCCAAGGACAAATTGGGAATGAGGGCGCAGTCTAGTTCGGGGTCTTGAATCTTTTTCAAGCGGCGGGCAGGCGGATCGTCACCTCTAACCCGCCATTGGGATGGTTGCGCGCCGCGACCGTGCCGCCGAACGATTCCACCCCGGCCTTGACGATGCTCAGGCCCAGGCCCACGCCGCCCGTCTCGCGCGTGCGGGCCGTGTCCACGCGGTAAAAGGCGTCGAAAATCTTGGGCAGATCCGCCTCCGGCACGCCCGGGCCCGTATCGCGGACCCGGATGGCCACCTCGCCGTCCTCCCGCGCCGCCTGCACCGCGATGCGGCCCGCCCGCTGGCCGCCGTAGCGCACGGCGTTGCGCAACAGGTTGGCGAGGGCACGCGTGAGCGTGTCGGGCTGGGCGAGCACGCTCAGGCCGGGCGGAATGTCGAAGTGGATTTCGGCGTCGGCGTCGGCGACCTCCTGCGCGGCGGCGGCGCGGGCGGCGGCGAGCACTTCCACCGGCCCCGGCGGCGTGGCGGGCGCGGCGAGCGACGCGCGCGAGAACACCAAGAGTTCATCCACCAGCCGGGCCATGTGCTCGGCTTTTTCCATCGCCGTGCGGGCGTAGCGGGCCTGGCGCTCGTCGGCGGCCTGCTGCTCGATGATGCCGAGCGTCATCTGGAGGCGCGAGAGCGGCTGGCAGAGTTCATGCGCCACGTCGCCGAGGAAACGCTTCTGGCCTTGCAGCAGGCCGTCGAGCCGCCCGGCCATGCCGTTGATGGCCTCGGCCAGCACGCCGAGTTCGTCACGGCGGCGGGTGACGACGCGGGCGTCGAGGTGGCCCCCGGCAATACGGCGCGCGGCGTCGGTCACCTGGCCGATGGCGCGCGTGATGCCCCGTAGCAGCGGCAGCCAGAACAGCACGGAAAGCACGACCGCCGCCGCCCCGAGGCGCAGCCACGGCGCGGGGTCGATGACCAAGCCGCCCATGCTCGGCGAGGCGCTCTCGGCCACGAGGTACACGCGCATGGGGCCGCCCGCACGGGCGTTGTCCACCCGCGCGCCGACGAGCAGCCAGTAGCGTGTTGGGTCCGCAGACCGGATGAGCGACATCGTCGAGACGCTGGCCTCGTTGCGCAGGGTGGCCGCGCCGGGCGGCGCGTTGTGCGGACGGCTGGCAGGCTGGGCCGGGCGCATCCGCGCGCGCACGTCAGCGGGCAGCGCGTCCACGGAGCCGAGCAGGTAAGCACTGCGCTCGTCGTAGAGCGCGAGGCGGACGTGGTAGGCGTTGGCGAAGCGCTCGATGACCTCGTCCCATTCCTCGGGAGCGCTTTCGTCGAGGGCGTCCACGATCACGTCGCGCATGGTGCTGACCCTGGATTGGGCATGGCTGGAGAAGACCCAGTCCAGGTCGAAGCGGTATTCGGTGTTGAAGAGCAGCAGGCAGCCCGCCAGGAGCAGCGCCAGGTTCAGGAAGAACCAGAGCAGAATCTTGAGCGGGAGCGGGAGGCGGGACATGGGGAAAGAAGGTCCAAGGAATCAAGAACCCAAAAATCCAAGGAAGGTTCAAGAATCAAGATTCTAAGCAACGTACCGTAGTAATGACTCACCCCAAGGAGACTGTCATCCTTCGGCTCGTTACACTCGCCCAGGATGACAGAGCTTCTGACGGTGCGTCTGCACGGTTGATAGCTCGATACGTCCGTGACAGCTCGAAAACATTTGTTTATGATGACCTCGCTCGGGCCTCGTTAAGCCCTTGCTCTCACCTCCGTGAAACCCAAGGAAATCCTGCGCTGGGCTAGCGTGCTGCTTTTTGGTGGCGTTGGTATTTACCTAGTGGGAGGAGGGGTTTGGCAGGCTTGGCAATATCTCGGCCAGGATTGGGTAATGGCGGTTTTCTCCTTGGTGGGCATCCTGATCTTCGCCGCGCTGCCGCTGGCCGTGGCCTGCCTCGCGTACTTCCGGCGCTGGCGGCGACTCGCCCAGATGGGGCTGGTGGTCTGTACGCTGGCCCTGTTGGGCGAATTGAGTCAACTGGTTCACGGTTGGACGCACAATCCGGTGATGGCGCTGCCCGGGCACGGGACCGGTTGGCAGGACTTGGGTTTTCTGTTGCTGATGGTAGCGCCGTGGTGGCTCACGGCCCTGTTTTGGAAGCACGCCGTGCGCATGGTGGACCGTTACCTGCCCGAACTCCCGCCAACCGAGGCGCAGACTGTCCGGGCGCTGCGCTGGGAGCAGCGGATGCAGCCGGTCCGGCGTGGGGCATTGCGGGCGGCGCTGGCGGGGGCGGAACTGCTCGTGTGGGCGGCGGTGCTGGGGTTCATCGGGACGATGGCTTGGCTGTGGCAGGCGTCCGGTGGGCTGGACGGCGCGGGCGACGCGGGGCGGGATGCGTTCGGGACCGGGGCAGCGTTGCTGGTGGGTTGTCTGCTCGTGTTCCTGGTGAGTTTGATGGTGCGGAGCGATTGCAGGACCCAGTTGCGGGCCATTTCCGCCGCGCACGATTGAGCGGCGGTCCGGGCGGTGCCGGGCAAAGACATTCACGGGCACAATTTTCTTTCCAAGTCCCATCCGTTCGGGCATTTTGCTCGTCCCGCACCGCTTTGCCTCACTTTTCCGTCGTTCGCACTTCGATCCGCCCATGAAGCCCGCCGCCCTGTTGTCCTTCGCCCTCTGGACCGTCGTATTTGCCGCGCTGCCCGCCGTGGCGCGCGCCCAGAACTACACGCTGACCACCGTGCGCCAGCTCGGCGCGGCCAATGACGGGGCCAACCCCAACGCCGGTCTGACCCACGGCGCGGACGGCAACTTCTACGGCACGACGCCCGTGGGCGGCACGACCGGGCTGGGCACGGTCTACAAGCTGACCGGCAACGGCGCGGTGACGATCCTGCACAGCTTCACCGCCACCGAGGGGATGGCTCCCTCCAGCGTGTTCCTGGCGAAGGATGGCAACCTCTACGGCACCACGAGCACCACGGTCTTCAAGCTGACCCCGACCGGCACGCTGACCGCGCTCTACACTTTCGGCAGCCACACGCTGCCCAACAGCCTGGTCCAGGGCAGCGACGGCGCGTTCTACGGCACCACCGCGGGTGACAGCGACTACTATACATCAGGCACGGCCTTCCGGCTCACGGCCAACGGCGCGCTGACCACCCTCTACACCTTTCCGCTCCACCTGAACCCGACCGGCCTGCTGGAAAGCGGCGCGGGCGTCTTTTACGGCACGACGCACGACAACAGCCAGTATGGCGCGGGGTACAACGTGCACACCGAAACGGTCTTTTCCCTGACCAGCGCCGGCGTCCCGGCCACCCTCTACACTTTTGACGACAACACCAGCGTCACCGGTCCTTTGACCCGGGCCGGGGACGGTTTTTTCTACGGCAGCACCCGTGCCACCGTCTACAAGATCTCGCCCGAGGGTGTCCTGACGTTCCTGCATTTTTTCAGCAGCGTGGACAATGGCGGCTACAACCTGTCGGGCGGCGCGCTCGGCTCTTTCACGGGCGCGGTGTACGGCGTCACCACGTACGGCGGCGCGTACGGCCATGGGACGGTGTTTGCGCTCAGCCCCGAGGGCGTGCTGACCACGTTGCACGACTTCACCGGCGGCGCGGACGGCGGCAACCCCGTCGGCGCGCTCCTCGACGGCCCGGACGGCCTCTACGGGACCACTTCCCAGCTCGGCGGCACTGACCCATACAGCGGCCCGGGCAACGGCAACGCGCCCAACGCGGGCACGGTGTTTCGCGCCTCTGCGGGCGGCGGGCTGACCACGCTGCACGCCTTCGCCGTGAGCGATCCCATCCATCCGTCCGCCGGTTTGATCCAGGCCCGGGACGGCAATCTCTACGGGGCCACCTCCGAAGGCGCGGCCAACGGGTTTGGCGGGGTGTTCTCGCTCACGCCCGACGGGACACTGACCACCCTCTACAGCGCGCCGTACCAAGACGCTGGGTTCCGCTACGGCCTGATCCAGGGCGCGGACGGCAACTTCTACGGATCGACCGGTTATTACGTCGTGAAACTCACGCCCGATGGCACGCTAACGAACCTGACCAGCGTCGGCGCAGGGTATTACACCCGAGCCGGCGTCATCCAGGGACGGGACGGGAACTTTTACGGGACGACCGACAACACGATCTTCATGGCCACGCCCGCCGGGTTGTTGACCCAATTGCACAGTTTCACCGCCAGCGAGGGCGGCGGACCGAACGGCGGAGTGATCCAGGGGGCCGACGGTAATTTCTACGGCACCACGCCGACCACCGTCTTCAAGTTCACGCCCGACGGCGTCGTGACGACCCTGGCCACCTTCCGCATCGGCGATGGCGACGGCGCGAGGGGCCTGTTCCAGGGCGCGGGCGGCGTGTTCTACGGCGCGTATTACCACGGCGACGACATCAGCGTGTATTCCATCACGCCCGAAGGCAAACTGACCACGCTGTCCACGGTGGAGGACAACGGCAACGGCTCGACCCTGACCGACCTCATCGTCGGCAACGACGGCCAGATGTACGGCACCTCCGCCGTCGGCGGCGCGAACCGGCAGGGTTACGTCTTTCAACTGACGCCCGAGGGAACGCAGACGATTCTTTATAGCTTCACGGGCGGCAGCGACGGCGCGGGTCCCACCGGGCTGCTCCAGGCCAGCGACGGCAGCTTCTACGGCACGGCTGCCGCGGGCGGGGTCAACGGCAACGGCACGATCTTCAAGCTTGCCAAAGCCCCGACGCCGGTCATCACGCTCAACCCCACCGCGCCGCAGGTCACGACGGGCAGCGGGCAGGCGGGTGTGGTGCTATTGACCCTGCCTGCCGTGCAGACCAAGGACGTGGTGGTCAACTACACCGTCAAGGGCAGCGCGGTGCCGGGCGTGGATTACGTCGCGTTAAAGGGGCACGCCAAGATCAAGGCGGGCAAGCTGAGCAAGCCCATCAAGATCGTCCCGCTGGGCGACCTGGGCGGCGCGGCGAAAAAGACCGTCAAGATCACGTTTACCCCGGGCGACGGTTATGATCTGGGCACGACCGCGCCGATCAAGATCAAGATTCTGGCGGGCGGGCAGTAGGGCAGAGCGCGCGCCAGGAGTTCAGCAGGTGGATGGCGACCTCCGGGCGGCATGGCAAACCATGCCGCGCAACGGCCTAACTGTCTGGATAGACGCGTCGATTAAGTCAGGCGGCTGCACCGCAAAGGGAACCCATGGCGCCCGGAGGTCGCCATCCACCTTTCTTAATCCATCGTGCCCGGAGGTCACGATCCACCTCGCGCTCACCAATCCTTCGGAATCGCGCGTGTGAGGTTTTCGGGCGCGCCTTCCGTGACCAGCACGTCGTCCTCGATGCGCACGCCGCCGAGCGCCTGACATTTCTCCGCCAAGTCCCAGTTCACGGCGTCTTTATACTGCTTGCGGCGCGTGGGATCGTTGAGAATCGCGGGGATGAAATACAGCCCCGGTTCGACCGTGACCACGTAGCCGGGTTGCAGCGGCAGGTCCATGCGCAGGTTCTTGAGCGCGGGATCGGTGAACGGCTGGCGGCCCGGAGCGCGCCCGCTCGCGTCGCGCACGCCCAGGCCAACCAGATGCCCCAGACCGTGCGGGAAAAACAGCGTGTGCGCGCCCTGCTCGACGAGCGACTCCGCCTTGCCGCGCATGATCTTCAGATCGACCAGCCCGGCGGTCATCTCGACGGCGGCCTGGAGATGAATGTCCTTCCACTCCGCGCCCGCGATACAGCGCGAGACCGCCACCTCCTCGGCGGACAGGACCACGTCGAAAAGCGCCTGCTGGAAGGGCGTCGGCTTACCGCCGACCACGTAGGTGCGCGTCACGTCGATGACGTAGCGGTCAATGTCCACCCCGGCGTCCACGAGCACGAAATCGCCGCGCTTGAGCACGCGTTCGCTCGGCGAGAAGTGCAGCACGGCGCTGTTGCTGCCCGCGCCGACGATGGTGCCGTAGCCGGTGCGGTGACCCCCGGCGCGCTGGAAACCGGCTTCGAGTTCGATCTGCAACGCGCGCTCGGTGATGCCCGCGCGCAGGTGCTCGCGCAGAGTGGCGTACCCGGCGGCGGTGGCCCGGGCGGCACGGCGCAAAATGGCGACCTCGGCGGCGTCTTTGGGGCGGCGCGCGTGGTGAAGTTTTTCGCGCGCGGCGGCGATGCGGGCGGGGTCGCTGACGACGCCCCGCAATGGCGCGCCGAGGTTGATGATCGGGCGGCCCCGGCGGGCAGTGAGGTAGGGCTCCAATCGAGCGAGGGCGTCGCCGGGGGATTGTTCGCGCGCCTCCCAGATACGCTCAGCCTCGGTCACGTCGGGCACGAAGCTCGACCAACCCTTCACTGGGCCGCGTTTCGGGTCGAAGGCAATCACGCCGCCGGGCGCGTCGATGCCGCCGGAAAGGTAGTGGTATTCCGAGTGCGCGCGGAAGGGATAGGTCTGGTCGGTGTTCTCGGGCAGCGGGACGGGTTCACCCGCGCCGACGAGCAGCAGTTCGTCGGTCAATTCGAGGGCCTTGGCGATGCGGGCGCGGCGGGCGGCGAGCGCAGCGGAGGGGTCGACGGCGGCGGGAGCGGCGGGTGGCATGATGCGGGGCAACTTGGCAGACGCCGGGGAAGCTTCAAGGCTTAAGCCTCAAGGAAGAATCATCACGGAACGGACGGCTCCGCATCAGGGTTGGATCAACAGGTAGCCGACAGCGCGCACGGTGCGGATGAAGCGCGGGTTTTTGGGGTCGTCGCCGAGCTTGCGGCGCAGGCTCCAGATGTGCACGTCGACCGAGCGGTCGAGGCCATCGTACATGCGCTCGCCGAGGGTCTCGATGAGGTGTTCGCGCGTGCGGACGCGGCCCTTGGCGCGGGCCAGGCTTTCCAGCAGGGCAAATTCGAGCGCGGTCAGCTTGAGCGGCACGTCGCCGAGCACCGCGACGCGCGCGCCGACGTTGAGCCGCAACAGGCCGACGACGATCTCGGGTTCGTCGCTGCCGGCGGTGGGGAAGCGCCCGGTGCCTGCCGCTGCCGACGACAAGGAGGCCGTGGACGCGGCGGCGTTCGGCGCGGTGGCGCGCAGGGCGACGCGGCGGGTGACGGCGCGCAGCCGGGCGAGGAGTTCGCGCGAGGAAAACGTCTTGGGCAGGTAGTCGTCCGCGCCCATTTCCAGGCCAACGATGCGGTCGGTTTCCTCGCCGCGCGCGGTGAGCATGAGCACGGGCACGTCGGAGTGGCGGCGGATGCGGCGCAGGACCTCGAAGCCGTCCACGCCGGGCAGCATCACGTCGAGGATGACGGCGTCGAAGGGCGGATGCGCGGCGAGGACGCGTTCGGCGCCGTCGGGGCCGTCGTGGGCGAGTTCGGTGTCGTAGCCGAGCGGCGCGAGGTAATCGCGGATCAGTTCGCAGAGTTCGCGGTCGTCGTCGATGACCAGTACGCGCATGGGGAAGGATGAAGGATGCTGGATGCTGGCGCAAGGGGTGGTTGTGGGTTGTGGGTTGTGGATTGCACCAAAAGCTTCTGTCATCCTTCGGTTCGCTACACTCGCTCAGGATGACAAACTTTTTAGGAAGACGCTGCGTCCGTTTCACAATCACCACCCACCGCCCGCCGCCTTAACGAATCCTTAACAATTCTCTCCACTCTTCCCAACGGTGCCTTAACAGAGCGGTGTTTTATTGCACAAACAACATCCCCGCGAATCCCTCGCGGGACCAATCTGATTCCGAAAGTTCCAAGCATCCTGATGAAACGCACCCTTCCCACCCTCCTGACCCTCGCTGCGGCGGGCGTCCTCGCCTTCCAGACGCTGCCCGTTCACGCCCAGGACGACGCCCCGCCCCCGCCCCCCCCGCCCGCGGAAGCGGATGGTGGTCCCGGTGGTCCCGGTGGTCCCGGTGGTCCCGGCGGCCCCGGCGGCCCCGGCGGACGCCGCGAGGATTGGCGTCAGCGCATGGCCGAACGCATCAAGACCCAGATGAAGGCCACCGACGACGAATGGTCCGTCATCCAACCCCTGCTCGAAAAAGTGGAAACCAAGATACGCGAGTCGATGGGCCGCCGCTTCGGCGGCATGATGGGTGGCCCCGGCGGACGTGGGCCGCGCGGTGGCGGCCCCAACGGCGGCGGTGGTGACAACAACCGTGGCGGCGGCGACCGTGGCAACCGTCCGCAGCCTGCGGGCATGGAGGAAACCCAGGCCCTGCGCGCGGCGCTCGACAGCGACGCTTCCACCGCCGACCTCAAGGCCAAGCTCCAGGCCGTCCGCGATCAACGCAAGAAATCCGAGGCCGAGCTGACCACGGCGCGCGAGGACCTCAAAAAGGTGCTCAATCTGCGCCAGGAAGCCGTCCTGGTTTCGATGGGCGTGCTAGAGTAAGGGCTTCCCGCTGTCCGCCCGCTCCCTCCCTCTCCCCGTGACCGAAACCGACACCCTCCCCGCCGCTGCTCCCGTTGCTCCCGCCGCCGTTGCCATCAACAACGGCGCGGTGCACGGCGTCCACGGTGACCACGCCGCCGCCCCCGACCCCCGCGCCGAACTCATCGCGCGCATGGTCGAGGGCCGCCAACTCTCGGCGATGGACGCCGACGCCCTGGCGCGCTTGGGCGCGGACGGTCCGGGGACGGAGGAGGACGTGTTGCAGTGGCTCTCGGACGAGTACGGGTTAAGTTACACGGCGTTGGAAAACAGCGATCCCGACCGCTCGGTGCTTTCGCGCTTCCCGGCGCGCGTGCTGCTGCGTGAGGAAATGCTGCCGCTGCGCGAGGAAAACGGGCACGTCGAGGTGGCGCTCAGCCGCCTCTTCGCCGCCCCGGGGTTGGACAGCTTGAAGGCGTTTACGTCGCTCAAGCTCCAGCCTATCCTCGCACCCGGCCACGCGCTCCAACGCGAGATCAAGAAGCACCTGGGCGTTGGCGCGGACACGCTCAATCAGCTCGAACAGGAAGAAGGCTTTCAGGTCGTCGCCGACGACCGCCAGGACGAGGGCGACCTCGACAAGGCCGCCGAGGACGCCAGCATCATCCGCTTCGTCAACCAGATCCTCGGCGACGCGCTGACCCAGCGCACGAGCGACATTCACGTCGAACCGTTCGAGCACGAACTGCGCATCCGCTACCGCATCGACGGCGTGTTGCAGGAGGTTTCCGTGCCTGCGCAGATCAAGCGATTCCAACCCGCAATTGTATCTCGTATCAAGATCCTCTCTAATCTGAACATCGCAGAGAAGCGCGTGCCGCAGGACGGACGCATCAAAATTCGCGTCAAGAACAACGACGTGGACATCCGCGTGTCGGTCATCCCGATGCTGCACGGCGAGGCGGTGGTCATGCGTCTGCTGCGCCAGGGTGGGGGAGTGGTTGGCCTCGCCGGGCTGGGCATGGACGAGCGCGATTACAAGCTGTTCGAGCGCGTCCTGGAAATGCCGCATGGCATCGCGTTGGTGACCGGGCCGACGGGCAGCGGCAAGACGACGACGCTCTACAGCGCGCTCAACCAGATCAACGACTCGGTGCGCAAGATCATCACCATCGAAGACCCGGTGGAGTATCAGATGAAGGGCATCAACCAGATCCAGGTCGCCGAGAAGGCGGGGTTGACATTCGCCAAGGGGTTGCGCGCGATTTTGCGGCACGATCCCGACGTGGTGCTCATCGGTGAAATCCGCGATCAGGAAACGGCGCAGATTGCCGTGCAGGCGTCGCTGACGGGTCACATGGTTTTCTCCACGCTGCACACGAACGACGCGCCCGGCGCGCTGACGCGGCTCGTGGACATGGGTGTGGAGCCATACCTGGTGGCGTCGTCGCTGGAGGCCGTCATGGCGCAACGGCTGGTGCGCGTGTTGTGCCCCGCGTGCAAGCAGTTGGACACGACCGTGCGCACGCGCGAGTTGCAGGCGAACATTCCGGCGTTGCAAGGCGCGCCGGTGTTCGGCCCGGTAGGCTGCAAGGCGTGCCGCATGACGGGCTACGCAGGACGGCAGGCGATTTTCGAGTTGATGACGATGACCAGCGGTATCCGGCAGGTGCTCTTACGCGGCGGCACGAGCCTGGACGTGAAGTCCACCGCGAAGGCCGAGGGGATGCGCACACTGATCGAAGACGGCTGGCGGCAGGTCCGCCGGGGGATCACGACGCCGGCGGAAGTGATGCGCGTATCGAAGGATGAAAGCTAGAATGACGAATGACGAATGTGGAAGGGTGTGCGTTAGCCTCACATGTTTTCTCCCTGATAACTTTTTCTAACTGGAACTAATATCTTCGTCATTCGTCATTCGTCATTCTGACTTTTCTGCATGGCCCTCTTCGAATACAAAGCCGCCGCCCCCAGCGGCGCAATCACCCAGGGCCGCCTGGAGGCCGGTGGCCGCGCCGATGCCATGGCCACCATCGAAAGCCGTGGCTTGACGCCCCTGCGTCTCGCGGAAATCGGCGGCAACGGCGCGCCTTCGCCGCGTGCCAGCGCCAACGGATCCTCCGCAAAATCGGCCTCGCCCAAAACGCAATTTGCCGCGTTCCAATCCAAAAAAGTCCCATTTTCTGCGCTGGAGGATTTCACGCGATCTCTCTCCAGCCTCCTCACTGCTGGGGTACCGCTTTCCCGCGCACTGACCATTCTCTATAAAGAAACCAGCCAGCCCGCCGCTGCCGCGAAATGGCGCGAACTCCACGACGCCGTGATCGACGGCGCGCCGCTGGCCAAGGCCATGGAGCGTTCGCCCGACGTGTTCCCGCGCATCTACACGGCGATGGTCGAATCCGGCGAGGCGGGCGGCTTTCTCGACGTGGTGCTCGCGCAGATCGCCGACTTCCAGGCGCGCGAAAAAGAACTCCGCGCCAAGGTCGCCGCCGCGATGATGTACCCGGCGGTGTTGCTCACGCTGGCGGTCGGCGTGGTGATCTTTTTGTTAGTGTTTTTCATCCCGCGTTTTCAGACGCTCTTCGAGGGTTTCGACGCCACGTTGCCGCTGCTCACGCGCATCATCGTCGCCGCGAGCGACCTCATGCGCCATTACGGCATCTTTATCCTCCTCGCGGTCGGCGCGGCGATCTGGTTCGGTCGCGCGCAGATCAACAACGACCGGACACGCCGCACCTGGGAACGCGCGCTGCTCGGTACGCCGGTGGTCGGCCCACTGATGGCGCAGATTGCGATGGCGCGTTTTTGCCGGATGCTCGGCACACTGCTCGGCGCGGGTGTCAACCTGGTCAACGGCCTGATGGTAGCCAAGCGTTCGCTCGGCTACCAGACGCTCATCGACCTCGTGGCCGATTCGACCGAGCGCGTCAAAAAGGGTGAAACGCTCGCGGCGAGCCTCGCCGACGCCCGCGGCATCTTCGGCGGTTCGACGCTGGAAATGATCGGCGTCGCGGAAGAGAGCGGGCGCCTGGACCACGAGTTGGTCCGCCTCGCGGGCACGACGGAAGTCACGCTCGACCGTCAGCTCAAAATGGCGGTGTCGCTGGCCGAACCGATCATGCTCTTCGTCATCGCGGCGTTCATCGGCGTGATTTTCATCGGCATGGTCATCCCGATCTTTGCCATCCAGGATTCCATTAAATAACTAACATCGTTCTAACCTCCAACCCTAGCCCATGAAACCCTCCGGCCTTCATTCAACGTTCAACTTGCAACCCGCCACGCGGCGACGCAGAGGCGCAACCTGCCACGCGCCGCAGGCGTTCGGAACGTCTCGCAGGCGCTCCGCCGCCTTCACCCTCGTCGAAATGCTTCTCGTGTTGGTGATCCTCGCCACGTTGGCGGCCATCGTCATCCCCAAGATGGCGGGCCGCAGTCAACAGGCGAAACTCACCGCCGCGCAGTCGCAGATTTCCAATCTCGAAATGGCATTGGACGCCTTCGAGGTGGATAACGGCTATTACCCGAAAAGCGGCGCGCTGAATGACCTCGTCGATGCGCCCGCGAACGCGACCAGTTGGAAGGGGCCATATCTGAAGAAGGGCGTGCCGCCCGATCCGTGGGGCAGCACTTACACCTACGAATACCCCGGCAAGCACACGGCGAACGGCTACGACATCATGTCCGCCGGTCCCGACGGCCGCTTCGGCACGGACGACGACATCAACAGTTGGGAGAACAGGAAGCAATAAGACCGCCGGAGGCGGGAAGGAACCAAGAACCCAAGAACCCAAGAATCCAAAGAAAATTCAAGGCTCAAGGTTCAAACAGATCAGCGCATTCATGCCGAGCTACCAGGAACATTCCAACCATCTTCTTGGACTTTCGGATCGTGAATCTTCTTTGGGTTCTTGGATTCTTGGGTTCTTGGTTCCTTCGCGGCGAAGCGCGTTCACCTTGGTCGAACTCATCCTCGTCATGGCCGTGCTGGCAACCATCTTGGCCATCGTCGCGCCGATGATTTCACGTTCAATGCGTGACAAAAATCTGGACCAACAGGCATCGCGGCTGCTCGCGCTCACGGAGTACAGCCGCGATGAGGCAGCCAGCCAGGGCGTGCCGGTCGTCGTGTGGGTCGATCCCGACACGCGGCATTTCGGCGCGGACGTGAAGACCGGCTACAACGCCGACGCCATGCGTGCGAAAGAGTACACGCTGCCCGCCGACCTCGGTTTTGACCCTCCGCAGGGTGGGGTGGCGTCCAAGGCGGGCGGGCACGGTTTTGACGTGGCGGAGTTCGCGCCGGACGGCACGCTCGACCCGTCGAGCGCCACGGCCTTGCGCATCGTCAACGTTGCCCGCAAGACCGGCGTGAACGTCAACCAGACCGCCGATGCCTACGGCTACGAGATCGTCAAGGAGGCGGCCCGGTGATAACGGGCGTGCTGTCACAACCCGCAACGCCGCGCAGCGGCATCGCAATGCGCATCGCAACGCGCCCCCACCGCACCGCTGCCTTCACCTTCGTGGAGGTCCTCGCCGCGCTGATGTTCTTGGCCATCGTGATCCCCGCGCTCATCTCGGCGCTGACGCTCTCCAACCGCGCGAGTGAATTGACCGAGCGCGGCGGCGCGGCGGCGCAATTGGCGCAAAACAAACTCAACGAAATGCTCCTCGCCGACGCCTGGCAGACCGGCACTGAGACGCGCGGCGACTTCGGCGCGGACTGGCCGAACTACCGTTGGGAACTGACGCAAAACACTTGGTCCACGGACAGCGCGAGTGGCCTGACCGAGCTAAAACTGGATGTGTTTTTCAAGGTGCAGGGCAACGAGCGCAGCGTGACGCTGACCACGCTTGTCAACCCGCCGTCCGCCACGACGACCACCGGCACCACCACGGGAGGGACCGCCACCCCATGACGGCTTTTCCCCAAGGTAGGGGCGACGGCCCCGCGCCGTCCTTGGACCAGGATACAGGCGACTCCTGCGCTTCGCGTTCCTCATCTTCCGCCGCCTTCACGCTCATCGAAATCCTCCTCGCCTCCGTGGCGGCGGCGATGATCCTCGTCGTCATCAACGCGATCTTTGTCCGGGCCATTCACCTGCGTGACAACGCCACCGAACGCGTGCGTACCACGCGCCTCCGCGTCCGTGCCGAGCGTGCCATCCGCGACGATCTCCAGAGCGCGCTCGTCTCCGGCGGCATCCTGGCCTCCACGCTCTACGGCGGCAGCACGAGCACTGGCGGCCCCGGGGGTGCGTCGTTTCCGGGTTACCTCAAGCTGACGACCACCAACGGACGTAGCGCGGGCGGCGCGGTGGCCAGCGACGTGCAGCAGGTGGAATACTACGTCGTCCGCGACCCTAACGCCACAGGCGAGAGCGCGTCGAACCGGGGGATGCTCGTGCGCGCCGTCACGCGAGATTTGCTTGCCAGCACGACGGCGGTGTCCAAGGAGGAAACCGTGCTCAATGGCATGCAGTCGCTCGGGGTGGAGTTCTACGACGGCACGAGTTGGGTCAGCAGTTGGGAGTTCGACAGCGACACTGCCGCAGCATCCGCCAGCACCGACGGTACGACCATTACCACCGGCAACGCGACCCTGCCTGATGCCATCCGGGTCAGCGCGCACTTGCTTCCTGCCAAGCCGGGCGGTCCCACGCCGCCGCCCGTCGAGGTGCTCGTGCCGTGGACAACGCAATCCTTCGTCGGTGCGACGCCTGCACCGGTCAGTGCTTCTCAGCAGCAGCAACAGCAACAGCAGAGCGTCACGCCCCCACCCGGCCCCCCTGGTCCGCTAGGTCCCGGCGACGATGGCCCCCCGTCTGGCCCTCAACAACCGAGGCCGCCCCGCCAATGAACGCGCCTCTCTTCCCACAAGGTAGGGAGGCATCTCCGAGGCTTTCCCTATTCGGGCTTTGCCCGTTCGAAGCGCAGCGCCCTTGCCGCCGCCCGCTCCGCTCCGCCGAACGTGCCAGCGTGCTCATCATCGTCCTCGTGATTTGCCTCGGCCTCGTCAGCCTCGCCCTCGTGTTCGGCCACGCCATGCTGATGTCTTACCGCGGCACGGACAACGACCTCGCGGGTCGCCAAGCCGAGGCCGCCATCCTCGGCGCGGAGCAGTACGCCGAGTCGATCCTCACCCACGCCGCCGTCGCCAACACGCTCCCCGCGCGCACTTCCTATCAGGCCAGCGCCGTGCCCATCGGCGAGGCGTTTTTCTGGTTCATCGGCACGCCCCTCGGCAGCGATCCGATGGACAAACCCTCTTTTGCATTAGTCGATGAAGCCAGCAAGCTCAATCTGAACAGCGCCGGGGCCATCAGCCTCGCCTCGCTGCCGGACATGACGCCCGACTTCGCCCTCGCCATCCGCCAGTGGCGCACCACCCAGGGCACCGACCCGACGGCGGGCGGGATCACCTTCAATACCGTCAAGGCCGGACCCTACGAATCACCCGAGGAACTCGCGCTCGTCAACGGCGGCACGGACCCGAGCGTACTCTACGGTAACGACGCCAACCTCAACCACGTTTTCGACCCGGAGGAAAGCGGCAGCACGGACTCTGGCGCGGGCGCATTTACTCCGGGTCTGCTCGAATACGTTACGGTGTTCAGCCGCGAGCCCAACACCATGAGCGACGGCACCAAGCGCGCCAACATTCTCAACGGCGCTAACAATCCCACCGTCCGCGCCGCGTTATCCACGGCGCTCGGCAGTGATCGTGCACAAGCCATCACACAAAAATTATCGCGCGTGAGCCGCTTCGGGAGCGTCCTGAATTTCTGCCAGCGTGCGAACCTGACCACCGACGAATGGGATAAGGTCACACCTTACCTGACGATGAGCAGTGGCAATTATCAGGTCGGGTTGATCAACGCCAACACGGCCAGTGCGGCTGTGCTCGCCTGTCTGCCGGGCATGACCCCTGCGCTCGCTCAACAGATGGTCGCCGCGAGACCGCAGCCGGGCGACGCCGCAGCGAGCAACCTCGCTTGGGTCGTGCAAGTGCTCGGCGTGGATGATTCCGCCGCCATTGGCCGGTATCTCACCACGCGCAGCTACCAGTTCAGCGTGGACGTGGCCGCAGTGGGCCGCCACGGACGCGGCTACCGGCGTACCCTCTTCGTTTTGGACACCAGCACCGACCCCACCGGCCCGCCGCAGATCGTTTACCGCCGCAACTTGACCCACCTCGGTTGGGCACTCGGCAAGGACGCGCGCGCCACTTTGCACGCCGCCGCCGCCAAAGGAGGTGCCTCGTTATGAAGGTGGACCTCTCCAAAGTCCGCCAGCGTTTCGAGGGCGGCGTACAGCCCGCTGTGGACCGCCTCAGGCAGCAGGCGCAGACGCGTTCAATCTTGGCGCTGACGGTTTCCGCCGAGCGCATCGACGTGGCGCGCGTGCGTGGCCCGGTCACGGGCCAGTTGACGACCCGCCGTTTCGAGCCGGTCAAGGTTGGCGCGGACGAAATCCTGCGCAACCCCGAGCGTGCCGGGGCCGTCCTCGCGGCGGCGCTGGACGCGGCGGGCCTGCGCGAAAAACGCTGCGCCGTGGCCGTGCCGCCCGCCTGGGCGCTGACGGCCTCGACCGAACTGCCCACGGTCGATCCCGAAGACCTGCGCGGCTACCTGGAACTACGCGCCGAACGCGAATTTCCCATCCCGATCAGCGAACTGCGCCTCGGGTTCAGCGCTTACAAGCTGCCCGACGGCACCGAGCGCGCCACGCTGGCCGCGTTGCCCACCAAGCGGCTCGAAGCCGTGGAAGCGATGCTTGCCGCCGCCGGTCGCCGCGCCACCAGCGTCACGCTCGATCTCGACGATTGCTTCCACGCGGAACGCACCGCCCGCAGCACCGCGAACCTGCATTTCCTCGTCGATGGCGGCCAGGCCGATGTGGTCATCTTGGCGGGCGGCGGCGTGGCGGCCCTGCGCACCCTGCCTGGCCCCAGCGGCAAACCGGCGGCGTCAGAAAACGGCGCGACCGTTGATCCTTCCGCCAGCGCGCTCGATGCCTTGGCATCCAGTGCTTCCACGAACGGCGCGCATGGCGCGTTCAACCCCGCCGCGTTTTGCCGCGAGGTGCGCATCACGCTCGGGCGCTTGCCCACCTCCGTGCAGGAACAGGTGCGCGCGGCGGACTTCGGCGGCGAACCCGTCGCGGCACGCGAACTCTGCGAAACCACGCGCGACGGCCTCGCGCGCATGGGCATCGCGCTCCCGGCGGACTGCGGCGCGATGCGCGAGCGTCCCGCTCCGCCGCGCAATGCCACGCGCCACTTGCGCCGCGAGCCGGTGCCCTTCGAGTTCATCGTCCCCAAGCCGCAACGCTGGGAAATCTGGTTTCACCGATTTAATACAAAGCAGGGCCGCAAGATCGCGGCGGTGCTCGCCGCGCTCATTCTCCTCCCCCTCCTCCTCTTCTTCGTGCGCTCGCAGCAGGAGAGCGGTCTGCAGAAACGCTGGACGGCGATGAACGGCACCGTCAATGACCTCGACGCGCTGCAACAAAAGATCCGCAAGTTCCGTCCCTGGTTCGACCGAAAACCTACGAATGTCCAACTTCTCGAAAGCCTCTTCGCGGCGTTTCCCGACGGCGGCGACGTGTGGGCCAAGGGCATCCAGATCAACGGCACCAAGGTCACCTGTACGGGCTTCGCACGCAATCAGCCCGCGCTGCTCTCGATGCTCGACCGCCTGCGCCACCGCCCGGACGTGACCAACCTCCAGACCCAACAGATTCGCGGCGACAACCCCGTGCAGTTCACCATCGTCTACCGCTCGGGGGGGGGCGAAAAACCATGACCTTGCCCACCGACCGCACGCTGCTGCTCAAGATCGCCGCCGGACTCGTGGCGGGCCTGTTTTTGCTCGATTACGTCGTGATCGAACCCGCCGTCAGCGCTTGGAGCGCGCAAAGCGACCGCATCGCCGCCCTCCAAAAGAAAGTGGACCGCGGCCAGACTTTGCTCGACCGCGAGGACCGCATCCGCAACGTCTGGGCCGCCATGCAGCGCGCCAACCTGCCCGCCGACAACTCGGTGGCCGAGGCCGCCGCCTTCACCGCCATGAACCACTGGAAAGCCGACAGCGGCATCGCCCTGACGAACCTGACCCCACAGTGGCAGACCCACGAGGACGAGGGCTACGACGCCTTCGAGTGCCGTGCGGCGGGCACGGGCGACCAGGTGTCCATTGGGCGTTTCCTGTTCGACCTCAACACGGACGCGCTGCCGTGCAACCTGGAGGAGTGCGAGATCAGCACGCGCGACGCACACGGCCAACAGTTGACGATGACGGCGCGGTTTTCGTTCGCGCGCGTGTCGTCGGATATCCGTGCGGGCTTGACGCCGAACCGATCAACCACCAACACCACGCGCGGGAGGAGCAGCAGTGAAGAATAAACCGACGCCTCAGAGGACCCTATCACGCGTCCGCCACGAGACCGCCCGGTGCCTCGTGCTGTTGGCCTTCCTCCTTCCTCCTTCCGCCTTCATCCTTCCCACCGCCGCGGCGGACGCCCCGTCTCCCACTGGTCCGCTCACCTACGACAATTTTAAGCTCGTCCACACGCGCAATGTTTTCGATCCCGACCGCCGTCCAGTCCGGCCCGCCAACGCCACGCCCACCGGCGGACGTGCCGACTACGTCGCGCTGACCGGCACCATGATCAACACCGATAAATCCTACGCTTTTTTCTCCGGTTCGCGCTCGGACTTCAATAGGGTGCTCTCCGTGGGAGACAAGATCGCCAACGCCCGGCTCACCGAGATCACGCCGTTGAACATCGTCGTCGAGCGCGACGGACGGCGCATCAACGTCGCCGTTGGCCAGACGGTGCCGCTCGATGCCAAGTCCGTGCCCGGCGCGCCGCCGGTCAACGTGGTGGACACCGCCGCGCCCAACCCCGGTTCCGTGGACGCCGTCGCTCCGACAGCTTCCAACAACCCCGCTGCCGCCCCCGCCAACAGTAACAACAACGCCGCTCCCGGCACCAAACCTCCCGTCGGAAACCGGGAGGAAATCATGCGCAAGATGATGGAACGCCGCCAACAAGATCTCAAATGATGACGACCCCGCGCCCCCCGTTTTTCCCCGCCCGCTCCTTCCACCGCGCCAGCCTCGCCGCCTGCGCACTGCTCGCGCTGGGCAGCCTGCCCGGCGTGCTCGCCGCGCCCGCCGCCGCGAACGACGACCCGCTGCCCGCCAGCGTCGTCGACTTCCGGCCGATGGACCTCGCGCAGATGAGCGTCGGCGGGCCGACCCCACTACCCGACGGCCCCGCGCCCGTCACCGCGCCCGGCGGTGATACCGGCGGCACGCGCGGCCTGCCTAACACCCCGCGCGACGCCACCGGCTCCAGCGCCACCGTCCCTAACGTCGCCGCTGCCCCGTACAACCCAAATCAGGGTGGCCCGAGCAACCTCCGGCTCAACTTCCAGAACACGCCGATCACCGACGTGCTCAACTACCTGAGTAGTGCCGCCGGTTTCATCGTCGTGCAAGACCAACCCGTCAGCGGCACGGTCAACCTCGTCAGCCAGCAGCCCGTCAACGCGGAGGAGGCCGTCGATGCGCTCAACTCTGTGCTCGCCGACAAGGGGTTCGCCAGCATCCGCAACGGACGTGTGCTCAAGATCGTTGCCCGCGAAGGCGCGGCCCAGCGCAACTTGCCCGTGGTCGTCGGCAAGGACCCGCTGACCATCCCCCGCAAGGACAACCTCGTCACGCAGATTATCCCCGTGCGTTACCTGGAAGTGGGTAAGCTCGTGGACACCCTGCGCCCGCTCCTTTCCACCAACGCGACCGTCAGTTCCAACGACGCCAGCAACGCGCTCCTGCTCACCGACACGCAAGCCAACATCCGCCACATCGCCGAGATCGTCAGCGCGCTCGACACGAGCATCTCCGCTATCTCGCGCATCAAGGTCTACAAGCTCCAGTACGCCGACGCCAAGGAACTCGCCGACGTGATCACCCAGCTTTTCGCGCCGAGCACCAGCGCCAGCAACCGCAACGGCCAGCAGCAGGGCGGCTTTCCCGGCTTCCCGTTCTTCGGCGGCGGCGGCAACCGCCAGGGCCAGGGCGGTGGCCGGGGTGGCCAGGGCGGCGGCAACGCTAACAACTCGCCCGACAGTGCCGCGCGCGAGGCGGCGGCGCGCGTCATTGCCGTGTCCGACGAGACGACCAACTCCGTCGTCGTCAGCGCGCCCGACGAATACATCGCCGCCATCGACGATGTCGTCGATAAACTCGACACCAGCACGACCGAGATCACCGAGACGCAGATCTTCAAGCTCGTCCACGCCGATGCCAACGAGATCGCCGCCTCGCTGACCTCGCTCTACGCCGACTCCACGACCGCCAATGGCGCGGGCCGCGGCAACAATCAGCAGCAGCAATTCAACCGCTTCGGCCCGCAGCAGCCGCAGGTCAACACCTCCAGCGACCGTTCGCAGCAACAGGCGCGGGTCGCCGTGGTGGCCGATTCACGCACGAACTCGGTGTTGGTCAACGCCTCGCGCGCGACGATGGCCCAGGTCGCTCTGCTCGTTGGTCGCCTGGATGCCAGCGATTCGAAAAAGCAACACATCTATGTGCACACGCTGTCGCACGCTGACCCGAGCAACGTCGCCTACATCCTCAACGGCATGTTCAGCGTCAGCTCGTCGACCAGTGGTTCCACGACGGTGCAACCCACGGACAGCCGCTTGTTCAACCGCAGCACCCAGGGTGCGTCTTCGACTATCACCAATTCTCTCGGCGGCACGAACAGCAATACGTCTCGCAACAGCAGCGGCCGCTGATGAGACTGTTTCGCGCCCAGCCTTTCCCTCCCATGACGAGCCATCGCCCCTATTTTCGCACGTTCGCCGCGCTGTCGCTGCTGACGCTCTCCCTGCTCTACACTGGCCGGGCGCAGCAACAACAACCAGCCCAGGGCAGTGCCCGGCAGCAGGGCGGTAACCAAGCTAACCGGCAGGGCGCCAACCAGCCTGCGTCGCCCAACAGCGGCGGCGCGTCGTCCACGCGCACGTATCGGAATAACACGCAACTGGGCGACGCCGTGATCCAGACCGATCCCGAAAGCCGCTCGCTCATCATCGTGTCCGACGAGGAAACGCACAACGAGATGATGCGGGTCATCAAAAACCTCGACCGCCCCAAGCCGCAGGTGCTCATCAAGGTGCTCTTCGCGCAGGTCACACTCGACAACAACGTCGATTTCGGTGTGGAGGGCAGTTACGCGTTCAACGTCGGCCAGCCCGCCGCTTCACAGCTCCTCACCAGCGCCGTGCAGGCCGTCACGGGCACTGCGGCCACCCAGACACCCGCCACCCAGACGACCACTACCGTCACCGACCGCACCCTCCCCAACGGCAGTACGCGCAAGACCACCACGGCCAGCACTCAGCCGTATCCCACCGTCACCAGCGGCCTGGCCGGTCCGGCGACGAATTTCGGCCTCGCGGCTCAGACCACCGGCGGCTTCTTCCGGCTCAACACGCAGAACGCCACCGCCACGCTCTACGCGCTGGCGCAAAAGGGTAAGGTCAGCGTGCTCTCGCGTCCGTCGATCCTGGCGCGCAACAACCAGGAAGCGGTCATCGTCGTCGGCCAGGAAGTGCCCATCCCGTCTAACAACACCATCACGGAAGCGGGTCAGACGCTCACCAGTGTGGATTACAAGGACGTGGGCATCATCCTGCGGGTCACGCCCTTCATCACGGTCAACAAAACGGTGGAAATGATCGTCTCGCCCGAGATCAGTTCGCTTTCCACGCAGACCGTGGCCATCTCGCAGAACTTCAACGCGCCGGTCATCAACAAGACGAGTGCGGAGACGGTCGTCGTCACGCCCGACGCGACGACGGTGGTCATCGGCGGACTGATGTCAAAAACGGACAGCACGCAGATCAGCAAGGTGCCAATCCTGGGTGACATTCCGCTCTTGGGCAACGCGTTCAAGCGCACCACCAAGGTCAGCGACAAAAATGAACTGGTGATCTTCCTGACGCCTTACATCGTTGAGGGGACGGATCGTTTGCAAGAGATCGGCATGGACGACGTGAACCGTTCCGACATTCCGCAGCAGGGTTTCACGCAACGGGACGTGGACCAATATCTCGACGGCAACGTTTCGTTGTTCCCGAATCTCCCGCCCGCGTCGAACAACTTGACGACCAAGACCGTCTCCAAGAAAACGACGACGGTCACGGCGCGCCGTGCAACGGCCACGGGAAAGTAGGGGAACCTTTCGAGGCGACGAAGGTCATCGCCGGCCCACTTGTCCTGCGTCCCTTTTTTAGAGATCTGCGCAACTTGCGGACGCTACCATTTCGACCGGCGGCCCTTCGGCATGATCCGAGGGTTTGCAAAGGTCTTGGATCAACCTCACGCTCTATAATGGTTTCCGCTTGGATGAGCCGCGCGCCCTCCCCAAAAGACTGTCATCCTGAGCGAGTCTTGCGAGCCGAAGGACCTTCCCACGCCGCATGCAGAGCGAGGCTTGCCCAATCAGGAATTGCCCTGAAGAGCGGTGTGTTTCGCGTAGTCACCTGACTCGATCAGTCCAAGATTCTTGGCGTCATGGTTGTAAATGTAGATCCACGCTTTCACCGTTTCGCCGGTTTGCAGTTGAATGTCCGCAACCTCCCTTTTGTATTCCGTAGGCTCGGCGTCGCCAGGACTGCACCCTTCATACTTGTCCAGTTTTTCCAGGGTAGCTTCCGGCTCGTGCAACAGGTAAATTTCCCCGGTAATTATCTCTGATGGGTCGGTCCCACGGATTGCTCCCGGATACGCTCCCACATCGTACAATTTCCCCGTGAAGAACCCCTGCTGGACAAAGGCGGCGGGCAGCAACAAACGATGCGTCTGATGCGAGGTAAGTTTTCGCAAAGTCCCATAAACAAATAGGTAGAACGTTTGTGTGCTCGACTTGGGTTTCGTCCTGACTGGGATTTCCGCCAGCAGTTCGTGCAAATTCTCGAAACCAGAATTCTTGATGTAGTCCATCAGGAAGGAATGGTCCTTTAACAAGGAAAGGTAGTATTCGAAAAGAATGCAAATTTCCTTCTTTTCGAGTTCGCGCGATTTCCATAATCCGGCGACGAATTCAAAAAAGTTGAGGTAATCTACCATCAACTCGACCAATTCGTGGGCGCAGTCCGCTTTGATGGCGGCGTCGATGGTTTTTAGTTCCGAGGTGTCGTAGTCGATGATCCTGCGGATGCGCTTGTAGTTGCTCTCTTGGAAAAATTGCCGATAGAGGTTCGATAGCCACTCCAAGCGGCGCACCCTGTGGTTTCGCCGGAAGGAACCGTAACTCGCCAATACCGCCACGGTAGACATCACATAAAACACGATCGCCGAAGCGTAGTAGAGGTAAGCGAGGTATGGTGGGATTTGCATGTCAGACGTGAAAGCTTCGAGGGCGCTTGATCGGAGTAAAAAATACCTTTACGCGATTCACCGCCTGCCGGAAACGAATTTCGCCCCTCTTTCTTGAGGCCGACGTTGCGGGCCTCATGACACAGGAGTCAACCCGGCAACGCGGGCGTCGCGCCATCCTCGCAATGCCCCACGCTGCTTCACCCTACGCCCAGGTAATCAGCCTTAGCTCGTGCTGCTGCGTCAGATTCGGATGCGTCGGCACCACGCGCACGCTCAGCCCGAATGCCCCGCTTTCCGTGCTTGGCAGATCCCCCCGGTACAGGTACGCCCCGCCCTGCCCGTCTACGGCCTCGAACTTCGCCAGTTCCAACACGCTCGGTTGCAAGATCGCGTTCTCGCGGTTCTCGCCGTAGTACGCCTGCACGATGACCTCCTTCGGGTCAATCGGCCCGAGGTTCACGGTCGCCCGCACCGCCAGCGCGTCGCCCACCTGCACCCGCGAGCGGTCGCGGTGGTCGATCTGCACGTCGCTGACCCGCACCTGGGCCCAGTCCCGGCGCATTCGGTTTTTCCATTCGCTCAACACCGCCGCCTGTTTGCCCTTGCTCGCGTTCAGCGCGTAGTACCCCTTCGCCGCCGTGTCGTAGAGCCGTTCCTGGTATTCCTTGACCATCCGGTGCGTGTTGTACACCGGCGTCACGCTCAGCATCGACTCGCGCATCAGCCGCAGCCACGCGATGGGCAGTTTCCCGTCCGGCTTCGCGTAATACAGCGGCACGATCTGCGTTTCGAGCAGGTGAAACAAACTCTCGATGTCCACCTCGTTCTGGAACTCCACGGTCCCTTCCACGATCTCCGAGCCGATGGCCCAGCCGTTCTTGCCGTTGTAGCTCTCGCACCACCAGCCGTCCAGCACGCTCAGGTTCAACCCGCCGCTCGGCGGCAGCTTCATGCCGCTCGTGCCGCTGGCTTCCAGCGGACGCAGCGGATTGTTGAGCCACACGTCCACACCTTGATATAGCCGCCGTCCGATGTAGGCGTCGTAATCCTCGATGAACACGACCTTGTTGGCGAACTCCTCGCTCCGCGTGTGCTTGTAAACTTCCTGGATCACCTTCTTGCCGCCGTCGTCCTTCGGGTGCGCCTTGCCTGCGAACACGAACTGCACGGGCCGCTCCGTGTTGTTAAGCAGCCGCAGCAGGCGTTCCGGGTCCTTGAAGAGCAGGCTGCCGCGCTTGTACGTGGCGAACCGCCGCGCGAACCCGATGGTCAGGATCTCCGGGTTCAGGATGTTGTTCACCTGCCGCAACTGCGCGGGTGATTCGCCGAGCCGGTCGCGCTGTTTGCGCACGCGCTCGCGGGTGAAGTTGATCAAGCGCGCCTTGAGCTTTTGATGCGTGTCCCACAGCACCTCGTCCGGGATGCGGTTGACCCGCAGCCAGTAGTCCACGTCGGTCAGATGCTCTTCCCAATCCTCGCCGAGGTACTGCGAATAAAGCTCCAGGAACTCCGGCGCGGCCCACGTCTTCGTGTGGATGCCGTTGGTGATGCTCGTGATCGGCACCTCGTCCTGCGGCACCCCCGCCCACACGTCTTTCCACAAGCCCTTGGAGACCTCGCCGTGCAGCTTGGACACGCCGTTGGCCTGCCGCGAGGTCCGCAGCGCCAGGATCGTCATCGAGAAATCGTCCGTCTTGTCGACGGTCGTCTGCCCGAGCGAAAAGAAATAATCAAAGTCGATCCCCACCTGTGCCGGATAGTCCCCGAAGTAATGCGCGATCAACTGGCGCGAGAACGCGTCGTTGCCCGCCGGGACGGGCGTGTGCGTGGTGAAAATCCCCGCCGCCGCGACGATCTGCAACGCCGACCGGAAATCCAGTTCGTGCGCGCGGACAAAATGCCGGATGCGCTCCAGCCCGAGGAACGCCGCGTGCCCCTCGTTCATGTGATAAACG
>CAXTBX010000015.1:0-54741 GCA_964242205.1 uncultured Chthoniobacterales bacterium
GGCAAGTCCTCCCTACTCAAGAAACTCACGGGCGCAGACGTGCTCGTGGAAGACAAATTGTTCGCCACGCTCGACCCGACCACCCGGCGCATCGACCTGCCCGGCGGCCAGCCGCTCTTGCTCACGGACACCGTCGGCTTCGTGCGCAAACTGCCGCACCGGCTCGTGGAGGCGTTCAAGTCCACGCTGGAAGAGGCGCTTTTGTCCGACTTCCTCGTCCACCTGCTCGATGCCAGCCAGCCGGAAATCTTCGCCTTCCACAAGACGACGATGGACGTGCTGGCCGAACTCGGCGCGCAGGACAAGCGCATCCTGACCGTGTTCAACAAGATCGACCTCCTGCCGGACGAAGCGGCTTTCAACTTGTTGCGGCGGCACTTCCCGGATGCGCTGTTCATCTCCACCAAGACCGGCGAGGGTTTGGACGAACTGCTCGCCCGCATGGCTGACCAGTTGGCCGGTCGCACCGAGCGTTTGGAACTGCTGCTGCCCGCCGACCGGGGCGACCTGTTCAGCAGCCTGCACCAGCACGGGCAGGTGCTTTCCACGGCCTACGAGGCCGACGGCACGCACGTCCATGCGGTGGTGCCGATCAAGCTCTTGAGCCAGTTCGAGCCGTACCGGGTGCAGCTTGTACCTGCGTCTGCGGCGGACCCGATGCTCAGTGAGACGTAGAGAAAGTCGAAATCGGTGCTCCTGCCTCGTTTGTCATCGGGGAGTGCTCAAATGGTGATTGCTTCTGGCTGTAAGACGACGGGCTCCATTGCCAAGCGCGGCGGCGGCAATGGAGCCCATTGCCCACAATTTCCCGCTGCCTTCATCTAATATGCACACGGTTCCTGCTGTTGCCCACTCGTCGCCATGTATAAGATGCTGCTACAACTCGCACCATTAAAAGGTCGCCGGACGGCTTTTCTGCTTTTCGGTCAATACTTTCCGGTGTTAAATGTATCCGGAGAAACCCATGAGAAATTTCCTGCTTCTGGTCATCCTGTTGGGAGTTGCGTACTACCTATACAGCCGCAACAATCCGAACGCGTTCAAGTTCAGCAGCAGCGCGCCCGTGCTGGAATCGTCCAGCAACTCGTCCCATGACTTCAACGCCATCAGCGCGCAGTTGCAGCAGGACATGAACAACCTGCCCGAAGGCCTCGACGGCGACGGCCAACGCCCTGTCCATGCCTACGACGTGAAGCGCCGCTTGCGCGCGCACCTCGGCCAGCACGAGGAATACCAGGTGCTCAACCAAGTCTGCGACCTCATCATCCAGGCTGACGGCGAGCGCACGTCGCTCCAGCAGTCCAGCCGCGCCGAGCAAAATCGCACCACTTACCACAGCCCGCTCGAACAGACCGTCCCGGGGAAGCACACCCCGCCGCCTGATTCCTCCGCCCAGCAGGGCGCAATCCGGCAGCGCATGGAAAGCACCTGGAGCGAGTATCGCGGCAGGGTCGCGGGCGAGGTCGAGCGGCTGCTCGGCACACTCAAGGGCAAGACGATCTGATCAGGTCGCAGGCGAGCACGGGATTTCGCGCTCCGGCGCGGGTTTTTGTCGCCTGTTCGGGACCGCCGCGCCGCTGCTGGCCCCGGAACTGCTTTCTGGATGGGGTTCCTATGCCGGCACCGCTGCCCACCGACGAAGAAGACCGTCTCAAAGAGCTGGTCTCCTACGGCATTTTGGATTCCCCGGCGGAACTGGCCTTCGACCGCATCACCGTGTTGGCCGCACGCATTTTCCGCGTGCCCATGGCTTTCATCACCCTGATCGACCGCGAGCGCCAGTGGCTGAAGTCTTGCTATGGTTTCGCCGGCCATGACACCGACCGTGGCGACGCCTTCTGTGCCCACACGGTCCTGGCCGGAGCCACGGTGATCGTCCCCGACGCCACGCTCGATGAACGATTCAGAGATAACATCTATGTCACGGGTGAACCTCACGTGCGCTTCTACGCCGGGGCGCCGCTGACCACCCCGCGCGGGCACACCCTCGGCTCGCTCTGCGTCGTGGATACCCGGCCGCGCGAATTCTCCCCGGACGACAGGCGCACTTTGGAAGATCTCGCCGCGCTGGTCATGCACGAGTTGCACCTGCGTTTGACCAGCGAACGCAGCCTGGCCGAACTGGAGATGCGCAAGCGCGTGGACGTGAACCTGCGCGCCACCCGCGACGACCTGGAAGCCCGCATCCAGCAGCGCACGACCGCGCTCGTCGAAGCCGAGGCGCGCTACCGTAGCCTCTTCGAGAACGCCGCCGAGGGCATCTACCAGTTCAAACCCGGCGAGGGCTTCCTGAGCGTCAACCCGGCCTTTGCTAACATCTTCGGCTACGCTTCGCCCGAGACGATGATCCAGGCAGTGCGCGACCCTGTGCAGCTTTACGCCCGGCCCGCCGAGCGGGATAAATTCGAGGCGCTGCTGGCCCGCGATTCGCGCGTCGCCAACCTGGAGATGGAGGCGCGCCGTACCGACGGCTCGCGGGTCTGGATTCTGGAGAACGCGCGCGTCGTGCGTGACGCCGGGGGCAACGCCCTGCGCCACGAAGGCACGGTGGTGGATATTACCGCCCGGCACATCGCCGAGGAGGCGCTCCAGCACGCCCACGAGGAGCTGGAGGACCGCGTCCACGAACGCACTGCCGAGCTGGCCCTGCTCAACGGCGACCTGCGCCAGCAGAACGCCGAGCGCCAGCACGCCGAGGAAAACGCCCGCCGCAGCGAGAGCAAGTTCCGCGCGCTGCTCGAAAACGCGCAGGACCTGACCAGCCTCGCCACACCCGAGGGCGTCGTGATGTACACCAGCCCGTCCATCCAGCACATCCTCGGCTACGGCGCGGACGAACTGGTGGGCAAAAACCTTTTCGACAACCTCGTCCACCCCGAAGACGATGTACGGATGCGCGCCCACCTGCGGCACGTCTCCGACGCGGGCGAACACTACGTTCACAGCGAGGCGCGGCTGCGCCACCGCGACGGCACTTGGCGGCTGTTGGAGAGCATCAGCTCGCCGCTGCCGCCCGATTTCCCGGTGGTCGGCCAGGTCATCAACTCGCGCGACATCACCGAACGCCGCCGCAACGAGCAGGAGGTCGAAGCCCGCGCCCGGCAGCAGGCCGCCGCCGCCGAACTGGGCCGCCAAGCCTTGCGCGAGGGCGACCTGGCGGCCTATTTCGAGCGCACGGTAGAACTGGTGGCCCAGGTGCTCGACGTGAACCGCGCGAGCATCGGCGAACTGCAACCCGGCGGCGCGACCATGCTCATCCGGGCGGGTCACGGCTTCCCGGCGGGGATCGTCGGGCGGGCCACGGTCGAGAACTGGCACTGGCAACTGCTCGACGGCGCGCCGGACGATCACCACCCGCTGTTCGTCTCCGACCTGCGCGAGGTGCTGGACTATTCGGCGCGCCCGGAGATCGGCCAGGCCGCCGTCAGCGCCATCAGCGCCGTGATCCACGACAGCGTCCGGCCCTACGGGACCCTCTGCGCGCTCTCGACCCGGCCCCGGAAGTTCACCCCGGGCGAACAGGTGTTCCTCCAGACGGTTGCCGACCTGCTCTCGACGGTGATCGAGAGCCGCCACCACCAGGCGCGGCTGCGCGAGGTGGAAGCGCGCTACCGGCGCATCGTCGCCAACACGCCCGGCATGGTGTACCAACTCGTCCGGCACGCGGGCGGCGAGTTCGCGCTACCCTTCGTCAGCGAGGGCTGCCGCCAGTTGTTCGAGATTGAACCCGCCCAGGCCATCGCCCAGCCCACGCTGCTGCGCGACGCGGTCCACCCCGAGGATTTGGCCAGCGTGCGCGAGGCCATCCGCGTGTCCGTGGAAACCTCGTCACCCGTGAGCTGGGAGGGCCGCCTGCGACCGGCCTCGGGCATCCTGCACCACATCGCGGTGCGGATGCAGCCCGAGCGGCAACCCAACGGCGACATCATCTGGGACGGTGTCATCTTCGACGTGAGCGAACTCAAGCGCGCCGAGACGGCGATGCGCGCCGCCAAGGACGAGGCCGAGCGCGCCAACAGCGCCAAGAGCGAGTTTCTCTCGCGCATGAGCCACGAACTGCGCACGCCGCTCAACGCCATCCTCGGCTTCGGCCAGTTGCTCGGCCTGGAAACGCTCACGCCCATGCAGGCGTCCAGCGTGGACCAGATCCTCACCGGCGGGCGGCACCTGCTCGATCTGGTCAACGAGGTGCTCGACATCGCGCGCATCGAGGCGGGCAAGGTGGACATGGCCGCCGAGCCGCTGGCCGTGGACGAGTCGATTGCGGCCACGTTGCGCTTCGTGCAGCCGATGGCCCAGCAGCACTGTGTCCGGTTGGTGCACCGCGCTCTCCCGCGCCCGGACACGTTGTTGGCGCTCGCCGATCCCGGGCGATTCAACCAGGTGCTGCTCAACTTGCTTTCCAACGCCATCAAGTACAACCATCCCGACGGCGCGGTGCGGGTTTCTGCCCGTCGGCGCGGCGGGCGGCGTTGGGTGCGCGTGACGATCAGCGACACCGGTCCGGGCCTGAGCCCAGTGGACATTTCGCGGCTGTTCACGCCCTTCCAGCGGCTCAAGGCCCCGGAGCGCGGCATCACCGGCACGGGCATTGGGCTGGCCATCTCCAAGGGGTTAGTCGAGGCGATGGGCGGCACGGTGGGCGTGCGCTCGACGGTCGGCCAAGGCTGCCGCTTTTACATCGACCTGCCGCTGGCCGCCGACGTGCCACCGCCGGTCGTGCCCGCCGGGGAGCGGTCGCCTTGGGTGCCGCTGGCCGCCGCTGCCCCGCCGGAGCCGCCGCCGGTTAGGACCGTGCTGCTCATCGACGACCAACCGGCCAACGTGGCGCTGGTCGAGCGCGTGTTCCAGACGCGCGATGACCTGCGCCTCTTCGCCGCCGTCGACGGACGCGACGGCCTTGCCCAGGCGCGCGAACGGCGGCCCGACCTCATCCTGCTCGACCTCCACCTGCCCGACATTCAGGGCGACGAGGTCGTGCGCCGTTTGCACACCGAACGCCGCACCACCGACATCCCCGTGCTCGTGCTCAGCGCCGACGCCACCCCGGGCCAGATTGACCGCCTGCGCGGCCTCGGCGTGCGCGATTACCTCACCAAGCCTTTCAAGATCGACACTCTGCTGCGCGCCATCGACGGCGCGCTGGCCGTGGAGAAATAGCGCCCTGCCCCGCCCGCCCCATGCCCGCCACGCTGCCAGACCCGAAGATTCTCATCGTAGACGACGAGCCGGCCAACGTCAGCCTGTTGCAAGCCATCTTGCAGCGCGCTGGCTACCGCCGCGTCCAGGGGTTGACCGATCCCAGGCTGGCCGAGGACGCCGTCCAGCATTCCGTGCCCGACCTCGTCCTGCTCGATTTGAACATGCCGCACCTCAACGGCTACGAGTTAACCCGGCGGCTGCGGCAGGCGCAGCGGCCCGGCTCGTTCGTGCCGATCCTGATCCTCACGGCGGACATCACCCCGGCGGCCCGGCAACGCGCCCTTGCCGGAGGGGCGACGGACTTCCTCACCAAACCGTTCGACAACACCGAGGTGCTCCAACGCTGCCGCAACCTGCTGGCCACCCGCGCGCTGCACCTCGCTTTGCAGGACCAGAACGCGCGGCTCGAAGAGATCGTCCGCCAGCGCACGCGTGATCTGGAGCAAACCCTGGCGGAACTGCGCGCCACCCAGCAGCAGCAGGTCCAGCACGAGCGGATGCGCGCTCTGGGCGAGATGAGCGGCGGCATTGCGGCGGATTTCAACAACCAGCTCACCGCCATGCTGGGCTACAGCGACCTGTTGCTGCTCAACGAGGCGCAGATGCTCAGCAACAAGACCTTGGCGCGCAAATACCTGGAGAACATCCGCACGGCGGCGCGTGAGTCGTCGGCCATCGTCGGGCGGCTGCGGGAGTTTTCCCGGCCCCGCGCTACGGGAGAGGTTCGTTTGCCCGTAAATTTGGCCAAGCTCGCGCAGGAGGCCGCCACCCTAACCCAGCCGCGCTGGCGCGGGCAGGCGCTCGCCGCCGGGAGCACGGTGGCCGTGCGGCTGGACCTGCAGCCCGCCCCGGACGTGCCCGGCGACGCCGCTGAATTGCGCGAGGTCGTCGCCAACCTGATCTTCAACGCCGTGGACGCCATGCCCGAGGGCGGGACGATTACTCTGCGCACCAGCCGGAGTGGCGACGGGCGCGTGTGCCTGGAAGTCGCTGACACCGGTATCGGCATGAGCGACGAAATTCGCCGCCGCTGTTTGGAGCCGTTTTTCACCACCAAGAACGAGACGGGCAAAGGTCTGGGGCTGTCGATGGTGTACGGCGCGGTCCAGCGGCACGAGGGGGAACTGACCATCCAGACCGCGCCGGGCCAAGGTGTGACGGTGAGTATTCGCCTGCCTGCGGTCGGGGCGGTGGTGGCGGCCGCCGACGAGATCGGCGCGGCGGCGCCGCAGTCGGTCAAGCCATTGCGGGTGCTGCTGGTGGAAGATGATCCGATGGTGCGTGAGGCGGTCAGCGCCTACCTGCACCGGGACATGCACGAAGTCTCGACGGCGGTGACTGGGCGCGAGGGGTTGGAGAAGTTCAAGGAGGGTGCTTTTGATCTAGTCGTGACCGATCTTGCGCTGGAGGAGTTGAATGGCGAGAGCTTGGCGACGGCTATCCGGGAGCAAAACGCGGCGGTGCCGATCATTTTGCTGACGGGGTACGCCGAGAAGCTCGTGGAAACGAGCCGGTTCGACGCCGTGCTGCACAAGCCGCTGGTGCCCGCTGATTTGTGGCGTGCCATCGCGGAGGTGACGAACGCGAAGTGAACACGAGGTGAATCGTGACCCCCGGGCACGATGGCAAAACCCTTCGCAGCGAAGCTGCCTGACTGTCTGCTTGTATGGCGACCGTCCCGGTTGCCGACAGATCAAGCGCGCCTCCCAGAAGCCAGAGGAAGCAGGTGCAAAGCGCAATCGGCGCAACCGGTGTCGGCAACGGAGACCGTCGCCCTACAATTCAGGGCGGCTGCGCCGCAAGGTGTTGCCATCGTGCCCGGAGGTCACGATCCACCTGCAAACCGCCCCGCGACCATCGTCCACGGCAACGGTGACAGACACCGTTCCACCCGGAACCCGCCCTCCTCCAGAAAACGCACGAAACCACCTCGCGACCAGTGGTTGAGGTGCCCAGGCGTGTTGCCAAAGGCTGTCAAATATTTGCCCCGCGCCACGTTCAACACCCGCCAGAACGGTTCGCGCGGCACGGACAGGATGTAGTGCGCCGCGTTTAACCCGCGCAACGCCGCCAGCGCGTCCGCCGGTCGTTCAACGTGTTCCAAGACCTCGCAACACACGATCAGGTCCGCCCCGTCGTCCTTGGAGCGCAGGTCATACACCGAGCGCGCGGCGTAGCGCACCCCGGCGTCGCCCCGCGCCGTGTTCTCGGCAACGAGTTCCCGCGAAAAATCCGACGCCATAATTTTCATTCCCAACAGCGCGTGCAGTTTGCGGCTGAGCCTCCCCTCCCCGCAGCCGACCTCGTGGACGCTCGCGGGCCGTGCCGTCCGCACGAGCGTCACCAGCGCGGCGTCGAACCCAGCCACCATGCGCCGGGCGATGGGGTTTGACACTTGGTCTTTGTCCAACTGGTTGCCGATGAGGATGCCGTCTTCAGCCTGGCGGTCGTGGGCTTGCTTCATGGTTTGTCTTTCATGCTTAACTCCAACCGCGCGAGGCGGGTACGCTGGTCTTCGAGCAGGCGGCGGTTGACCGAAATCAATTCCGCCAATAAGCCGAGGACAAAGAACAGGATCGACGCCAGCAGCAATATCGCGGCCAGAATGAGCGACTGGACATGCCCTTGGCCGTGGCCTCGTGCCATCTCGTACAGGAACCGCACGCTGATGAGGATACCCGGGATAAACAACCCCGCGCTGACCGTCAGGAAAAAACGCAACGGTCTGTAGGTGAGAAAGATGCGCCCAATAGTCAGCGTCGAGCGAAACAGGTACTGCGGGATGGAGCGTACCAACCGCGAGGGGCGCAGGTCCGCGTTGACCCGGATGGGCACGCTAACCACCGTCATGCCCTTCTGTCCCGCCTGGATGATGGTTTCCAACGTGTAGGTGTAAGAGTTGAACACGTTGAGCTGGAGCGCGGCGGACTGGCTGAACGCCCGAAAGCCGCTTGGCGCGTCCGGGACCTGCGTGTTGCTGGCGAGTTGCACCACGCGGCTGCCGAGACGCTGGAGCAGCTTTTTGAGCGGGGAAAAGTGGGCGATTTGCTCGATGGGCCGCGCCCCGACGACCATGTCCGCACGGCCTTCCAGGACCGGGGCCACCAGCGCAGGGATGTCCCCGGCGTAGTACTGGTTGTCGGCGTCGGTGTTGACGATCACGTCCGCCCCGGCGCGCAGGGACGCCTCCAGACCGGCCATGAACGCGCGGGCGAGGCCTCGGTTGGTCGGCAGGACGACGACGTGATCAACTCCTTCGGCGGCGGCAATTTGCGCCGTGCCGTCCGTGCTACCGTCATCGATGACGAGCCATTCCACGCAGTCGAAACCCGGCACGGAACGAGGCAAATCGCGCAGGGTGGTGCCCAGCGTGCCGGCCTCGTTGTAGCAGGGAATCTGGATGATGAGTTTCAACGGCAGAAGAGAGAATTTAACCGTAAATTACGTCGCAGATAACGCAGTTGTCGCAGGCGGCGGGGCGGGTCGAAACATTTTTCTGAAGTTTTTTGAACGGCAGCCTTTTCCTGGGGTCATAGCCCCATAGGTTAAGGTGATTTGTGGCCGCGAGCGCCGGTTTGTTGGATTCCCGAGCGCACGCGGCCACGAACATTTTTGGGGGGCTTGCCAGCGCCGGGGGGATTAGGCATCATGCGGTTGGCATCTCCATCCATGCAACCTACCCTGCTCGTCGTCGACGACGAAACCGACGTGGTCGATCTGGTCCGCTACCGGCTGAACGGGGCTGGGTTCGACGTTTTGACCGCCGACAACGGCCTGGAAGCTCTGCGGCTGGCGCGGGAGCACCGCCCGGAGTTGATCGTGCTCGACCTGATGCTGCCCGAGATGTCCGGCGAGGAGGTGTGCCGCCAACTCAAGCGCGAGCCGGACACCGCCGCCATTCCTATCCTGATGCTGACCGCCAAGGGCGACGCCGGAGACCGCATCGCGGGGCTGGAGATCGGCGCGGACGACTACATCGCCAAGCCGTTCAGCCCGCGCGAACTGGTGCTGCGGGTACAGGCGGTACTGCGGCGAGTGCGCGGGGCCGAGAAACGCGGCGACCAGGTGGAAATCGGCGAATTTCTGATCGACCGGGGCAATTTTGAGGTGTCGATGAGCGGCCAGAAGCTCGAACTGACGACCACCGAGTTCAAGCTGTTGACGCTGTTGCTGGAACGCCGGGGGCGGGTGCAGTCGCGCGAGACGCTGCTGTTCGACGTGTGGGGGTACACGAACGCGATTGATACCAGGACGGTCGATACGCACATCCGGCGGCTGCGCGAGAAGCTGGGCGTCAACTCCGAGCGGATCGAGACGTTGCGGGGGGAAGGGTATCGGTTTACGACGAAGCTGAAGGATGAGGAGTAAAGGCGGAGACGAAGGCGGTAGGTTGTGCGTTGTGGGTGAACACGTTCGACCGACTTTGATGACATTCTTTTGAATCTCCCGATCTTGTTGCTGGTGATGGGGTTGGCCGCTGGCGCGGGATGGGCCGTGTTTGCTTACGTGCTGCCCGCACGGCGGATCGAACGGGCGCTGCGGCAAGTGGTGGAAGGGGATTGGGACGCGCCAGCTTTCATCCGCAGGCGCGGCAGGCTGGGCGGGGCCGTCGATGACCTAGGTGTGCTCGGAGAACGGATGCGGGAGGCTCACCGGCAACTCGGCGACCGCACGTTCGACCTGCGCGCCATTCTCGGCAGCCTCGCCGAAGGAGTTCTCATCGTCGATGCCGCCCAACGTATCCGATTGGCCAACGACAGCCTGTTGCGCATGTTCGACCTCGCCGCGCCGCCGCTGGAACGCACGCTGATGGAAACGTTTCGAAACCATGATTTGCTCGGGATCGTGCGCACCGCGCTGGACGAGGCCGACCCGCAGAACCGGCAGCTTGCCCTGGAGGCGCGCGCCGAGGGCGGCGGCTACGTGCGCAAATATTTCACCGTGACGGCGGCGGCGCTGCGCGCGCCCGGCGACGAGGAGCGTCCGCGCGGGGTGATCGCCATTTTTCACGACATCAGCGAGTTGCACGCCCTGGAAGCCGGGCGCAAGGATTTCGTGGCCAACGTGTCGCACGAACTGCGCACGCCGGTGACGATCATCCACGGGTCGCTGGAGAATTTGCTCGACGGCGCGCTGGACGACCGCGCAATGACCGAGAAATCGCTGCGGGTGATGTGGAAGAACACCCAGCGGCTGACCGGGCTGATCGAGGATCTGCTGTCGCTGGCGCGGCTGGAGGGCAAGGGCGCGGGGGCATTGCACCGCGAGGCGGTGGACATGCGGGCGTGCGTGGAGCGCGTGCTCGAACGGTTGGAGCCCGCCATCACCGCAAAGGGGGCGCGGGTTAGTCTGCGGTGGCCGTCGGAGTTGCCGGTCGTCGCGGCAGACCCGCACCGGTTGGAACAGGTGTTCTTTAACCTGGTCGAGAACGCGCTGAAGTACGGTGAGGCGGTCCGGCGGGAGATCGTGGTGGAGGCCGTGCGGTGGGGGGAAGAGTTTGTCGAGGTCACGGTGACCGACAACGGGCCGGGGATCCCGGCGGCGGATCAGGCGCACGTTTTCGAGCGGTTCTACCGGGTGCGGAAAGATCGCGCGCAGGCGACCGGCGGGACGGGGCTGGGGTTGAGCATCGTCAAGCACGCGGTGCTCGCGCACGGCGGGCAGGTGGGCGTGGAGAGCCAGCCGGGCAAGGGCGCGGCGTTCTGGATGCGGCTGCCGGTCAGTCAGGAGATGATGAGGAGCTGCAAGCTCCACCCATCGCAGGCGCAATGACAGAGCCTAGTCACAAAGGCAGGCCCCTTCCGAGAGGAAGATTGACCACGAACACCGTTCAACCTCACCGATCCGGGAGAAACAGCTTGTCAAACAGGGATTTAACAAAATATCGTGCCTGGATTCTACCCACCCAGGGTTAGGAAAATTATCTTTCGCCACCATGAGCGCCTTGAGAATTTTTATCAGTTATTCACACGAAGATGGATTGATCGCGGGCGAACTGTCCAACCTCTTGCACGCGGCTTTCGAACCGGTGCTGGCGGAGGTTTTCCTCGACCGAACCGCGATTTCCTACGGCTCCAGCATCAAGGAATCGATCAACGAGGCTCTGCAACGCGCGGATATACTGATTGCGGTCATGGCCGGAGGGCAACCCGCCAGCGCGCTAAGTTGGCCCGCGTTTGAGATAGGCCAGTTTACCGCTTATTGGGGAGAGCAATACCAAAACGGGCCGCACAAGGATCGCACCAAAGGCAAAGTGATCGGCAAAGTCATTGTGCTCACAAACTGCAGCACTGGATTGGGCCCGGTGGACGGACAAAGGCCGGTCAGCCTGGGAATTTCCAGAGAATTCTTGTCCGACAGCACGGACCCCACCGCGCTGGACTTGTCGCGGCGGGCGGCCAGCCTCGCGAATGACGACTTGCTCGATTTGATCCGGGACATCGAGAAAGAGTTTGCCGACAACCAGCAGTACATTGAATTCAAAAGGCATCGGTCGAAGAGATTGCGCGACTTGACCGCCGAATTCAAATGCGCGGCCTTCGACGTGTTGAGAAATCGAATTCGGCACACATCAAAGCCCACGAAGCAACTGATCCTGCGTGGTCGAAGGACGGAAACGGCGCTGGCGGATGACGCAAAATTATTCTCGGTTGCCGGAGCGAGCGACGTATTCGGCCGGAGCGAAACGGATACCAGAATCTTTCCCAAATCTGAAGAGGTGGCACCGGGCAGCACGCGCTATGAAACGACTTGGCAAGCGTTCCGTGCGACCGTTAAAAGCCACAAATACGGGGACTACTGGTGCTGGGTCATCGAACAGGCCGTGCTGGGGGCTTCCCGTGAGGGCACAGACCTGGACCCCAACCTGGTGTTGATCTCGAATCGAGACGAACGCTATCGGATCATCGCCACCACCGTGACGACCTATTTCAACGAGGAATCAGAGGTTAGCCTCTACCTGATCGAAGCCTTGAAAAGGCCTGATCGGGGTGATCCGACCACCACCAAGTTATTCAATTGTCTGAACATCATCTGCCGCTTCCGATTCGCCTTCCTGGAGGGGTCCAGCCCATATTATTGGATGAATTTCACGAAGGCCGCCATCAACGGTAAGAGCCTGTTGATGGAGCTTGATTACCTGAAAAGCGAGGCCATCCAGGCGGAACTCCAGCAGCCAGGAGCCTGGAAGGATTTTATGACCGAAACAGAATTGAGCCGCATGGTCACAACCTGGGATGAAGTAGATCTTGCGCTAAGAGAATGTTGCGCCGCCGGGATCAGGCCAGGAGTTTCCAGCGCTGAAGATGACGCTTTGACGGGACAAATCCGCACTCATCTCAAGAGAATCGACGATGAAATCAAGCCTTTCAATAAGTGGTTAGGCAAAACCGTCTCCGAAATGCTGGCAAAGGTTTTCACGCAAACACCAGCGAATCCAGTGATCACCGACGGTTTGTCCGGGAAAGCGAAGGCTGAGGAGCCCCCACGCACGAGCATTCCGTCATGATTTCTACGGGGCAAGCCGCTCCCCTGTCCGGCATCCGGGGTCAGCTGATCGACGCGCCAAAATTTGGGAGTTTGCGATCCTGGCGCGATGGAGCTTTGGTGTTCGATCCTTCGGCAGGCAAGATCGTATACGCAGGGGATTACACAGAGGTAGCGCGAGCATTGGATGGACAGGGTGTACGCTGGGTTGAAAGCGACAACGCCGTGATTTGCCCCGGGCTGGTCGATACGCACGCGCACCTGCCACAGTACCCCGCGAGCGGTTGCGGCCAGGGGGAATTACTGCCGTGGTTGCAGAAGCACATCTTTCCGCTGGAACGCGAGTTTACCGCCGAACGGAGCGCGCGGGAATCGCCCCGATTTTTCCGTGAACTGGCGCGGCACGGCACGACAACCGCGTGCCTGTACACGACGATCTATGAGGACAGTTGCGACGCGGCTTTCCAGGCCGCCGAGGCCAGCGGGCTGCGCGTCACGATGGGCAAGATGATGATGGACGTGGGGTCGTACGGAGGGTTGGACCCGGAGAAAATCCTGGCGCTGTCACTGGCGCAGAGCGAACGGCTGTGCCAGCGGTGGCACGGCGCGGCGGGCGGGCGGCTGCGGTACGCCGTGTCGCCCAGGTTCGCGGTCAGTTGCAGCACGGCGATGATGCGCGGGGCGGCGGCGCTGGCGGAACGGCACGGCGCGCTCGTGCAGACGCACCTAGCCGAGAACCTCGGCGAGATTGCGAAGGTAAAAGAATTGTTCCCGGCGGCGCGGGATTACACCGACGTGTACGACGGATGCGGGCTGCTGGGTACGCGCACGGTGCTGGGGCATTGCATCCACCTGTCGGAGCGCGAGGTGGCGGTCCTGGCCGGGCGCGGCGCGGCGGTGGCGCATTGTCCGACGGCGAATTTTTTTCTCAACAGCGGGTTGCTGCCGCTGGCGCGGTTGCGGGCGGCGGGAATCCGCGTCGGGCTGGGCAGCGACGTGGGCGCGGGGCCGGAGGTCAATTTGTGGCAGGTGATGAGGTCGGCGCTGGAGGTTCAGAAAGCGCGGTCGTTTTACGAGCCGGACACTCCGTTATTGACGGCGGGCGAAGCGTTTTTTCTCGGCACGCAGGGCGGCGCGGAGGCGCTGGGGTTGGGGGGCGTGATCGGGACGCTGGAGGCGGGGAAGGAGGCGGATTTATTGGTGTTGGAGCGCGGGGCGCTGGGGCCGTATGGCGATCCGGGCGAGTTGAAGCCGGAGGAACTACTGACGCTATGCGTTTATCGCGGGGGACCACGGGCCGTCCGGGCGAGCTACGTGCGCGGGCGAGAATTGTTTGCGGCGTGATGGGTTATCCCCGGCGGAGTGGCTTCGCACAAAGTTCGCAGAGTTCACAAAGAGGAGCGCGTGGGCGGATCGTGGCCCCCGGGCACGATCCAACCCCGCGCGCTACCGGCTCGATCCACTTCAACGCATCAGCGCCGCGGCACCGGGGCGGTCGGTGCGCGTAGGTGCGAGAGCGCGGCTTTGCAAGCTCGACGACGACGACGGCAGCGTCGGCACGCGGCGCGGCGCGGATATCGCGCCAGTTCCCGGGAACGCCGCGCCCTTGACCACCGTGGCGTTAACCGGGCCAGCGGGCCGACCCGTCGCCAGGCGAAGCGGGCGGGCCGTGACAGAGCCAGTCCGACCCGGGCGCGACGGGTTGGCGGAAGCGGCGGCGGGCGGGGGCGCGTTGACAAACGGCTGTGTCGTCAGGGGAGCGGCGTTGCCCCCGAAGGCACCCGAGGTCGAGCCATTTCCGCCTGAGCCGGTATAATTTCCCGTGTTCGCAAAGAGCTGCAACCGGGTGCTGCCATTGACCGTGACGACGATGCCGTTGGCAATCGTGACGGTGGACGCCGCCAGGATGCCCGAGGCGCTGCCGGAATTCAGCGTCGTGTTCGACACGAAATTGATCAGCCCGTTGCTGCCGCCCGCGTAGAGCACCAGTTGCGTCGTGCCGCCCAGACTGGAGGCCACCGTGCCGCCAATGGTGAGCGTGCCGTTCGGCCCCAGTGATTCGACCTTGAGCACGTCGGCGCTCAGGTTGGCGCTGGTGAGCGTGATGCTGGTCGGCGCGCGCAGCGTGACCGCGCCGCCCGAGCCCGCCGCGCTCTCGGCGCTGACGGTGGAATTGCTCACCGTGATCGACCCGCGCGTGCCGCCCGTGTTGATCGTCACCGAGCCGTTCGACCCGCTGGAGCGTACGGACGAATTGTTCGTGACGGCCACGTCCGCGCCGCCCGTCGTGATCGTGATGTTGCCGCCCGTGCCGGGTGACCCGCTGTTGACCAGGGCCAGGAGTTGCGATGAATCCTGCACGCTGATGCCCGGACCGGAGACGCGCGCGCTGGTGACCGTGATCTTGCCGCCGTTGCGCGAGCCAGGCGTGGACAGCGTGGTGCCGGTCGAGGCCGCGCGGCCCGTCTGCACCCTCGTCCCCGCGAACTTGATGGCCGGGGCGGGCGAACTGGTGGGTGCCGCCGAGGCATCCTGCGAGGTGAAGCTGATCGTGCCGCCCGTGCCCTGGTAGGCGGTGCCCGTGGCGATCCCGCTATCCGCCAGGAAGCTCGAACCCATGACATTGATAGTCGTCACGGTCGGCGAGGAACTGGCGGTGCTCGTGACGTTGATCGTGCCGCCGACGGCGTCGCCGCCGAGCGAGGAGCCGACGTTGTCGCCGCCCCGCGCGTTGACGCTGGCGGTCTGCGTTGTCACGACGCCCGCCGCCGTGAGGTTGACCGTGCCGCCCGCGCCGCCCGTGCCGCTGTTGGACTTGAGCACGTTGCCGCCGTTGGCGTTGACGGTGACGGGGCCCGCCACGCCGGTGGCGGTGAGGCTGCCGCCGAGCAGCGAAAGATCCTTTCCGGCCTGGAGAGTCACCGTGCCGCCCGCGCCGCCGTTGGTCGCGCCGCCGGCGGTGTAGGTGGGGCCGTTGGCGGTGTTGTAGTTGCCGCCGGATGCGTCCAGGATCGCGCCCCGGCTGACGATCAACGCGTCGGCGGCGTTGAAGGCGATGGTGCCGCCCGCGCCGCCCGTGCCGGTGAGGCCGTTGGTGGTCGGGATCAGCGTCCCGCCCGTCGCCAGGACGGTCGGCGCGACGTTCGTGCCGACATCCTGGACGCGGATCGCGCCGGGCGTAGCCGTGGACGCTGCGGTGGTGTTGACCGTGAAGATGCCGCCTTTGCCAGCCGTCTCGCCAGTGAAAGGAGTCGTGTCATCGACGCCGCGGAAATCCGCGCTCCCGGCGTAGCCCAAGGCAAGGCCGCCGCCGCCCACGCCGAAATCGCCTTTTAGGTTGAGCGTGAGCGTGCCGCCGTCGTTGGTGGCAAGGGTCGCGCCACTGGCGAAGGAAATCGACCCGGCGGTGAAGCGCCCGAGGGTGAACACGCTCGGCTGGCCGACCGCGTAGGGCGTGACCTGCCCGGTGACGGTCGCGTCGGGCAGCGTGGTGGCGACCGAACCGCCGATGCCGCGCAGCGTGACGGTCGCGGCGGCGAGGTTACCCACGTTGAAGCCGCCGAAGGTGTTGAGCGCGGTGAGGGCCACGCTGCCGGTGGTCGTCAGGACGCCGTTGGTCGTCAACGCACCGCCCGCGTTCACTTGGCCCAGATTACCCGCGCCGAGCGAGACGCTACCCGTGACGGTGAGCGTTGCGTCCACGTCCAAGCCGATGTTGGGCGTCTGGGTGTTGCTGGTGACGGAGATCGGGCCCGTCACGGCCAGAGAAGCGTTGAGATTCACGTTCGGTGAGCCGTCGAGCGTGACCGGGCCAACGGCGTTGGCGTTGGTCCCGGCGTCGAGCGTGAAGCTGGTGCCATCACCGATGACGACCGTGCCCGTCGCCCCGGTGGTGTTGAGGTTGGTCACCCTGAAAATGCTGCCCGGCGCGACCGTCAGCGACCCGCCGCGGACCGTGTTCGTGGCATAACCGCCCGACAAGCTGATGGGGCCGGTGGCAAACAAGTTGACCGTGGCAACGTTCTGGCCGAAGCCGATGTTATCGCCGACGATACTCTGGGCCGTGACGTTGAGAGTGCTCTGCGCGTAGGGGGAGCCGGAGCGGTAGCTGCCGAGGTTGACCGTCGCCGTCGTGCCCGCTTTGATCGTGATGTCGTTACCGGTGATGACCGATTCCGGGGCATTGGCGTAGCTCGTGCCCGCCGTGAAGGTCGCCCGTCCCTCGTTCGCGTTGACCGAGCCGTTGATGGCCACCACGCCGTCGAACGGGCTGGAGGCGGTCAGGTCGATGCTCCCGGCGGAACCAGCGAAGACGCTCAACGCGCCGTTGATCGTCAAACTGCTACCGTAGGCCGTGAGGGAGACGCCGGTGGAGCCGGTGGGATATTCGCTGGCGTCCAGCGCGCGGATCGTGCCGTCCACGCTGATGCCGTTGGACGCCGTGCCCGTGATGAACTTGGGCGCAGTGTAACCGTTACCGATGGAACCGTTGAGGTTGAGCTTCCCGCTCGCCTCGGCGGTGAACAAACCTTGGTCCATGCCGACGATGGAGCCCTCGTCCGCCGTGAGGTCGCCATTGGAACGGAGCGAAACATCCGCGCCGGAACCACCGATGAGGAACGCGTCGCCCGCCAGGCGCACAATGCTGCTGCCTCGCACCGTGATCGAGCCGCCCCGGACGTATCCGCCCAGGTCGATGCCGCCCGCCGTGGATTGGATCGTGATCGAGTCGGTACCGATGAGCGAGTGATAACTGCTCTGCGTGACGTTGCCGCCCGCCGTGGTGACGGAGACGACGCGGCCCTGGAGGGTGCCGTCGTTGAGGTTCACGTCGCCGTCCGTGGTCGTGACGGTGAGGTTGCCGGGGCGCGGGGTGCCGTCGGGCGAGGCGTTGGCCCGGACGGTGCCCCTGTTTTGGGTCACCGAGCCGCCGGTGGAGGTCACGCTGATCGAATCCGACACGGCCAGGTCGCCATTGAGCGTCAGATTCGCGCCCGCCGATAGGTTGGCCGTGGTCGGCAGCAAGGCGTTCGGATTGTCGTAGTTCGGGCCGACGACGCCGTTGAGGGTCAGGTTACCGGTGTCGGCGTTGGCCGTGATGATGCCGCCCGCCTGGAGGAAGCTGGCCGCGTCTGTGGAAACGTCGCCACTGTCAGCGCGCAGGCGGATGTTGCCGCCCGCCGTGATGCTGCCGACCACCTGGACGCCGTTGGCCGCGACTAGGCGTGCGTCGCCGCCGACGTTGATCGCGCCGTTATGGTACAACGTGTCACCGGCGGTGGCGTTGAAGTCTCCGGCGGCGTTCACCGAGCCGTCGTCGGTGATGGTCAGCCTGCCACCGTCTCCGGCGATGGTGGTCGCCACGATGTCGCCCGAGGAATGGAGAAAGCCGTCGATGGTCAGTTGTCCAAACGCGATAAGATTGATCGCGCCCGCGCCAGAGGCGGCGGAGGAGCCGACACTGCCAGAGTAGTTGACGTTCGTGTCGCTGTAGAGGTTCACCGACCCGCCGGGCAGGTTGAACGTCTCGTTCTCGCCGATCGACAGGTTCCCTCCGCGCGCGTAGATCGTCAGGGTGGGCAGCGTCGTGCCCGTGTTCACGAATGTCACTCCTTTGGTGAGCGAAATGGGACCATTTTGGGTGGCAAAGAGCACCTGATCGAGGCCCTTGAGGTCGAACGTGACAGTGCCAGGTACCAGGTCCGCGCCGCCGGGCCGGGGATTCATCGTCGGCCCGACGGAATCCGCGATGCCGTTCACGCCGATGAAAGCGAGGTTAGTCGGCCCGCCTGCGATGGAAATCGTTGGTTGGCCGAGGATTGCCAAGGTACTGAACTTGAACCCGGCCACTTGGCCAATCGTGCCGAATTGCGTGTCGAAACCGATCTGGGCGTCGAACGTCGAGGGTCCGGTCGCCGTCCCGAGGAAATAGTTGCTCGGCAAGCCATCCGGCGAGGACGGACTGGTCACGGAGCCACCCCGGTAGATGCGCCCGGCGTCCTGGATGCCCCCCGTGGTGATGAACGGGTCGGTGAGGATCGTCGTGGAATTGTCGATGGCGTAAACCGTGCCGTTGGACGCGTTGTTGGCGATGGTCGGCAGACTGCCGAACTTGGGGTTGGCGGGCGTCGGCGAAGGACTCGGCGAGGGGCTAGGCGACGGGCTAGGCGTGGGCGACGGGCTAGGCGTGGGCGACGGCGACGGGCTGGGCGACGGCGTAGCCGTGGGAACAGGCGTCGGCGTCGGCGTGGGCGACGGCGTAGCCGTGGGAACAGGCGTGGGTGTGGGCGTAGGCGAAACAGTGGGCGACGGCGACGGCGAGACGGTGGGCGTCGGGGTCGGGGTCGGCGAGACGGTGGGGGGAGGCGTGGCCGTGGGAGAGGGCGTGGCGGTCGGTGTGGGCGTCGGCTGCGGGGTACGGGTCGGCTCCGGCGTAGGGGTCGGGGTCACGTTCCGGTCGGAAGGCGGCGGGTTGAGGCTGACCGGCTCGTTGGCACCCTGGCGGGCGGTGATCCCGCGGTCGTTGCCGGTGACGTAGGTGAGGTGGCCTTCCTGGACCTCTGTGCCCCGGCCCACGATGAACAGGTTCGTGGACGCGAGCTTGCCGCCGTCGAGGTCGCGCTTTTGCACGGTGATCTCGCGGTCGATGAGTTTGTTGGAGGCCAGCGGGCCGAAGTCGTTGATCAGGCCGCTCGTGGCGTAGAGTACCTTCAGATCCACGCTGACCGGCTCGGGCAGCGATTTCGCGGCGGGCGGGACGATAACCATCTGGCCGCCGTGGACGAGGATGCTCTCGCCCAGCCGACCGGTGAGGTACACGCGCACCGTGCCTTCGAGCACGACGATCTTGGAATAGCTCTTGGGGTTATACTCGACCATCAACGTCGTGCCCGTGATGGCAGCGGTGACGGCGGCGGTGTGGATCTCCGCGCCGCCCGCGCCCTTGGGCACTTGGAGCAGCATGGTGCCGCTGCCGAGGTTCATGTCGCGCGTGCCGTTGACGAAGCTGAAATAACTATTTGCCCCGAGGCGGGTCAGGGTCTTGTCGGTAAAGGTTAGTTCCGTGCGCGAGGCCGCGCCGGTCTGCACGGCAGCCTTGCCGCTGACGGTGTCGGTCACGGCGGCGGGCCGGGGGGCCTGGTTTTCGGGCAGGAGCTTCACGTCGTTGAAGACGCGGGAAACCTGCGCGCTCTTGAGGCCGTCGGCGCGCAACAAGGGGGTGGCGAGCAAGCAGCAAAGCAAGGCAACAGATCTCACGCCAAGCCGCAAAGCCGCCAAGGGGCGGAGGGGGAGAAAAATAGGAATCTCTAGCACGGAGGCACGAAGGTGAGGGTGGGTCACGGGGAAAGAGAAAAGGATGGAGCCTAGAACTTGAGCTTGAAGAACGCGCTCGCGCCGGTGTTGAACACGTCGTAGCTGAAAACTGAGCGGGTCGAGCGGTCCACCGTGCCGGAGACCGACGCGCCGACGCTGCACCAAGGCGTGAAGGCGTAGGAGACGCCCGCGCTGCCCGAAGCGTTGAAATCCTGCCGCCCGCTGGAGGCATAGAGATAATAGGCCACGCGCCCACCCGTCTGCACGGACAGGTGGCGCGTGAATTGGACGACGTACCCGGCGGACAGCCCGAATTCCTCACGCTCGGCGACGTGGGGCACGGAGATGTTCAGGTCGATGTCGCCGCCGATGCTGATCAGTTGCGCGCGGCCCAGGGAAAACAGCTTTTGCGCGCTCAGCGCGAGGCTGCCCTGGCGGAAAAACTCGTTGTCCCAGACGCCCTGGCGCGTCAGTCGGGTAAAGCCGAGCTGCGCGCCGAGGACGATGTCCTTCAACTGGTGCGCGGTGTACGTCAGCCCGAGGCCGAAGTTGAGCGAACCGAAATCGAGCTGATCGAACTTGTCGTAAGCGAAATACTGCTGGCGGACGACGGCGGAAAGGTTCAGGTCGGGCGTCAGCTTGAAGTCATAGCCCACGCCGCCCTCGCCGACGTAGAACACGTCGTCCTGGGTCGCGCGGTTGGTCAGGCCGACGTTGGTGGTGTAGACGAAGCCACCGTTGGCAAAGAGCGTCCAGGGCTGCGGGCGTTCGGGCGCGCGCAGGAGCGATTGCACGCCGAGGTCGGCATCGCCGCCGGTGGAGGGCACCTGGGCGGCAGCGTCGGTGTTGCTGGACTCGACGGGCTCGCCGAGCGAGAGCGCGCCGGGCGCGAGCGGGAGCGTCGGGTTAGGCAGCCGTGCACGCTCGATCTGGCCCTGCGTGGTCTGGAGGGAAAACTGCTGCGCCGACGCGGGCTGGACGACGGCCCAGCCCAGGCACGGCAAAACAATGGCGAGAAGAAGATTACGGTTCGACAAAGCTCGCAAGGTTAGGCGCATCCGGGCGGTGGCTGTCAAGTGCAAAGCAATCCGGGCAGGTGGTTTGCGCTTGGCGCGAGCGCGGGGTGAAGGCTACAAGGAGAACGCCGCCATGTTTGCCATCACGTTTCGCCTGCTGCGCCGTCTGCGCCGCCCCGCCGGGCTGGGGCTGGCGGCGTTGGTGCCGACGCTGCTATTGGGCTGGCTCTTTTGGTACGAAGTCACCGCTGAGGCCCCGCGCGAAACGCTGCTGCGGCAAGGTGAGTCGAAAGCCGGAAACATCGTGCGCAAACACGGCCGATCTGCTCCCTTACGCTCCGACCTGGTTTTTCTCGGCATCGACGATGCCACCCTCAAGCTCGACAGCGTGTGGCCGGAAGAAATCGACGCTTCGCTAGCCCTGAAACTCATGAGCGAGAGCCGAGGCGACCTGAACTGGTCGCGCCAAGTGTATGCGCTGCTGTTGGACCGGGTGCTCAACGCCGGGGCGCGATTGGTCATTTTCGACATGGTATTTCCGAATCCGGGCCGGGGCGACGACGCTTTTCGCGACGCCCTGGACCGTCACAAGGATCGGGTGGTCATCGGCACCAAGTTCATCGACACGCCCGGCCGCTGGGGGGACGAAGCCTGGCAGGCCACCGCTGAAAGCCTGGTCGCAGACCCGGCGAACGACCCGCGCGTGGGTTACGTGAACTATTGGCCCGATCTCGACGGCGCCATTCGACTGGCCTTGTTGCGCACGACGCAAACGGGCAAGAACGGTCGCGCGCCACAGGCTGACGAACCGGTTTACACCTCTTTGATCGGCAGCGCCCTGCGACAACTGGGACGCGCCGACCTGCTCCCACCGGTGGGAACGCCGAAGCTGTTTCGTTACACAGACATTTTCCACGGCGTGAACTACCCGGCCCGTCCGTTGTGGGAAATTTTCTCGGATGCCGCTTGGAAAGGGAACTATCAGAATGGCGCATACTTTAAAGACAAGGTGGTCCTGGTCGGTGCGGCTGCGCCCATTTTGCACGACGACCAGCCGACGCCGTCCGGGCAGATCTTGGGACCCGCCCTGCAGCTCCAAGCACTGACGGCGGCCCTCAGCCAGGATTATCTCCATCTGACGAGCATCTGGACTGACCTCGGGCTGATCCTCGCCGCAGGTGGGTTGGCCTGGGCCACGGGGCAATTGATCCGGCAACCGTTGGCGCGGCTGGCCGTGCTAGTGGCAATCAGCGTGGCCTTCATCGCGGTTCTCATCGCCCTCTATAATGCTTACGGTTTGATGCCGCTGGCGTTCACGCCCTTGCTGGTATTCAACAGCGGCGGGTTGGCGGGGTTGATCGGTGAATACGCCGTGGAACGCGCCGAGAAGGCGCGCGTGCGCGGCGTGTTGGACCGGCTGGTATCCAAGGACATCGTGCGCGAGTTGCTCGAAAACCGCGAGAGTTACGAGGAACTCGTACGCGGCGTGCGGCGGCCCGTGACCGTGTTGTTTTCCGACGTGCGTGGGTTCACCACGCTGTCCGAGGCGGCGGACGATCCGCGGGCATTCATCGCGCAACTCAACGAATACCTCGGCGAGATGGTGGACGTGGTGTTCAAGCACAAGGGCACGCTCGACAAGTTCATCGGTGACGCGGTGATGGCCGTCTGGGGTTCCATGCACACCGAGGGCGTCGATGCTGACGCCTGCAAAGCCGTCGCCGCCGCGCTGGAGATGCGGACGCGGCTGGCCGCGCTCAACGAGAAGTGGGCGCGCGAGGGCAAGCTGCCGCTCGACATCGGCATTGGGCTCAACCACGGCGACGCCATGGTCGGCGGCCTGGGCAGCGAAGACAGCAAGATGGAGATCACCGTGATCGGCGACGCCGTGAACCTCGCGTCGCGGCTGGAGAGCTTGACCAAGGAGTACGGGCTGGGCATGCTGATCGGCGAAAGCGTGGCGCGGATCGTCAGCGAATCCTACCGGTTGCGCACGGTCGATCTGGTGCGCGTCAAAGGGAAGAAGAAGCCGTCGGAGGTGATGGCCGTGCTCGGGCCGCTGACGGACGTGCCCAGCGAGGCGCAGGAGTATCTGCTGGCGGACTACGAGGACGCGATTTTGCTGTACCGGCGCCAGGAGTTCGCGGCGGCGGTGCGATTGTTGGAGGAGTGTCAAAAGACGGACCCGTCGGATCGGTTGGTCGCGCTGTATCTGGAACGTTGCCGGGAATTGCTGGCGGCCGCCCCGGCGGCGGATTGGGACGGTGTTAAGCTGATGACGACCAAGTAAGGAAGATTCACGATTTAAGCTTCAAGCTTCAAATAGGATTTGAGATTTTGAGTTCAAGACGAGCAGCGGACGCCGCGCGACCGAACTTTTTCACAATGGCCGCAGTGGGGACGACTTTCACCGCCGACCAGCGCGCCGACTGCGCGCGCTACCTGCGGCAACTCTTCGGCGAACTCGACGCCGAACAGATCGACGGCATCCTCGCCATCGTCGGCGCGCAGTCGCTCGACACCGCCGAAACCCTGTTTGCCCAAGGCGACGCGCCCGGCGCGTTTTATATCGTCCTCTCCGGGCGGTTACGCGCCATCCATGCTCGCACCGAGGGCGAGAAAATCGTCCTCGGCGACATTGCCGCCGGGGAGCCGGTCGGCGAAATCGCCCTGTTCACGAAGGAACCGCGCATGGCCTCGGTCGTGGCGGTGCGGCCCACGCGGCTGCTGCGCATCACGGAAAACGATTACCTGCAACTGATCCAGCGGTTTCCGTCGCTCGCGTTGTCGCTCAACGCCTTTTTCATCCGGCGGCTGCGGCAGAACGGCGCGCGCCCGCGCACCCAGGCCGCACCGCGTAACGTGGCCGTCATCAACCTCTGCGAACGCACCGACCTCGCGGCCTGGTCGCGCCGCGCGCTCGCGGAATTCACGCGTCTAGGCACCCCGGCGCATGTCGTCCACCGGCCCGCCCGGCCCGCCGAGTACGACCGCGCGCTCGACTTCGAGGCGGTCGAAAGCCGGGGCAGCCTCCACCTGTTCGTGTGCGATCCGGTGGCCGACGCCTGGACGCGCGCATGTCTGACCTTAGCCGACCTCGTCGTGGTAGCCTTCGATTTTCGATCCGACCCAGGATTGAGACAGGTAGAAGCCGACCTCGGTCTCTACGCCGATCACCTGCTTGGCAAGCGCGTTTACCTGCTCCTGATGCACCCGGCGGACACCGCGCACCCGGCGGGCACGGCGCACTGGCTGCGGCCCCGCCGGGTCGGTCTGCACCTGCACGTCCGCGAGGACCACGCGCGCGACCTGCGGCGCTTCTGCCGTGTGCTGACGAACCGTGCCGTGGGTCTGGTCCTCAGCGGCGGCGGGGCCAAAGGCTACGCTCACCTCGGCGCGGTCCGCGCGATGGGCGAGGACGGGCTGGAGTTCGACTTTATCGGCGGCAGCAGCGCGGGGTCGATGTTCGCCGGGGCGCTCAGCCGGTACGACTTCGACCCGACGCGGCTGCGGGAAATGTTCGGCGCGCTCGCCCGCACCGCGCCGACCAGTTGGGATTACACGATTCCCCTCCTCTCGTTGATGACGGGCCGGAAGATGCGCGCCGCGCTCACCCACGTCTTTGGCGACGCCGACCTCGAAGATCTGTGGGCACCGTTCTATTGCACGTCCGCGAACTATTCCGTGGCAACGCTGGCGATCCACGAACGCGGGTTGGCCCGGCAGCGCGTGGAGGCCAGCGTCGCCATCCCCGGGGTGTTCCCGCCGGTGTTGCTCGACGGCCAGCTCCACCTCGACGGCGGCTTGTTCGACAACCTACCGATCCTAGCCATGCTCGACCGGCCCGTGGAGCACGTCGCCGCCGTGTCGCTGGCGACTCAGGCCGTGCGCCGCCACGATTTCAACGAACTGCCCGGCGCGTGGCAACTGTTGTGGGACCGGCTCACGGGCCGCCGCAAGTTTGGCCTGCCGTCACTGCCTAGCCTGATCGCTAACTCGCTTGTGCTCAACAGCAAGCACCAGCTCGACGCCAGTCGCGGCGAGGCCGACTTGTTCGTGCGCGTGGATCTCCAAGGGTTCGGCCTGTTGGATTGGCGGCGTTGGCAGGACAGCTACCAGCAGGGCTACGAGCAAACGCGGCAGCAGTTGGCCGCACTGCCGCCGGAGCAAAAATTCTGGCGCGCAGCAGGGTGAATCTCGCGTTTCCATCCGCCGTCCGCCTTCACGCCACCGGCGCGCGGAACGTAGCGACGCGCTTGACGTTGCGGACGTGCGTGTACGTCACGTTGTCGCCCGTAGAAGTCCCGCCGAACGTCCCGCAGCCCAGCGTGAACGAAGGCACCAACCCGGTCGTGTATCCCACCACGCCCTGCGCGGCGGGAGTACCCACCAAAATGCGGCTCGCGGGCATTAGTGCCGCGAAGCGTTGGATCAGCGTCTCGTCGCGGCTGTGGATGACCGCCGTGTGCCCTTGGCCTTCCAGCCTCAGCAACGCACGCGAAACTTCCAGCCCGTGCTCGTCGTCGCGCACCTCGAATAGCCCGACGACCGGTGCCATTTTTTCCAGCGCGAGCGGATTATCGGCGCTGACCGCTTCCGTCGGCACGACGATCACCCGGATGACATAATCCCGCACGATCCCCGCCGACGCCGCAATCTCCGCCGCTGGACGCCCGGCAACGTTGCGCCGCAGCGCCGTGCCCACCACGCATTTGGCAACGAACGCGGCGGTTTCCGCCGGGTCGAGCACCGCCGCGCCATGAAGTTCCAGCGCGCGCCCGAACTCCGCACGGACCGGCGTCGGCACCACCAGATTGTGCTCCGACCCGCAGATGATGCCGTGATCGAACGACTTGCTTTCGACCACGCACCGCGCCGCCCAGTCCAGGTCGCAATCCCGGGCGATCAGCGCGGGCGCATTGCCGGGGCCGACGCCCAGCGCGGGTTTGCCCGAGCTGTACGCGGCCTTGACCATCGACCTCCCGCCGGTGGCCAGCAGCAGCGACACGCCGGGATGATGAAAATACGCTTCCGTCGTGCGGCGCGAGTTGCGGCCTTTCACCCATTGCACCAGCGCGGACGGTGCGTCGTGAGCCACCAGCACGTCGCGCAAAATCCCGCCCACGGTCTCCGCGAGTTCGCGCGTGGACCGGTGAAAACTCAGGATCAACGCGTTGCGGCTTTTCAGGCAGATCAGCGTCTTGAAGATGGCCGTGGCGACCGGGTTGGTGACGGGGATCAGCCCGAAGACGACCCCGGCGGGCGCGGCGATTTCCGAGACGCCCGTCGCATGGTTGCTGGCGATCAGTCCGAACCCGGGTCCCACGTCCAGCGACCGGCGCACGCCCCGGCTGGCGAGGAGATTCTTGGCGGCTTTATCCGGTGGGTGGCCCATGTGCGTCACGGCCACGGTCTGCTCGGCCAGTTCCGCCGCGCGCGTGGCGACGGCTTCGGCCAAGGCGTCCAGCAGCGTGTCCACGCGCGTCTCCGACCAACGGACGAATGCGTCCTGTGCCTCCCACGCGGCGGCCACGGTCTCAGCCACGCCCGGCTCCTCGGCGAACCGCGCCGCGCCGCGTCCGAGGATCCGCTCGTTGGCCAACCGCAGCTTGTGGGCCGCCGCCAGCCCGAGGTGCCGATAGATGGCGGCGGCGAGCGCCGGATCGTCCCGCTCGATCTGCGCCAGCCGGTCGTGGGAGAACCGCCGCAGCCGGGTGCCATCTTCGACGTAACCCGACGCCGCGCGCGGTTGGCCGTCGAAGAAACTCACTTCCCCGACCGTCATGCCCGCGGTCATGAAACCCAGTACCGGATCTGTGTCGATTTCCTCGCGTTCGGATTGCAGCCGCACGGCTCCGCTCTCGATGAGGTAAAAGGCGTCGGTGGCGTCGCCCTCGCGGAACAGCCGGTCGCCCGCCGCGACTTCCACCGTTTCCAGGTAGGGCTCCAGCAGCGGCAGGAGCGCGGGCGCTTGGTCGTTTTGGGAGGTCACACAATCCTTTGTTAAACCAAAAGCCGCGCGCTTCCAAGCACGTGTGCAACGAACGCCCTTGACGCCGCTCCGGCATCGGCGAAATAATTAGTGTAACAAATTCCTCTATTACCATGAGCTTCTGGGACCGTCTCAAAGATAACGTTTCCTCCATGAGTGCCACCTTGCAGACCGAGGTGGCCAAGTTCAAAAACGAGGATTTCGCCACCGGCTCAATGGCCATGTGCGCGCTGATCGCCGGGGCCGACGGCAGCATCGACGGCGTCGAACGGCAAAAAACGGCGGCCCTCATCGCCAACAACGAGACGCTCAAGGTTTTCCCGGCGGCGCAGCTCAAAGAAAAGTTCGACTTCTATTGCAACAAGCTCACGCAAGACTTCGATTTCGGCAAAGTCGAGGCCATCCAGGCCATCGCCAAGCTTAAGAAGCGGGAGGACCAGGCCCGGGCGGTGATCCAGATCGGTATCATCATCGGCGGCGCGGACGGCAATTTCGACAAGGACGAGCGCAAGGCCGTGCGCGACGCGTGCTTGGCGGTGGGCATCAACCCGGCGGAGTTCGACCTATAGATTGCTTTCGAACCCCCTTCCCCACCCCCCGACACCACTCCGTCCGGCATGGCTGTCTCCCTCACCAAAGGCGCCAACGTTTCTCTGACCAAGCTGGCTCCTCGCTTGCAGCGCATTCACCTTGGCCTCGGCTGGGAGGTGCGCGACTCGAAGGGCGCGGATTTCGATCTGGATGCCAGCGTGTTCGTCCTCGGTCCAGACGACAAGGTCCGTTCGGACGCCGATTTTATTTTCTACAACAACCCGCGCTCGGCGGACGGCACGGTGGAGCACACCGGCGACAACCGCACGGGCGTCGGCGCGGGCGACGACGAGTCGGTCAAGGTCAACCTCGCCACCCTTCCGGCAGAGGTTGCGAAAGTGGTCGTCGCCGTGACCATCCACGAGGCGCAGCGCCGCTGGCAGCATTTCGACCTGGTCAAGTCGGCCTACATTCGGATCGTCAACGACGACAACGGCCAGGAACTCGCGCGCTTCGATCTGACGGAGGACGGCGGCATGGAGATCGCCATGATCTTCGGGGCCGTTTACCGGGCAGGCGAGGAGTGGAAATTTCGCGCGATTGGCCAGGGCTTTCGCGGCGGCCTCGGCCCCATGGCGGAATTTTACGGCGTGAAGGTCGGCAAATGATTTCATTGCGTCCAACGCACCTCCTCGCACTTCGACTCAACCCTTCTTTGAATCTTGAATCCTTGAATCTTCCCTGATTTCTTGGATTTTTGAATCTTGAACCTTCCCGCCTCCGGCGGGCCTCATGGCACAACTCGATTCCTCGCTGGTGGTCGAACCGTTCGGAGAGGTCAACGTCTTCTCCGAGCCGGGCGGCGCGGTGCGCGTGCGCGCGACGATCTTGATGAAGCCCCAGGTCGAAGGCGCGCAGACCGGCCTGGCCATCGACGGGTCGAATTCCATGAACGCGCTCTTCGGCGGCAACCTCCCGGCGTTCTTCGGCTCGGCGAACAACCTCGTGCAGCCCGTGGCGCGGACGATGGCCGAATACCTCGCCAACTTTGACAGCGACGGTAACACCACGGTCATCTATTGGGCCTGCGGCGTCGGCGGCTCGGAGATCGAGGAGCACGGCGACATGAACGCCGACGCGTCGCGCGCCTACCCGTTCAAGCTGCCCAAACGCCCCGGCACGGGCACCAAGCTCGTCCCGGCGCTGCGCTACTTCGCGGAGACGAAATTTCCCACCGCACCGTGGTTCATCGGTGTGTTCGTGACCGATGGGCGCATCGAGGACATGGACGAGGTCAAGGCGTACACGTTGCGTCTGGGTCGGGAAATGTCCGGCGGCCAGCGCGGCTTCTTCAAGCTGGTGCTCATCGGCCTGGGCGACCACGCCGACGAGGCGCAGATGGCCGAGTTGGACGACCTCGACTACGGCGGCCTCAAGGACACCAACGGCGACGACATTGACCTCTGGGACCACAAGCTGGCCGCGTCCATGCGCGTGCTGGACGAGATTTTCGCCGAGGTCATCTCCGCGCAGACGATCCTCGCGCCATCCGCGACCGTGACGGATTCCACCGGCCAACCGGTGCGCCCGGTCGGACGCGCTTCCTACGCGGACGGCCTGCCCGCGTTGTTGGAGTTCACCATGATACGCGGTTCCACATCCTTCACGCTGGCACTGCCGGACGGCAAACAGGTCATCCAGCCCGTGGCATAACCTCCGCCTTCATCCTTCACCTTTCACCCTTTCTTTGTCATGGCAGCGAACGACCGAAAAGAGCAAGTCGCGTGGGACCTGGATTGGGATGACCTGACCGACAGCGCGCTCATTCCTCCGCGCAGGCTGCCCCAGGCTACCTCACCTTCCCCCTCATCGGTTCCCACACCGGCCCAACCGTCACCGGCCCCGACCGCCTCCCCGACGCCCCCGCCCCTGCCCCGGCGCGCCTTTCCGACGCCGTCGCTGGCCTTCGCGGACCCGGAACCCGAGGCCATCGTCGAACCCCGCCGCCTGCCGACCACCGCGTCTGTCCCGGCTTCGCCGCCGGCACTACCGGCCAACCCAACGCCAGGCGTCCCGGCGCGCACCCTGGTCCGCGGCCAGCGCCTGAAACTCGCGGAAATCTTCCCCGGCGCGGTGCCGCCACCCTTCGAGGCCGTCTTGACGCTCGCTCCCACTACCGCGCAAACGCCGGACTTATCCTGTTTCGGGTTGGACGAGAACGGCAAACTTGCGGACGACCGCTACTTCATCTTCTACAACCAGACAGGTTCGCCGGAAGGCGCGCTGACCCTCGTAGGCACCGGCGGCAACGTCTTCGGCGTGAACCTGAGCCAATTGCCGAACACCGTGCGGCGGCTGGTTTTCGCGGCGACCATTGACGGCGCGGGCAGCGTGCGCGGTCTGGGAACGAGCCGCTTTGAATTGCGCGCCAGAGGCGCGTCGGCGTCGGCGTTGCGCTACGAGTTTTCCGGCGGCGAACTGGACGAGGTCAAAGCACTGATGATCGCCGAGGTTTACTACAAGGACGGCTGGCGGCTGGCGGCGGTCGGCCAAGGGTTCGCGGGCGGTTTGGGCGAACTCTTACGGCACTTTGGCGGGCGGGAAATTTGAACGTCAACCCGGTTCGATCAAGCCGATCCATCTTGCTGAAGAAACCGCTGCTCCACGAATATAGGGACTTTTTATGCCCGCTCCCCGCTCCGCGTCGGACCTGCCGCTCGACACCAACTACCAACTTCCGAACACGTCGCTGCACGCGGCCTTCGGCGAACTGAACATCACCGCGCGCCGCGACCGCCTCGACCTCGTCGTGACGATCCTCATGGAACCGTCCAGGGAAGGCTCGCAGACCGGCGTGGCGCTCGACGGCTCGTTCTCCATGCAGGACCCGTTCGGCAAGGGCTGGCGCTACGCTGACACCTACGACCGCGCCGTGATCCAGCGCTTGGTGCGCGAGGGCAAGGCCCACGAACTGCGGCGCGACGGCCAGAACCACCTGGAATACACGCAGGCAGGTTGGGACGAACTGGTCCGCCTCGGCTACCTGACACCAACCGCCAACGAGGTCGAACCCATCGCCCGCGACGTGGTGCCGTACCTCGCCGAAAAGATCGACGCCGACGGCGGCACGACCGTCATCTACTGGGCCTGCGGCGGCGTGGGCACGGGCATCGAGGAGGTCGGCGACCTCACGGCGGACCTCGCGCGCCGGGCTAGTTACCACGGCCCGCACGCCTGGGGTTCGCAAACCCACCTCCTGCCCGCGTTCCGCTATTTCGTGGAACGTTTCGCCGACGCCGCCTGGGGATTTTATGTGTTCGTGACGGATGGTCGCCTGGACGATCTCGACGCCGTCAAGCAGTACACCGCCGACCTGTCGCGGCGCATCGGCGCGGGCCGGGCCAAGCCGGTCAAGGCGGTGCTCATCGGCGTGGGCCGGGAAGTGGACGAATCTCAGATGGAACAACTCGACGACCTGCCCGACGAGATGGGGCTGCCGGTGGACATCTGGGACCACAAAATCGCGGTGTCGATGCGCGATTTGCGCGACATTTTCGCGGAGGTGGTGGACGAAAACGCGCTGGTCGCGCCGACGGGCCGTGTCTTGGCGGACGACGGCACGGTCGTGGCGAACTATGCGGACGGTGTGCCGAGCCTGCTGCGCTTTTCGCTGCCGCGCACGGCGAATGGTTTCACGCTCGACATCGCGGGCAACCAAGTGTCGCAACGCCTCTTCTGATCCTGTTCCGATGCCGAAACCCAAGGCCAACGAAACCGTCGTGTGGGACGATGACGTGTGGGGCGAGGTGGACGAACCCGCCGCCGCTGTCCCCCTCGCCGAATCACCCGCGCCTGAGCCGGTCGTTTCGTCACCGCTCCCTACCAGGGTCAGAGGCGTCTCGCTGGCTAAGAAAAGTCCGGAACCCGCCCCGGAACCACCACCCGCCCCGGTCGCCGCGCCACCTGTCCCCGCCCCGCCGCCGCAGCGCCCGCCACCGCCGTTGCCGGTTGCATCCAAACCACCCGCGCCGGTCGCCGCGCCGCCCCCGCTCCCCGCCGTCCCGGCTTCACCGCTCAGGACGCCTTCGCGCAAATCACCGGGCGGGATTTCGTCGATTTTCGCACGAGCTGACTCCGGCGAGGCACCACCTGCGCCAACGCAACCGCCGACCGCTCCTCCCACGACAAAAACTACGTCCAAGCATCCAAAGCTCGGCCCGGCGTTCAATCGGCAGGCGAACGACGTGCCATAAGGTGCGCCAAGGTGGATCGTGATCACCGGGCGCGATGGCAAACCACCGCAGCGAAGCTGCCCGACTGTCCGGCTGAACGTGTCGCCAAGCTAGGCGGCTGCGCCGCGAATAGCACCCATCGCGCCCGGTGGTCACGATCCACCTAGCGGTCTCTCATTCCGAAGTTCCCACTTGTCCTATCCGTCATCCACCACGCCCGAATTATTCCCGCCCTTGACAAACCCATTCCCATATGTCTATACTACATTACAAATCATATCATCCATCCGCTCTTGGCCCTGCGGTCTTCCCGACCTACCCTCCTCGGCCATCATCGCGTGCTCCATTTCGGTGCGCTCCCTCTTCCATTTAGCAGTCGCCAACCGCCCGGCTCTCGCCGCGCCGCAATCCTTTCTTGTCCTGCGGCCAGCGATAGGTTTCCATGAGTGGACCTGCTCGCCCCGTGTCTCCGTATGACTGACCCCGCTTTGCTCGCTAAAACGGACGCTATCCTCGCTTGGTATTGGCAATTTGGCCAACTCCGCAAGGAAGCCTACGCGCTCAACGGCCCCTGGTTGGACCACCTCTACCAGCTCAAGCACGACGCCGGAGCTGTCGCGGCCTCCACGGCGGCGGGCCGCGCGTGCATGGCCGTCTGGGGACCGTCGCAGACCGGCAAGAGCACCCTCCTCTCCGCCTATTTTGACAGCCCGGAAGTCGATGATCTCGGCAACAATTCCCCACTGCAATGGAGCCTGGAGGAACCCGTCCGTTTCGTCGTCGGCGAGGACAAATCCGAAAAGGTGATCGTTCTCAACCCGTTCAACCTCGGTTCGGACGCCTCGGGCTGCGTGACGCGCTTCACGCTGCAAGACCAGGTGCCCGACCCGCAGCATCCGGTCGAGATCCGGCTCGCTTCCGAGAGCCAGATCATGCACGCGCTGGCGGTCGGCTATCTGTCCGAGTGCAAGGTGTCCAACGCCAAGGGCGAAGCCACGGCCTTCGACGCCGATTCGTTCCGGCTTCTTCTCGAACGGCAGAAAATCGCCGGGCCGCCCAATCGCGCGGCCTACGAAGCAGCGCACGAACTTGCTGACGTGCTTAGCTTGCTCATCCTCAGCGAACTGGAACAGCCGCGTTACAAGAACCTCGAAACCGCGTGGACGAAGAGCCTGCGCCGCCAGTTGCTCGAATCTCCCGCTCTGCTCGGCAGCGTCGAAACCGTCCACGCCTTCGCCTGCGAACTGCTCTGGGACAACTGGCCGAGCCTGACGGACGTTTTCCGGCAACTGGTTGCCAAGCGCCGCCAACTGCGCGGCTTGTTCGGCGTGCAACCGGTGCGCTGTTCGTTCCGCGTCGCCGCGCTCTTGCTCGACATCGGCGCGTACAAGAAATGCGCCGAAAGCGCGGCGGTGCGCCAGCAGGTGCTCCAGATTTTCTACGCGGCGGACGAAACCCAGGCCGCCATCGGCCAGGAATCCAGCGGTGGCAAGCTCGTCGAAAACGTCGAGGATTTCGGCTTGTTCCAGAGCCTCATCTGGGAACTCGTCGTCCCCGTCCGGCGCGACCTGATCCACGCGCAGGCCCCGGTCTTGGGCCAATTTCTCGAAACCGCCGATCTCCTCGACTTCCCCGGCGTCGCCAACGCTTTCACCAGCGCCGACCGCCTGACCAATGACGCGCTCGCCGCCGACAAGGTGAAGCTGCTCACGGAAGTTCTCAAGCGCGGCAAGACGGCCTCGGTGGTCGTCACCAGCGCGCGCAACCTCGATATTGACGGCTTCTCCATCCTCACGCGCGTCGGCAAGTTCCCGTCGCAGCCGGTGCAACTCGTCGCGGGCTTGAAAAGCTGGCTCAAGGCTTACGGCGAGGACTTCCCGCCGAAGTCGAAACGCCTGCCGATCAACCTCGTCCTCACGTTCTCGGCGACGTTGGTCAACCAAGTCATCTCGTCGGGCATCAAGCAGGGTCTCTACCCGTCCTTTGACCAACTCAAGGGCCTCGGGCCGCTCGCCCAGCCGCAGGTCGTGACGACGTTCGCCACGAACTACCCACAGTTTTTCGAGGCCCTTTTCGACGGCACACCCGAGAAACAGCGCGAGGCGCTCGACCTCATCGAAGCCGACAAAGCTTTCAAGGAACAGTTTGCCGACAACGCGGAATCCTTCGAGGCGATGGCGGCGGACGGCGGGCGCGACTACCTTTTCGAGCACCTGACCCGCCAGGCCACCGGCTCCCAACGCGCGCGCCTGCTGGCCGAACGCTGGGACAAGCTCGGGCAAGACCTCGACCAACTCCGTCAGGAAGCCCTCCCGGCGGAAGGCGACGCCGCAGGCCGCCGCGCGCGTGAGTTAGAAGCTTGGCTCGCCGCGCTCCAGGCCATCGTCGAAACCCGCGCGCGGGAATATCCGCAGGAGGACGCCGCCGCTTACCTCAGCCGCCGCGTCCGCGCGTTGCTCAACGTCGATCCCGACAAGCTCGACCCACTGCCGCTCAAGGCGTTGCCGAACAAGATCCCGTTGCGCGCCTACATCGAAAAGCAGTTCCGCAACTGGCAGGCCGACAAGACGAAATTGCCCGAAATCGGCGAGATGGGCTTGCAGGATTCGGCGCACGCGATGCGGATGCTCGGCTACCTGCTTGAAGGCACCGACATCGCCGCCGTCGAGACGCTCTTAAAGGACGACTTCGGCTACCTCAACGCTCGTTCGGACGCGCTCCATTCGCGCCGTTTCCTCGCGGCTAAAATGAGCCGGGAATTACTTCACGGACGCGATGAGCGTACGATGGCGAAACACCGGTCGGTCGATCAGGTCAAAACCGCCCTTTTCGGCCTAGCCACCAAAGAGGATGCCCAGGATTTTACGCCGACGGAATCGCCGCATTACCTGACGGTCCTCGGCCCGCTGTTTGCGCGCTTGGATCAGATCAAAGGCGCGGGCGTCGGCCAACGCGCGCCGCAACCCGGCGACGCGGAATTCGCGGCGATCTTCGCCGCACCTGTGCAGGCGTCCTGAATCTTATCTTCCGATGAGCGCAACCGACAACCAAGACCCCGTCCGCATCGCCGTCTTCCCCGACAGCGGACACCACAGCACGTTCGTCCCTTTCCCGGCCGCACTGTTGACGAAGTTCCCCGAACTCAAGGCCCTCTGCGCCTCGGGCCGCACGCCTTGGCGCGAACTCAACACGCCCTGGGTGCGCGGTCGCTTCGCCAACCGCGACGGCCAGGCCGGCCTTTGGGTCGCCGTCGAGAGTAACCTCGGCACGGTCAAGCGCGGCACGGTCTACGAGCCAAAACATCAGGTCACGGAAAGCGTCGGCGACGTCGCCAACCCCTCGCCCTACGCCGCCGCCGACCCCGCGCGCCTGCCCGACGAGGAGCGCACGGTCACGATTTCCCTGCCCTCGCGCCAGAACCCGGCGGTGCCCATCGAAATCTCGTTTACCTTGGTCTGGAAACGCCCGGCGGGCGAGCCGCTGGACGTGGACCTCGTCGTCGATTTCGGCAACACGCGTACCGTCATCCTCGCGCTGGAAAATCAGCAAACCCAGGACGGCAAGCTCGCCAGCATCTGCAAGGCTATCCGCTTCACGAGCCGGGGCTACGATTACGAGCCGTTCCAGCCGTCGAAAACGCCCGACGGCCTGCGCACCGAGGACACGGCGGCCATCGTCGATTCGTGGTTCGTGCTGCAAGAACCGCTTTTCTCCAACCTGGAACCGCCCTCGCCGAAGTTCGCCCCGACGCTCGAAGTCGAGACGGCGGAAGAGAAAGGCGGCTTCTTCACCGGCCCCGTGCGCACGCGCTTCGCCACCTCGCGCCAGCCGCAGATGTTCGTGGAGCTTTCGCACGTCGTCATGGGCGAATCCGCCCGCCAGATCCTCGGCAACATCGACCTGGAGGAAGGCGGCAATTATTCGCTTTCCTCGCCCAAGCGTTACGCCTGGGACACCGACCTTACCGGCAAGGAGGCCAACGCCTGGTGGACCATGATGCTCAACCCCTGGAACGCCGCGGCGCGCAGCCAGGTCGAGCTACCCAAGCTCGCCGGGAGCGTCCTGCGCTTCATGCCCACGGACGGGCGCGACTGGTCCATCGACGCGCCGCCCAACGAGGCCGAAGACCGTGCCAAACGCCCCACCTCTAACCCTGAGCAGCCGACCTACCCGCGCTCCGACGCGATGTGCTGGGCGGCGTTGGCCATCCTCGAACTGGCCCACCGCCAGATCACCTCCGAGGAATGGCGCAAGGGCAACAACCCGTATATTCCGCGCCGCCTGCGCAATATCCTCGTCACCTTCCCCTCCGGCTGGAGCGGCGAGGAAACGCGCGTTTACCAGGCCAAATGGCAGAAGGCCATCGACATCTTCACCCTCGCCCACCTGAAGGACAAGCGCAGCGTCACCGAGGGCGGCGACCGCCCGCTGTTGCTGATGGACCTCGACGAGGCCGTGGCCTCGCAGTTGCCGTTCGTGTTCTCGGAGATCCGGCGGCTCGGCAACATCGGCGAAAACTGGATCGAGCTTTTCGGGCGTGGCAAGGGCACGGAGGCGCGCGTGCGCCTGATGACCGTGGACATCGGCGGCGGCACGACGGACATCTCCATCGTCGAGTACGGCGACACGCACGAGGGCGGCGGCGTCAACCTCGAAGCCAGCCTCCTGTTCCGCGATTCGAGCAGCGTCGCGGGCGACGCGTTGATGAAGGAAATCATCGAAACCGTCCTGCTGCCGACGCTCGGCGCGCCCTACCGCGACGAGGGCGAGACGCAGACTCGCTACGAGAACTTTTTCAACTCCGCGCACCAGAACGCGTCATCGAAGGCCAAGTGGTCACGCATCGTCAAACTGGTGTTCATCCCCATCGTGCGCCAGTGGCTCAAGGACGTGGCGGAGAACCGCTATGGCTCGCCCGAAACCGGCTTCGGCTGGTCGCCCGACCGCATCATGGGCGCGGAGGGTCCGCTGGTGGACGTGACCGCGCTCAACGAGCTGAACGAACTCTTCCTGAACACCGGCCTGGGCGAGCATCTCGTGGAGATCTCCACGCCGATCAACTACGACCCGGAGCAGGTCAAGACCGCCATCGAGCGCGTGTTCTCGCCGGTCATCAACTCGCTGGCGAAGTACGTCACGGCGTTCGAGGTCGATCTGGTCACGCTCAGCGGCAAGCCTTCGGAGTTACCGCAGATCCGGCAACTGTTGGAGAACCTGCTGCCGGTCCTGCCGCAGCGCATCGTCCAGGCCAAGCATTTCCCGGCGGGCGACTGGTACCCGATGAGCGGCGACAACCGCGTGGGCGACGCCAAGAGCGTCACGGCGGTCGGCGCGGCGCTCTATCAGGCGATCAAGAACGGGCTGATCAACGGCTGGAGCATCACGCGCCAGAGCAACGAAAATTTCATTCCCGCGAACTACTGGGGCGCGATGCCCGTGCGCAACCGTCCTTACCAGTTCAGCCAGCTTTACCTGACGCCGGACGAGGAAACCAAGAGTTGCCGCGTGCAGGTCAACGCCTACATCGGGCGCAAGCTGCTGCCCAGCGCGGCCAAGCCCGAACAGGTGTATCAGTTCCGCTGGAAGCATCCCGATCAGTTCACCGGCGCGCACCACAACATCCTGCTCGACGTGACGCTGGAACGCGTCCACGCCACGGCGGCAGGCGAGGCGGAATCTCTCAAGGTCACGGCGGTCGCCGGTCAGGCCGGTGCCCGGCAGATCACCGCCGACGACGTGGAACTCAAGCTCTGCACGCTGGAAGGCGAGGAATTCTGGATCGACAGCGGGCGTTTCGAGGTCGTGTGGCCATGAGCGACGAGGTGATGCCAACGTGGGGCGAGTTGCTGAAAGCTCGGGTGGCCGAATTGGAGCGGCGCGCCAACGCGGCGGACCCGAAGCCGGAGGAAACCAGTGCCCCGGCCAAGCCCGCGCCGGACCATGCTGCCGAAGCGGAAACGGCGCAACGCCGGAAGGACCTGGAGGATTTGGAACACGAAATCGGTTCCATCCAGACGCGGCTCGATCAGGCGCGCAAGGAAGTGGACGCCGCCGAACGGCGCAAGCTCGCCCTGGAAGCCAACGCCGCCAGCGTCCAGGCCGAGGCCGACAAGCTGGCGCTGACCCGGCGCGTGATCGAACGCATCTGGCCGCCGTTCATGCTCACCCCGGCGTTCGCGGAATGGCGGTCGGGCATTGAAACGGCGCTGTTGCAGAACCCGCCGCCGTCATCCGCCGCGCTGTTGTTCGCCAACCTGCACGGCTACACTGCTTGCTTGCTGGAAAGCGACCAGAAATACTTGCGCGACGTGCTGCGCGACATCAGCCGGTTTCTCTATGCCTGGGTCAAGGAGAACGGGCGCGACGAGCGTGGCGCGTTCGAGGTGGCGTTGGCGTGGGCCGCGGCGTTCAACGAGGAATGCGCCGGGAAGTGCGAGATCGAGGTGGCCGAACCTGGCACCCCGGCCAACAGTTTGTTCATGACGTTCCCGCCGCGCGGCAGTTCGCCGGAGGTCGTTTCGGTGCGGACGTGGTGCGTACGCGATGCCCAGAAACGGGTCATCCATCGCGCCGAGGTATTCACCTGATCAAAATTTATGCCGCTCACATCGCTTCCTGACCAAGGCATCGAAGTGCCGTTGAGTGAATACAACCGCCTGCGCGCGTTCCAGGGCGGCGGGTGGTTTTGGGACCACGACAACCAGCAGGTCATCCGCGAGGTATTGGGCGATTTTTTGCCGCGCGTCGAGGACCGTCGCGACCGGGGCGGCGCGTTGTTCCAGCACTTCGTCGGCGGGGCGGAAGTGGCGTCGCGCAGCCAGGCCGTCGGCGCGCAGATGAACCGCGTGCCCCGGTCGGAATACCAGCGGCTGCAACGCGCGCTGGAAAACCTCAAGCGCAAGGCGCAGGATCCGCACACCGATCCCAACGCGCGCAAGGTCATCGAAAAATTCTGTCTGCCCGATCCCGCCAAGGACCCGGATCTGTACCGGCTGCACGGCTCGGGGTGGAACCGGCGCTTGCTCGTCCTGTGGGGTTGTGAGCGCGAGGAGGGCACGTCGCTGGCCCCGGTCGCCGCGCTGCAACGGATCGCCGTGGAGTCGCCCGGCACGACGTTTCTCAGGCGGCTGCCGATGCTGTTGCTCTGGCTGCTCCTGCTGCTGTTGGTCGGTGCGGCGTTCTGGTGGTGGCTGCAACGACCTGTCTCTCGGCCCGACCACCAAGCGACGGCGAACCCCTCACCTGCCACCATGGCGATGGACCCGTCCAGTGCGCCCGCCGGGCTGCCCGGCGACACGACGGTCGCGCCGACCGGCCAGGGTGTGGCATCGTCGGGGTCGGACGCGACAGGATCAACGGGAGCAAGTTCCAACGACGCGGCAAAGCGCGCGGCAGACGCTGACTCGAGCGGCACGTCAGCGGCTCGATCCGACCAAACGCGGAACGCCAGCCGACAGGATTCCACAGCGGCAACCGCCGCCTCCGGCACGGACAAATCGACGCGGGACCTCGCTGCCTCCAGCCTGAACGATGACCGTTCCAAAAGCACAACCGCAAAGTCCGCCGCCCAGGAAAAGTCCGCCGCCGATTCCGCGCAGGGTGAACACGCCGCGACGGCGGCGGACCAAGGCCGCACCGCCAACGACGCGCGCTCGGCGGATGCCGCGCGGGCAGGCGCGGCGTCGTCTCCTCCCGCCGCAAATGCTGCGACGAGGGTTGGAGAATCTCCCACCGCCGCGACCGCCGGGACGACGCCAGCCTTGCCCGCCGCACCGCCCAAGGTGGAAATCCTCAAAGCCCAGGGTGCCACCACGCCGCACGACGGTAAGATGGACGTGGTCATCATGGCCACCGCCCACGAGAGCGACGGCACGCTGACGCCGCTGGAGATCACGCGTTGGAGCGTGGACGATAGCCCGCAGCAAGACCGCGCCGGGCGCGACGTAACGTCCGGCCAACTCAACCTGTCGCTCACGCCGGGCCAGCACCACGTCAAGGTCGTGGCGACCGCACATGGCGCGCCCGTTGAAGGCGACACCGACCTGGACGTGGCGATCAAGTCGCAGGGTGACGTGACGCTCAAGCCACGCGGCACGAAATAATTGTTGGGAACGATTTTCAACGCCCTGCCCCGCACTGCTGTCTTATTTCCGTACAAAACCAGTCATAACCAACGTTTAACACCCGAACATCATGCCTGTATCACTCGCCAAAGGCGGCAACGTATCGCTGACCAAAACGGTGCCCGGACTCAAAGCCATCACGGTCGGTCTGGGTTGGGATCTGCGCGCCACGGACGGCGCGGCCTTCGATCTCGACGCCAGCGTGTTCCTGCTCAACACCGGCGGCAAGGTGCGCAACGACGCCGACTTCATCTTTTACAACAACAAGAAATCCACCGACGGCTCCGTGGAGCATCAGGGCGACAACCTGACCGGCGCGGGCGACGGCGATGACGAAGCCGTGAAGGTTGACCTCGAAAAGGTGCCCGCCGACGTGGATAAAATCGCCGTGTCGGTGACGATCCACGAGGCCGAGTCGCGGCGGCAAAATTTCGGCATGGTGGCCAAAGCGTTCGTCCGCGTGGTCAACCAGGCGGATAATGTGGAGATCGCGCGCTACGATCTTTCCGAGGATTCCAGCACAGAAACGGCGATGATCTTCGGCGAGATTTACCGCAACGGCGGCGAATGGAAATTCAAGGCCGTCGGGCAGGGATTCGCCGGGGGCCTCGGGCCGTTGGCCAAGAACTACGGCGTCAACGTCTAACCGGGGAATTTTCGTATGTCCGTCAACCTTACGAAAGGGCAGAAAATCTCGCTGGAAAAAACGGCGGGCGGCGCGCTGAGCAAGGTCGTCATGGGCCTGGGCTGGGACGCGAAGCAATCCGGCGGCTTCCTCGGCATGTTCAGCGCGAAGCAGGAGATCGACCTCGACGCGTCATGCGTGTTGTTCGACACCGCCGGGCATTTCAAGGACGCCGTGTGGTTCCGGCAGCTGCACAGCAAAGACGGGAGCATCACCCACACCGGGGACAACCGGACCGGCGCGGGCGAGGGCGACGACGAGCAGATCATCGTCGACCTTTCGCGCGTGCCCGCCGACGTGAAATCGCTGGTGTTCGTGGTGAACTCGTTCACGGGGCAGAATTTTTCGCAGATCGAAAATGCGTCGTGCCGGATGGTAGACCAGAGTTCGAGCCGCGAAATTGCGAAATACGATCTTGGCGCGGGTGGCAACCACAACGCGATGATCATGACCAAGGTGTACCGGCACGACGGCGAATGGAAGATGCACGCCATCGGCGAAAACGCCAGCGGGCGGACGTTCCAGGATTTGCTCCCGGCGATCACACCGCATTTGTGAAGTCAGAAGTGGGAAGGCGGATCGTGGAAGTGGGGAGAATGCCGACCTCTCCGCTGCGGGTTTGGTACAACGAGAATCTTTCGAGCACCTACAACGTCGTGCGCTTGCTCAAGGGCGTGCCGGAAGCGGTGCGCCCGTGGGTGATCTGCACGCACCGGAACCCGGATTTTCCGGCGTTCGAGGTTTGTGATCGAGCCGCGCTGGAGCCGCGTGGTTTGAGCGCGAATGATTACCTCGCGTTCTGTCTCGATTTTTGCCGCCGGGAGGCGGTCGACGTATTTGTGCCAGGTGTCGGCATGGCACGGGCGGAGGAAGCACGCGCGGAGTTCGAGAAAATCGGCACGGCGCTGGTGGTGGCGGCAAGCGCCGAGACGATGCGACTGTTCGACGACAAGGCACGGTTTTATGCGACCGTGCCGCCGGAGGTCGCCGAAGCTCCGGTGTGTCGCGTCGTGAACACGGCGAAGGCATTCGCGGCGGCTTGCGACGAGGTTGCCAAGACGGGGCGGCAGGTATGTTTCAAACCGTCGCGATCCACGGGCGGGTTGGGCTTTCACATCTTGGATGACCGGCAGACCGAGATGCGTGCGTTGTTCAAGAGCGAACCGGTACGGATCTCCATCGCCGCCGCCATGCGCATCCTTGCCACGGAGCCGGAGTTTCGGGATCTGTTGGTGATGGAATACCTCGACGGCGCGGAGTACAGCGTGGATTGCCTCGGGCAGCGGGGGCAACTGTTGCGGGCGGTGGCGCGATGCAAACCGACGCGCGTAGGCGGGGCGCAAGCCCTAGAGGACAAATCGGAGTTAGTTGAAATTGCCCGGCGCGCCACATCGCATTACGCGTTGGACGGCGTCTACAATGTGCAGGTGCGGTTCGCGCGCGGAACGCCAAAGCTATTGGAGATCAACCCGCGCATGTCCGGCGGGTTGTACCTGGCGTGTTTATCAGGGGTCAATTTTCCGTTCTGGGCGGTGCAGCTTGCGGCGGGGCGTACGGATGAAACCATGATTCCGCAGCCGTTTGTAGGTTTGCGCGTGCAGCAGCAACTCGGGGAATTTGTCCTGCAAAATGAAGTTGCGGTAGCGGCAAAAATGTCCGGCAAGGCGGACGTTGCACGAAGATTTAAACCACGGCTTTTATGAGCGAGGATTTTCCGTCGCCAACGGACAGGATTGGCGGGGCGGTACGGCAGTCGGATGGGGGCTGGCTGGCGCGCGTGCGCGGGGGAGAATTGCGCTGCCGTATGACGCGCGAGGAGATTCCACTGGACCGGGCGTGCGCGTTTGCCGCGCGGAACAACGCGCGGCGGCGGTTTTTGTTCGTTAGCCGGTTGTTGGGTCGGCACTTGCCCACCCCGCCCGTCAAGCTCGTTGAGGCGGCACGACGATTGGCGGAGAAAATCCATGCTGCCAGGCTGCCCGGGCCCTGGCTTTTCGTCGGCATGGCAGAGACGGCCACTACTTTGGGTCAGGCCGTGTTCCGGGAGTGGCGGCAGATCGGCGCAGGCATGGAACAGGCACTTTACGTCGACAGCACGCGCCGCCGGACCGGCGAAGAGATTGCCTTCGGTTTCAGCGAGGTTCATTCACACGCGGCGGGTCACGTCATCCATCGTCCCACGGTACAAGCTGATCCGCAGGACGTGTTCGGAAACGCGCGTTCGTTGGTCATCGTGGACGATGAGACAACCACCGCGCACACCGCTGCGCGGCTGCGCGAGGCATATGATGGATGGCGGCGGGCGCGGGGTCGGGGAGGCGTGGCACGCACGGCGCTGGCGGTCCTGCTGCGTTGGCATCCGCCGTCGGTGGCAGAGGAAGCAGATGGGCGGGATGCGCTGGAGTGTTTGTCGTTGCTCGAAGGACGATTCGAATTCGTGGCCAACGACGATGTCCTGCCGGCCGCGCCCAGCCAGACCGTCGCGCTGGACGAGCAGGTGGTTGCGCGGATTAGCGCGCGCGGCGGACTCGTGCGAGCAGAGGATTTGCCCGCTGAATGGATGGAATGCGAAGAAGCGGATTTGTCAGGTCAACGGGTGCTCGTGGTAGGGACGGGCGAGTACGGTTTCCCCGCGTTGCGGTTGGCCGAAGAGTTGGCGGCGAGGGGCGCGGAGACGTTCGTGCAGGCCACCACGCGCTCGCCCGTTTTGCCGGGAGGTGCCATCGGCCACGCGCGCCAGTTTCCGGCGTTGAGCGGCGAGGCACACGCGGAATTTCTCTACAACATGCCGGTCGAACATTCTTATTCGCGCGTGATCCTTTTGTGTGAGGACCAGTTGCCGCCGACCGGGCATCCGGTGCTGGACATTCCCCGGATCGAGTGCAAACTCGCTCCGCGATGACCCCCGACATGTTACAGTCCGGTTGGATTGCCACGGACCTCGACGGCACGCTTTTCGGGCGGAAGCAGCTGCCGGGAGCCATTGCCGCGACGTGGAAAACGGACGCTCAGCCACCGGAGCCGTCATCGTGGATGCCCGCCGAGCGGCACGCGCTGCTGGCCGCGCTGGCGAAACAGTTCGCGGTGGTGGCCGTGACCGCGCGCGACCGGGATTCATACGCGCGCGTGCAGATTGACGGCTTGCCGCTGCGGGCCGGGGCGGTGATTGCCAACGGGGCGATTCTTTTGCAGCCGGATACGATGCAACCCGATCCCGGGTGGGACGAGGAAATGGCCACGCAACTCGCCGCGTGGGAAGATGGGTTGCGCGAGGTTGCCGCTATCCTTGACGAACGCGGACGGGGCGTGATGCGAGCGCGGCTGGTGGCGAGTAACACGCCGTTTCCGGCTTACCTTGTTGCCAAGGCCACGCATGACTTTTGGACGGAGGAAGCGGGGATGATTTTGCGCGAGGCCATCGCACATTTTCCGGGACGCGTGGCCGAACACGGGCGCGAGTTGCAGGTGTTGCCGCCACCGGTTTCCAAGGCGGCGGGATTGTATGCATTCATGGTGCGATACGCCGGGGGACGCGCGCCGTTGCTTGCGCTCGGAGATATGCCCGAGGACGCGCCGTTTATGGCGAGCGCCGCGTTTATGGGCACGCCCAGCGGTTCGCGGCTGGCCCAACGCTGGCACGATGGAAACTGACCCTTGTTTTCCGGGCAGCTATGCGTCGTTAGACGACGTGCGATTCCTGCTCAAGCGGGTGCATCTGCCGACTACGGCACTGCCCGAACGCGAGCGCGAGATGCAGTCGGGCCGCCGGCACTACAGCGAAATGATCGGGCCGGAGGATCGTCCGGGACACGAGCGGATGCGGCTTTTTCGCGCATGTTTGGAGGGCAATGCATGGCGGATGGCGCGGGACCTGTGCACGCTGGCCAACGCGCTGGTTGCCGATGCCGAAGCGGAGCAGCAACACAAAATCACGTTGGTGTCCATCGCGCGGGCGGGCACGCCGGTAGGCGTGGTGTTGGGGCGGATACTGCGGCGACGGGCGGCGCGGTTTGGATGGGGTGCGGAGACGATCCGGCATTACTCGATTTCGATCATCCGCGACCGGGGCGTGGATGGCAATGCGCTCGCGTTCATCACGGCGCGGCATCCGCCCGAAAGCGTGCGTTTTGTGGACGGCTGGACCGGTAAGGGCACCATCGCGGGCGAACTGGCGGCATCCGTCGGCACGGACCCGCGTTTTTCGGCGTATCCAAATCTCCGTGATCTGTGGGCACCGTTAGACATTTGCGGGTCAGCCGCCTGGAGCGCTAGCGAGGAGGATTATGTCATTCCTTCGTCGTTGTTAGGGGGGACGATTTCGGGGTTGATCTCGCGCTCCGTGCTGCCGCGCGCGAGCATCGGGTCCGGTGATTTTCACGGGTGCGTCGAGCTGCCGCATTTGCGGCGTTACGATCTCTCGCGTTGGTTCGTCGAGCACATGGACGCGCTGTGCGCTGAGGTGACGATGCCGATTGCTATCGGGCCGCCGCCGACGTTGCACTCCCCCGCTCGCGCGGCGCGGCTGGAGTTCACGCGCGGCTTCATTGAGGAAACTCGGCGACGTTACGGCGTGCGCGATCCGCACCGCGTCAAAATCGGGATCGGGGAAAGCGTGCGCGTGGCGTTGCGACGGCTGCCCGAGCGGCTGCTGCTGCGCGGCGACGCGGACGGCGACACGGAAATCATCCGGCGGCTCGCGGGGCTGCGGAATATTCCCGTCGAACACCGGCCCGACCTGCCGTTCGCGGCGGTGGCCATCATCGCGGAAGCGCTTGCGTGATTCCCACCTATTCCGCTAAGTGTGGGCGCATGTTCGCCGATTATGCGCCCTTGCTCTACATGCCTGCGGACCGGCCCGACCTGGAGGCGGTCGTGAGCGGAGAGAAATTTCCTCGGGTGCGCGCCGTGGCCGTGTGTCTGGAGGACGCCGTGCGGGCGAGCGAGCGGGCGCGGCTGGCCGCCGGCTTGGGCAGCGTGCTCGCGCGGTTGGGCCACGGCGCGACGTTGCCGGAAGGCCGGACGCACGTTTTTCTGCGACCGGCGGACGAAGAGATTCTAGCCATTTTGCTGGATTTGCCGGGGATCGAAAGCATCGACGGTTTCATCTTGCCCAAAGCCACGCCACGACGCATCGAAGATTGGGCGCGGCTGACCGACCGACGGTTTGCGCTGCTGCCCATTTTGGAAGCGCGCGAGGCGCTGAATCCGTGGGGACGGCATGAACTGGCCGAGGCGTGTCTGATCCACCGGGAGTTGATCCCGCGCGTGCGCATCGGCGCGAACGATCTGTTTGCGCTGCTCGGCGGATTGCGGCGTCCGCGCGGACGCACAATTTATGAGACACCGGTGGGTCGGGTCATCGACGAGTTGCTCGAAGTGTTCGCGCCGCGCGGGTTCGCGCTGTGCGGGCCGGTGTTCGACCGGATTGACGACTTGGCGACGCTCGCGCGCGAGTGCGTCGATGATGTGCAGCGCGGGTTGTTCGCCAAGACCGCGCTGACGCCCCGGCAGGTGGAGGTCATCGCGGAAAGCTACCACCCCAGCGTGGAGGAAACGCAGGAGGCGATGCAGATCCTGCACCCGGATGCCCCGGCGGTGTTTCGCCTCGGCGGCGCGATGCAGGAACCGGCGTGTCACCGGGCGTGGGCGGAGAACGTGTTGCGTCGCGCGCAGGCGTTCAATCCCGTCGGGCAATTCGGGACAGGGACGACGGCGGTGGTGACCGGAGTGGTGTCGTTGCTCGCGGCGGGGGCGTAATAGGGCAAGATTTTAACGCGGAGACGCGGAGGGAGCGGAGTTCACGGAGAGAAGGAGGGGGTCAGGGGCGCGGCGTGCCATCTTCCGGCGGGGCGGCTTCGCGGATGATCTCACTGTCCGCCGGGAGGGGTTTTTTGCGCACCACCAGGTCGTGGCCGATGCGGAACACCTGCTTGGGCAGCCAGAGGATCACCTCAAACACCGCCGCGAAACCGCGCATCAACACCAGCACGCCGTTGAGCAACGGCGCGAGTGCAGTCTTGAGGCCGGGGCTGGCGTCGTAGATCAGGGTCAGCGCCACGATGATGCAGATACCGATGAATTTGCCGATGGAGCCGATGTGGATCGGGTGGCCGATGTGGCCGTAGCGCGCCAGCTCGTCGGACAACAACTCGACGACCAACAGGACGCCGACGTAGCCGACCAGCAGGAAGGCCGTCTTACCCAAGATTGGATATTTTTCGATGAGCTTGATGCAGATTCCCGCGAGCAGCCGCAATGCGAGGATGCCGATGAACACGCCCGTGATGACGATCCAGAGCTTCGGGCTGAGCGCCACGGCGGCGACCACGTTGTCGATGGACAGGCTCAGGTCCATAATTTCGATCTGGAGCACCGTCATCCAGAAGCTCGTGCGGTGAGCCGATGAGCCGCTCTCGCCTTCCTCCTCGCTCGAAGAGAGATGCGAGCACATCAGGTAGATCAGGTAAATCGCCCCGAGCCATTTGATCCACTGGTTGGCGATGATCCAGGCAACGATGGCGAGCGAAATGCCGCGAAAGAGGTACGCGCCCAGGATACCGAAGCGCAGCGCCTTGACCTGCTGCGGCTTGGGCAGGTGCGACGCCATCGACGCGATGGCCAACGCGTTGTCCACGGAGAGCAACCCTTCGATGATGACCAGCGAGATGATGATCGGGATCGCTTCGATGAGTTCCTGGGCGGAAATCATCGCCAGGGGCGCGTTGGAAAATAAACTGAGAACCAAGGTGAGCATGTGCGGAGGGAACCAAGCGGGGGACGCGATTGCAAGCTTATTGGTGACGCTACGGCGCGGCGGAGTCAGGCGACGGCGCGGCAGTAGTGACCACTCGGCGTCCACCCCTGGTCATCCACCCAGTCATGGCACGGCGACGGAGCGCCATGGCTACAGCCGACTATTTCCGGGTGGCTGCGGGTCTGGGAGTCGTCCCGCGCTTGGCAAGGATTGCGTTGGAAGCCGCTTGCTCAAGGCGGGTCTGCCCAGTCGGACAGAGGTCGAGCAGGATGCAACGCCCGCACTCCGGTCCCCGGTAGTGGCAGCAACGCTGGCCGTGAAACATCAGGATTTCGTGGTCGTCGTAGACCGTCTGCGCATCCCACTCGGCGGGTAGCATCGCTTCGAGCACCGCGTGAGCTGGCCCCACGTCCAGGCTCATCGGGATCAGACCGAGGCGTTGCGCGACGCGGTGGTGATGGCTGTCCACGGGCAGGGCGCGTCCACGGATGCGGCTGAAGATGTACACCGCCGCGCTGGTCTTGGGACCGACGCCGGGCAATTGCTCCAGCCAGTCGCGGCCCGCGCGCACGGGCATCGTTTCGAGGAAGTCGAGCGAGAGGTCGCCTTCGCGTTGTTCGGTGATGAGGCGGAGGATTTGTTGGATGCGCGGGGCTTTTTGTTCCGGCCAATTGCAGGCACGGATGGCGTCCTCGACCTCGGCGGTCGGGGCGTCGCGCACGGCGGTCCAGTCGGCGAAGCGACGGCGGAGTTCTTTGTAGGCCGCGCCGGATTCGGAGTTACGCGTGCGGTGGGAAAGCAGCGAGGAAACGAGTTCGTCCAGCGGGGTCAGCTCGTGGAAGTAACCGACCGGGCAACCATACTCGCGGCAGAGTCGCTGGTGGATGATGCGCAGTTTTTCGCGGGCGGCGGCTTCGTCGGGTTTGGCGAGCGCGGGGGCGGCGGAGTCAGCGGGAGTTTCTCTGAAGCCAAAGAAGTCGTCTTGCGAATAGGCAGCCATGACGGGGGGGCAGCAGGGCCGGGTCGGTACGGATGATTGCCGAAGCCGTGGGGAGTTACGTTTGCCGGGCGGCAGGCGGATGTAAGAACGAGAGCGCTGTTTGGGGAGCACCCCTCCCCAAGCAAGTGCGCTCCCAAGCATAACTTGGAAACGAGGGCGCGTGAGAGCATCGGGGGGTTAGACACAGGTAAAAAGGGATGCTGATGCGCTTGAGGCGCGAGTCAGGGACCGCCTCGCCCCCCTCCTCCCTACCCTATTCGACCTTCCACTCCAAGATGCCACCCGATTCGCCCGGTTGCAGCTGCACTTCCAGCCGCAGGGCCGTAGTTTCCACCGGCGAGTACGACGCCACGTTGAACGCGCCGCGGTTCGTCGTATACCCTTTTGGGTCGGTCGAAACCGGTTTCCATTGGTCGCCGCTCTTGTACAAAATCCGCCAGGATGCCGGGACGCGGCAATTCCCGTGACCCGTGTCGTCAAACCAATACACCGACGCGCTGGCCAGCTTGCGCGGGCCGTCGAAGTCGTACTGCACCCACTCCGCCGTGCCGCGATGGTCCCACCAAGTGAACCGCGCAATGCTTTCGTCGGCGGAGTTCGCGCCAACCATGCCGTCGCTCAGCGCGTCGGTCGTATCGCTGTCGTGGACGTGTGACGCCGAGCCCGTCAGGCCTGCCTGCGGCTGCGCGGGCGCAGTCCACTCGTGCGCGGTGCTCGCGCTGCTGGTCGTCGGGAACGACGTGATGCGCAGACGCGCCGCACCCATCGGGATCAGGCTGACCACTTCCACTGGCCCGCTGGTCTTGGCGGGACTCGCCTGCAAGGGCATGAGCAGACCTTTGCGGTCCTGCACCCATTGGTCGATCTTACGCGCCTTGGCCTTGATCATGAGCGGCGAGGTTTCCGGCGTGAAGGGCTGAGCGGCAATCGGACCCGGCTTTTCCACGACCTCGAACGCTTGCGCCGCCGTGGCCGCGTTGGCATCGTCGAGCGCGAGGCCGTAGTTCCATGCGGTCGCGGCGAAAATCTCCGTCTCGGGCCAAGCGGGGTTCATCCTGCCGTAAGTTTTCGTCTTCGAGCCAATGTTGAGCGAGAACGTCAGCGGACCACGGTTGACCGACACTGAATCCTTGTTCTTCTCCCATTTTTTGACCGCGACGTTCATCGGCAACTTGAGCGTCACGGTGTCGCCCGTTTTCCACGTCCGGCCCTTGAGGACGAGGAAGGAATCCGGCTTCGCGGGCGTCGCCAGAGGCATCGGCAGGCCGTTGACGGCCACCGTTGCGCCGTCGCACCAGCCCGGCACGCGCAGGTAAAGCGGGAAGGCCACGCCGTCCGCCGGAGCGTTGACCTTGAGCGTGATCGTGTCGCGGAACGGGTAGTCCGTTTCCTCCTCGACGGTGATCTCCTTACCCGCGCCCGGGCTAACTTTAGCCTTGACGCTGCTCGCCGCGTAGAGCGACGCGCACAGGCCGCCGTCCGGCGTGCCGAGCCAGAGTTCTTCGGCATAATAAGGCCAGCCCATGCCGTGATTATGCTGGCAGCAGCGGTAGGCTTCGTAGGGGCTGAAGGAGATCATCTCGCCGCCGTTTTGCAGACCGGGGGATTTATTGCCCGCGTCGAGCTGGACCATGTTCGCGCTCGTCAGATAGTGCAGCGCCTTGAGGTCGGCGGTCATGGAGGCCGGGAACGAGTTGAAGGCCACATTTTCGCAACGGTCGGCCCAGGCCGGCTGGCCGGTGATCTTGGTCAGCATCTCGAAGGAGTGCATGAACTCGACCATGCCGCAGGTCTCAAAAGCCTGGCGTGGGTCAAAAAAACCTTCGCGGCAATTCTCATCGCCCGCGAAGCCGCCGCCGGAGAATTGACCGTACTTGCCCATGACCTGCTGGTAATTGCGCTCGGCTCCCGTGAGCAACTCCGGCTTCTGGGCCTGTTCCCAGAACACCGTCGGCGTGCGAAAACTCTCGGCGATGTTGACGTTGTGCCAATTCTCGATGCCGTTCCACTGCATGGAGTGGTGGTAGATTTTATCCGCCAACGGGAGCAGGAAGGCGTCGCCCGTGCGGTTGTAGAGCCAGTAGATGCTCTCGATGTTGTCGCTCATGCGCACGCGCGGCCAATACCCGGCGTTGAACGACTCCGGCGCGATGGAATCCTGCCATTTGAAGTACTTGGTCATCACGTCGATGACCTGCTTGTCGCCCGTGTATTCGTAGTACGACTGCATGGCGTTGAGCACAGGCATCTGCGGCCACATGTCGGCCTTGCCGTCGAGCGTGGTCAGCAATTCGCGCGGGCCGAAGTAACCATCCTCGCGCTGGGTGGCCATCGCGGCCTTGAGCCATTTCGTCGCATTGGCGGTGAGCTTGGGGTCTCCCAGGACATAGGCCAGGTCGCCGTAGCCTTTGATCCAATACGGAAATTCCTCCCAACCGAATTTGCCGCCGCCCTGCGGATCGCTCCACGAGCTTTTCGAGAAGTCGAGCCACTTGGAGACCTCTTCCAAGCGGCCATTCAGGCCGTCACGCTGAAGTTCGAGTTGGTGCTTGAGCCAGCCCTTGGGCGTGATCGCGCCGATGGGTAGCTTGACGAACGCGCTCGGGGTGAGCGGGGCCTTGTTGGACGGGTAAAGCGTGGAGCGCGGCGCATCGGGTGCGGAAACGAGCATGGCGACGTTTTCCAGCGTGCCGCCGTTGTTGTCGGTGGTGGCGGTGAGTCCGAGGACAGCGCAGACACCGGTGGCGGCGGTCAGGGTCATCAAGCCGAGCGCACGGGCGGAAAGGCTCATTCGAGAGATGCGGGGGAGCATGGGCGTACAGTAAAGCCGCTATTTTTTCCATGCGCAACCTTGGGAAAGGGTGCGTGCGGAATGACCTCGCACAAGGTTCACAAACAAGAAGGGAATCATTGTTCACGGCAGCATAATTCTGCCTGTGACAAGCGAAAATGGAGGGGCTGAAGGCCCGACCTCGGAAGGGTTTCCCTACCTGATTTCCGCCGCGAGGTAGGTGGCTGTCCGGCTCCGCGCGGCTTTCGCCACCTGCCGGGGCGGGCCTTCCGCCACGATTCGCCCGCCCTCGTCGCCCGCGCCGGGTCCCACGTCGATCACCCAATCGCTCCCCGCCGCGACGCCCATGTCGTGCTCCACGACGATCACCGTGTTGCCCGCCGCCACGAGGTTGTCCAGTTGCGTCATGAGACGTTCCACGTCGGAGGGGTGCAGACCGGTCGTCGGTTCGTCGAGAACGTAAAGCGTGTTGCTCCGTCCGGTGCGTTGGAGTTCGGTCGCCAGCTTGATGCGCTGGGCCTCGCCGCCGGAGAGTTCCGTGGCAGGCTGACCCAGCCGCAGGTAACCCAGCCCCACCTGCCGCAACACGTCCAGCGCGCGGCGCACAGGTGGCTCGTCGGCCAGGAATTCCCACGCCTCGTCCACCGTCAGGCCAAGAACCTGCGCGATGTTCTTGCCACAGTAAGTGATTTCGAGCGTCTTGGCATTGTAGCGTGCTCCCTGACAGACGGGACACGGCGTGTAAACGCTCGCCAGAAAGAGTAGTTCCACCATGACGAACCCCTCCCCCTGGCAATTCTCGCACCGACCTTTGGCGACGTTAAACGAGAAGCGACCCGCGTCGTAACGGCGGGCGCGCGCGGCCTTGGTTTCCGCAAAGATCTTGCGGACGTGGTCGAACAGACCGGTGTAGGTTGCGAGGTTGGAACGCGGAGTGCGGCCAATTGCCTTTTGGTCCACCACGACGAGGCGCTTGACGCCTTCCATACCCGCGACGATCTGTCCGCCTGTGGCCACCTGAGGCGCTTGTTCCAAGGCCTCGCTTTCGTCGTCCTCCACAACTGGTTCCGCTTGGCCGAGTGCGCCCGCGACGAGTTCCACGAGCGCCTGGCTGACCAAGCTCGACTTGCCCGAACCGGAGACGCCCGTGACCGTGGTGAACACGCCCAGCGGAAACGCGACCGCCAAATTCTCCAGGTTGTTGCGCGTCACGCCGGACAACTTCAGCCAGTTTTGCGGGGCGCGTGGGGTTTTGGCCGGTAGCGCGGCGTCCGCGAACAGGTAGGGGCGCGTCCGCGATCTTTCCACCGCGCGCAAACCCTCGGGCGGGCCACTGTAAAGAATCTCGCCACCGTGCTGACCCGCCGCCGGGCCGACATCGACGATCCAGTCGGCGTGGCGCACCACGTCAAGTTCGTGCTCGACCACGAACAATGAATTGCCCGACGCCTTTAGGCGGTCGAGCGCGCGCAGCAGCGCCTCGGTATCCGCCGGGTGTAGACCCGCCGACGGCTCGTCGAGCACATACACCACGCCGAACAGGTTGGAGCGCACCTGCGTCGCCAGCCGCAGGCGTTGCAGTTCGCCCGGCGAGAGCGTCGGCGTGCTGCGCTCCAGCGTGAGGTACCCCAAGCCGAGGTCGAGCAAGACGAGGCTGCGGCCCAACAAATCCTCGGCGATGCGCCGGGTGACGACGGCTTTTTCCGGGTGGTGACGCGCCGATTTTTGCAGGCCAGCAGCCGTGCCGTCGGCGTAGGGCCGCAGGATCGCGGCCAGTTGTTTGAGCGGCAGCCGGGAGAGATCCGCGATGTTGTGACCCGCGAACGTGACGGACAGCGAATCGCGCCGCAGCCGCTTGCCACCGCACAGCGGGCATTCGGCGCTCAACATGAACCGCGCGACGCGCCGTTTCATCAGCGCGCTCTGGGTATGCGCGAAGGTGTGGAAGACATGGCGGCGCGCGCTCGTGAACGTGCCCATGTAGCTGGGTTCCAGCTTCGACTTCAGTGCGCGACGCACCTCGCGCGCGTCGAAGCCGGAGTACACGGGCACGATGGGCTGTTCCTCGGTAAAAAGAATCCAGTCGCGGTCCTTTTGCGGCAGGTCGCGCCAGGGGCGGTCCACGTCGTAGCCGAGTGTCATCAGGATCTCGCGCTGGTTCTGGCCGCCCCAGGCGGTCGGCCACGCCGCGATGGCGCGCTCGCGGATGGTTAACGCCGGGTCCGGCACCATTGAGGCCTCCGTCACCTCGTACACGCGGCCCAGGCCGTGGCATTGCGGACACGCGCCCTCGGGCGTGTTGGTCGAGAAAGATTCGGCGTAGAGCAACGGCTGCCCGGGTGGGTAGTCACCCGCACGGGAGTAGAGCATCCGCAGCAGGTTAGAGAGAGTGGTGACGCTGCCTACGCTGGAGCGCGTCGTCGGCGAACCGCGCTGCTGCTGGAGCGCCACGGCGGGCGGCAGCCCCTCGATCTCGTCGACTTCCGGCACCGCCATCTGGTGAAAGAGCCGCCGCGCGTAGGGCGACACGGATTCGAGGTAACGCCGCTGGGCCTCGGCGTAAAGCGTGCCAAAGGCGAGCGACGATTTGCCCGAGCCGGATACGCCGGTGAAAACCACCAGGGCGTCGCGGGGGATCGCCAGATCGACGTTCTTGAGGTTATGCTCGCGCGCGCCCCGGACGCGCACGAAGCCGGGTTGCGTGGTGGCCGGGACGGTGACGGGCGGACGGGCGGCGGGCGGGGTATTTTCCATCGGAAAGCGGGCGATTGTCCCTGAATCGGCGTTCGCCAGCGTCCAGAGCGTGCGGATGTGGTAGCTCGACAAGCAGGTGACAAGCGCGGTCCGCCGCTTTACCGGTAGTGCGACATGACAACGGACTGGGAAAACTGCTACCGGATCGGCCAGACGCCGTGGGAGAAAGGCGCGCCAGCGCCGCCGTTGCTCGAATGGCTGGCGCAGCCCGGCCATCGGCTGACGGGCGACGTGCTGGTGCCGGGCTGCGGGTTGGGCCACGACGTGCGGGCCATCGCGCGGACCGGGGACGCGCGGGTGGTCGGGCTGGATCTCTCGGCAGCCGCGTTGGAGCAAGCCGAGAGTTTTCCGAAGGCCGGCTCTGAGAGCTATATGCGAGCCGATCTTTTCGCGTGGTCGCCGAAGTCCGCCGGACGGTTCGACTGGGTGTTCGAGCACACGTGTTTTTGCGCCATCGACCCGGCGCGACGGAGCGATTACGTGCGCGCGGTCGCCGGGACGCTCCGGCCCGGCGGGTGTTTGTTAGCGATTTTCTATCTGCGGCCTTGGGCGCAGGGCGAACCGCCACCGCCGGGCGGCGGGCCGCCGTTCGGGATCGCCACGGAAGAACTGGACGCGTTTTTCAACGCCGATTTCGAGTTGATCGACGCGTGGACGCCGACGCGGGCGTACCCCGGTCGGGAGGAGCGTGAGCAAATGCGTTTGCTGCGCAGAAAGGCGTCCGAAGCACCGGCTCCCCGAGTTCCGGCGCAAAAGTTGTTGCCAGACGACTGAAGGCCCACTATGTTCCGCGTCGTCGTCGTTTTCGCGCGGTTAGCTCAGTGGTAGAGCACTACCTTGACACGGTAGGGGTCACAGGTTC